>DASUOE010000294.1:0-11105 GCA_036276805.1 Woeseiaceae bacterium | reverse complement strand
AAGACTTCGGGCAAGCTCGGCGGTACGGCCCAGGTCGTGCGCTTCCACCACGATGACGTCATGCCCGGGTATTCGACCCGGAGCGTGGCGACACAGCAGATGCTGGTCGACGACGAAAGCGACCTCATCTATCACATCGTCTGTTCGCGGGAAATCGAGGACGGCGCGCCGGCCGCGGGCTTCGAACCGCTCGAGTGCTGGTGGTACACGAACGACCTGCACAACCCGCGCACGCGCACTATGCCGCTGCAGCACGACCTCATCTTCCGGCGCAGCAGCGAGTTCAGCGAAGACGCATCGACGTTCCGGGCGCGCATCGAGGCGGAACGCCACCCGTTGTACGACGAGTCCGCGGCCGAAGGCCTGCCCCCGGGGTTGTCGAGCATCAATCACCTCTACTGCATCGCCGACTGGCTTGCGATCCACTACCAGCGGCTGACGCTGCGGACGCTGCGCGGCACGCACGTGCTGGCGTTCCTGATGGGCCTCATGTTTATCCTGTACTCGGACCTGCGCACGCGCGAGATATTCATGTTCGCGTTCCTGGTACTGTTCCTGGTTGCCGCCGCCATCCAGAAATATGCGCAGGATCGTGGCTGGCATCGACGCTACCTGGACTACCGTGCGCTGGCGGAGGGCCTGCGCGTGCAGTTCTACCTCGCGGCCGCGGGTATAACGAGCGACAACGAATCCAAGTTCACGCACGACAATTTCCTGCAGACACAAGATCCGGAACTCGGCTGGATCCGGAACGTCATGCGCGTTGCAGGAACTCGTGTCGACGCGGAACGAACGGTTACGCCGGAAGGCCTGGCATTCACCATCCGCGAGTGGGTCGGCGATGAGGCGGGCGGGCAGGTTGCCTATTACAAGCGCAAGGCGGCACAGTGGATCCTCCGCAATCGTGCGACCGAGCGGCTGTCGACCATAAGTCTTGCAACCAGCGTCGTGGTCGTACTCATCATCCTGACCGCGGGCAACGTGCTCGGTGAGGGCATCGCGGACCCGCTCTTCGCCGTGATGGGTGCTATCCTCCTGGCCTATGCCGTGCGCCAGGGCTATGCGCAGAACACGGCGGAGCGCGAGCTGATCAAGCAATACGAGTTCATGCTGCGAGTATTCGAAAATGCCAGGCGGCGGCTCAACGGCGCCGACGATGACGCGGAGCGGCGCCAGATCATCCGCGCGCTCGGCGGCTCGTGCCTCGACGAACACGCGGAATGGATCCTGATGCATCGCGACCGCTCCATCGACCGGGGCGACATCTGGCGCATGAGCAGTTGACAATTTGTAGTTGACGATTAGCAGTTGATGGCACACCTACAGTTGATCATGGGCAGGCCACCGCGCATCCCCGGCCCGGCGAAGTGACCGCGCTCCACGCGGACCCGGAGGCGCTCGCCGCCGAGATCGTCGCACGAGCGGGCCGGGACATCGTGCTCGGGCTGCCGGTCGGGCTTGGCAAGGCGCTGCACGTCGCGAATGCCCTGTATCGGCTCGCCGAGCGCGATCCGTCGGTCCGCCTCACGATATTCACCGGTCTGACGCTGACCCGGCCGCAGGCCGCGAGCGCTCTCGAAGCCCGGCTGCTCGAACCGATCGCAGAGCGCCTGTATGGCGGGTGGCCCCGCGTCGCCTACGAGGAGGCGCAGAGGTGCGAGCGCCTGCCGCCGAACGTGACCGTGCGGGAGTTCTACCTGCGCCCCGGCGCCTGGCTCGGCAACCCGACCGTGCAGCAGTCCTACACGAGCATCAACTACAGCGAAGTCGCCGATGAACTCCTCGACCTCGGCGTCAACGTGATCGCGCAGCTCGTCGCGACGGATCCCGGCCGGCCAGGCTACGTGAGCCTCGCGTGCAACCCGGAAGTGACGCTCGACCTCCTGCCGCGGCTGCGCGCGCGGCAGGAGCGCCCTTTCCTGTTCGTGGGCCAGCTCAATACGTCGCTGCCCTACATGCCTGGCGCCGCAGAGCTGCCGGACGAGGCGTTCGATTTCCTGCTTGCGCATCCGGACCTGGATCATCCGCTCTTTCCATTGCCGAACCGCAAGGTCACGCCGGCGGATTATGCGACCGGCATGCATGTCGCGAGCCTCGTTCCCGACGGCGGGACGCTGCAGCTCGGCATCGGGTCGCTGAGCGATGCGGTCGCGCATTGCCTCAAGCTGCGCAACCGGGAGCCGCAAGTGTTCCGCAGCGTGCTCGAGCGCTTGCCGGGCGGCAGCAACGCGGTGCGCCGCCAGGTGCTGCCGATCGAGGACCGGCCGTTCGAGCGAGGTCTCTACGCCTGCTCGGAACTCTTAAGCGATGCGCTGTTCACGCTCTACGAGTCGGGTATCCTCCGCCGGCCCGCGGGCGCCGGCGATGACGCACTGGTCCATGCCGGATTCTTCCTCGGTTCCGGCGCGCTGTACGCCGGCCTTGCCGCGCTGCCGTCCGGCCGCCGGCGGCAAATCGCGATGTCGCCGATCTCGTTCGTCAATACGCTCTACGGCGACGAAGCGGCCAAGCGCAGGCAGCGCGAGGGCGCGCGCTTCGTCAATGAGTGCATGATGGCGACGCTGCTCGGTGCGGCCGTCTCGGACGGCCTCGACGACGGCCGGGTCGTGAGCGGCATCGGCGGCCAGTTCGATTTCGTCCGGATGGCCGCCGACCTCGGCGGCGCGCATTCGATCCTCATGCTCCGGGCGCGCCGGGTGAGCGGCGGTGCAACGCACTCGAACATCCGGTGGACCTACGGCCACACGAGCGTGCCGCGGCAGCACCGGGACCTGTTCGTGACCGAGTACGGCATCGCGGCGACCCGCGGTCGCCCCGATGCGGCGGTGATCGATGCCATGCTGCAGATCGCGGATGCGGAGTTCCAGCCCGGGCTGCTCGCGGCCGCGCGGGATGCCGGCAAGGTTGCCGCAAACCATGCGCTCGACGACAGGTCGCCGCAGAATACGCCTGCCGCGGTCGCGGCGGCTTTCAGCGACGATGGCGTTGCCGGTCATTTTCCGCCGTACCCGCTCGGCAGCGCCTTCACACCCGTCGAGGAACGGCTCGTCGATGCGCTGTCCTGCCTTGCCCGGGCCACCGCGACCCGCCGCGGGCGGCTTGTGACCGCCGCGCGCGCCCTGCTCGCGACGGGCGGCGCGGAGCATGCGGAGGCGCTCGCGCGCCTCGGCCTTGACGACGCCCGCGGGCCCCGCGCATGGCTCACCCGCAGACTCGTCATCCGTGCCCTCGAGGAGGCGCCATGAATCCCGCGGCCCGGCCGCCGTCCGCATCGGCGGTGACGCAAAACGTCTACAAGATCTTCCCGAACGACCTGAATTCGGAATACACCGTGTTCGGTGGGCTGGTGATGGGGCTGTGCGACCGCACCGCGCTGATCGTCGCGGAGCGGCACAGCGGACGCACCTGTGTCACTGCCGCGGTAGACAGCCTGCAGTTTCTCGCGCCAGCGCGTGCGGGCGAAACCCTGGTCGTGAGGGCCGCGGTCAACCGAGCGTGGAAGAGCTCCATGGAGATCGGCGTGCAGGTGGCGGCGGAGAACAGCCACACCGGCGAGCGCCGCCACGTGGTCTCGGCATACCTTACGTTTGTTGCGCTGGACGAGGCGGGACGCCCGGTGGACGTACCCTCCGTTGCGCCGGAGACATCGGCAGAGAAAGCGCGCTACGCGGCGGCCGGCGAACGCCGGGCAGCGCGCCTCGCGCTCAGAACCGGCTGATTGCGTGCGTCAGGCGTTCGGCGCGGCGTCGTGCTTGAGGCGCATGACGAGAGCGCGGCTGACGTGCAGGAGGTCGCCGATCTTCAGGATCAGTGCGTCCTCGTACTTGTCGAGCATGCCGTCGGCGTAGGCGACCTGCCACAACAGCCTGACGACGCCGGCTTTGTCGTCCTCATCGAGATGCTCATGCAGCAACTGCGTGAAGTCGTGCAGCGATACGAGCTCCTCGGCGGCGACGTCCGCCTGGTTCGCGAGCTCCGCCGCTTCCTCGGTCGTGAGGCGAAAATGGCGCGCGGCGAGCGCGATGACGTGATCGAATTCCTGTTCCGAGAATTCGTTGTCGGCGCGTGCCACGTCCGCCATTAGCACGGCGGTGGCGAGGCGCAGGCCGGCCTCGCGGTCTTCCGGCGCGGCCTGCCCCGCGTTGCCCGGATCCAGCGCGTCGGAGACGCGGCGCATGAGCTTCCTGAGCATCGTGACCTTTGCGGCTAGCCGCCGGAATCCGCGGCGGGTTCAACGAGCGCCGCGCGGATTTCGCGCAGCTTGTCTTTCACGTCGGCGCGCTGCCCGGGGCCGAGGCGCAGCATCTGTTTCTGCCCGCTGGACAGCGCCTCGAGGTCGGGATCGGCGTACTGGTACAGGACGTGCGGCCGTACGAGTTCCGGGGTGCCGTCAGGCTCCGGCGTCGCGAGCAGGTGGTCGATGACCTCCACCATGCGGTCGTTGAAGTAGGCGTCCGGGTACCCGAGGCTCTCGTAGGAATCCTGCATGAGCGGGTAGTAGCGCCGATATAACGCAACGACCTGGTCGGTCGGCGCCGCGACGAACGTCGAGACGAGATAATCGTAGCGGCGCTCGTTTTCCGGCGACACCGTGTAGCGGTCCGCAGCCATCCCGTCCGCCGTTTCGAACCGGCCGGGCACTCGACCGAGCGGCCGCAGCCGTTCCGCGAGCTTGTCACGCGGCAGGTTGTCGATGGTGGCGACGAACTTTTCGATGAGTGCTTCGGCCGCGAGGGCGTCCCCGAGCGATTCGCCGAACACGCTGCCGAGCTCCGCAGTGACCGGTGCGTCGCTCTCGTCCAGCGGCGGCAGGGGCGGCGGGGGCTCGTCGCCCGGGAGAGCCTGCTCGTCGGGCGGAGCAACCGGGTGCTCCGGCGCTTCCGGTTCCGCGACGGCGTCGGCGGCCGGTGCGTCCGGCTGTGCGTCAAGCTCCGGCTCGTGGCGAAACCAGACGACGGCGATCAACACGAGGACGACGACGGCAACCGCCACGCCGAAGATCCATTGCTCGGTGCGTGTTTGCATGCCGCAAGTGTAACGCAAGATGCAAACGCAATACCCGCGTCGCAAGTCCGCCAGCCGGTTGCAAGGTCATCCGGACCTGTGCGTCAATCGCCGCTCCGCCGCCCGCGGCGCCCGCACCGGACGAGTACGCGCGGCTCGCCCGAACGTCGAAGGTCCGCGATAAGGAACTGAAATGCATGAAGTTGCCGCCCAGCCGCCCGCCGCGTGCCGCAGAGTGCCGGTCTCGACGCGGTGAACACGGCGCTCGACACGGAAACCGGCTTCTTCCGGCGGGCTCTCGGTGTGTTCGCCTACAGCCGGCGCGCCATGGCGCTCGTGTGGACCACGAGCCGCCCGTTGACCCTCGTGCTCGCCGCACTTACCGTGATAGCCGGCGTGCTGCCGGCCGTGATCGCCTGGCTCGGCCAATTGATCGTCGATGCCGTCGTGGCCGCCATGAACGCCGCCGACCCGGACGTGCGCGGCGTGCTCTTCCTGATCCTCTGCGAAGCGCTGGTCGTGACGGCCGTGGCGGCGAGCCAGCGCGGCATCTCGGCGAGCCAGTCCATACTCCGGGCGCTGCTCGGCCAGCGCGTCAACGTGATGATCCTCGAAAAGGCGCTGACGCTGCAGCTCACGCACTTCGAGGACTCGGAGTTCTACGACAAGCTCACGCAGGCGCGCCGCGAAGCGTCGAGCCGGCCGCTGAGCCTCGTCAACCGCACGTTCGGGCTCATCCAGAATTCCCTGTCCCTGGCCAGCTACGCCGTGCTGCTGTTCGCGTTCTCGCCCTTCGCCGTGCTGATACTCGTCGTCGCCGGCTTGCCGTCGTTTTTCGCGGAAGCCAAGTTCTCCGGCGACGCGTACCGCCTGTTCCGCTGGCGCTCGCCCGACACGCGCATGCAGCTGTATCTCGAAACCGTCATCGCGCGGGAAGACGGCGTCAAGGAGGTGAAGCTCTACCAGCTCGGGCCGCGGTTGCTCGAGCGCTACCGGGCGATATTCAGCAAGCTGTTCCGTGAGGACCGGCGGCTCACGCTGCGCCGGGACGGCTGGGGTTTCGTCCTCGGCCTGCTGTCGAGTGCGGCATTCTACGGGGCGTATGCCTGGATCGTACTCGCGACAATCGCGCGCGAAATCACGCTCGGCGCGATGACCATGTATCTCATGCTGTTCCGGCAGGGCCAGACCGCGGTCGGCGCGATCCTGTCGGCGATCAGCGGGATGTACGAGGACAACCTGTACATCTCAAACCTGTACGAATACCTCGAGCAGCCCGTCATCGCACGCTCGGGCACGGCGCAGGCCGGTCCCGCGCCCGGCCGCGGGCTCGAACTCGAGCACGTGACGTTTCGCTACCCGGGATCGAACGAGAACGCGCTCGACGATGTGAGCCTCGCAATCCGGCCGGGCGAGAGTCTTGCGCTGGTCGGTGAGAACGGTTCGGGCAAGACCACGCTGATCAAGCTCCTCACCCGGCTCTACGAGCCCACCTCGGGCAGGATCCTGCTGGACGGCCTCGATCTGAAGGAGTGGGACGTCGAGGCGCTGCGCCGGCGCTTCGGGGTCATCTTCCAGGATTTCGGCCGCTACCAGTTCTCGGTGGGCGAGAACATCGGCGCGGGCGACGTGCGGCATTTCGATGACGAGGCGCGCTGGGCGGAAGCCGCGGCGCTCGGCATGGCCGCGCCGTTCATCGAGACCATGCCCGACGGCTACCGCACCCAGCTCGGACGCTGGTTTCGTGACGGGCGTGAACTGTCCGGCGGGCAGTGGCAGAAGATCGCTTTGTCACGCGCATTCATGCGCCGGGACGCCGACATCCTCGTCCTCGACGAACCGACGGCGGCGATGGACGCCGCGTCCGAGGCGGCGATATTCGAGCATTTCCAGCGCTTGAGCGAGAACCGCATCGTCATCCTGATCTCCCATCGCTTCTCGACCGTCCGGGCCGCCGACCAGATCGTGGTCATACACGGCGGGCGCATCCTCGAACACGGCGACCACGAAAGCCTGATGGCGGCCGACGGTCGTTACGCGCAATTGTTTCGCCTGCAAGCGAAGGGCTACCAGTAGCCGGCGCGGCCTGCCGGCAGGAACACGTAACAAACCGCAACTTTCGCGGTCTGATTCACCATTCCGTCCCCTGCGATCCAGTAGAATGGGGCGCTCTCCGACGACCTGGACCACGCCGCCGAATGAAATCCCCCGCACCGCGCCGTCCGCTCATCTTTTCCGTCATCGCGTCGGCGGCGCTGCTCGGCGCCTGCGAGGAGGCGCCGCAAACCGCGTCGCGGGAACATGCGGCGCCCGTCCGCGTCATCGCAGAGCCGATGCGTTTCGAGCCGGCCACGACGCGAATAGAGGCGGTCGGCACTTCCCGCGCGCTGAGCTCGGTCACCCTGTACGCGGCGACGTCCGGCGAAGTCGTTGCCGTGAACTTTGCGCCGGGCCAGCGGGTCCGGCAGGGCGATGTACTGGTCGAGCTCGACAGCCGCGACGAGCGGCTTGCCGTCGAACTCGGCGAAGTGCGGCTGACCGAGGCGGAGCGTATTTACGATCGTTACAGCCGCAGCGCCGAAACCGGCGCCGTGACGCCCACGCAGCTCGACGCCGCGGCAACGCAGGTCGAAGCCGCGCGCATCGAACTCGGGCGCGCCCGCGTCGCACTCGATGACCGTTTCGTCAAGGCGCCGTTCACCGGCCACGTGGACGTAACGGACGTGGACCCCGGCGACCGCGTCACGGAAAGCACTGCCATTACGACGCTCGACGACCGCAGTTCGCTGCTCGTCAACTTCGAGGTTCCGGAAGTGCTAGTGGGAGAACTCGGCGTGGGGAACGAGGTATCGCTTGAGGCTTGGGACCACGCACAGACCCGGCTGGCCGGCGAAGTCGTCGAGGTCGGGAGCCGCATCGACCCCGCGACGCGCACGTTCGTCGCCCGCGCGAGCGTCGACAACGAGCAGGATACGCTTCGTCCCGGCATGAGCTTCAGGGTCTCGGTCAATATCGAAGGCCGCGCCTATCCCGTCATCGCGGAAACTGCCGTGCAATGGGGCGCCGACGGCGCCTACGTCTGGCTGATCGTGGACGGCGTCGCGGAGCGGCGCAGCGTGAAGATCGTGCAGCGGCAGCAGGGGCGTGTCCTGGTCGACGCGGAGATCGACGCGGGCGCACTGGTCGTCGTCGAGGGCATACAGCGCATGCGCAACAATGTCCCGGTCGAGTACGAGACCACCGGGTTCGCCGACTCGACCGCCGGCGCGGGCGGCGCCGCCGACGCGCCCATCGCCGCCGACTGACGCGCCCGATGGAATCGGAGCGCGACAACCCCGAGGCGCCGGCCGACGCCGGACTCGTGAACGACCTGCCGAGCCTGAGCATCCGGCGCCCGATTCTCGTCCTCGTATTCAACCTGCTCATCGTCATCGCCGGCATCGCCGCCGTGCTGGCCGTGGAAACGCGCGAGTTGCCGGACGTCGACCGGCCGATCGTCACCGTGCGCGCCGAGTTTCCCGGCGCGTCGCCGGAAACCGTCGACACCGAAGTCATCAGCATCATCGAAGGCGCGGTCGCAAGGGTGTCGGGCATCCAGAACATCGAGTCCTCCTCGGAGGAGAACAACGGCCGGATACGGATCGAGTTCCGCCCCGGCGTCGACCTCGACAGCGCGGCGTCGGACGTGCGCGAGGCGGTCAGCCGGGTTTCGCACCGGTTGCCGGAGCGCCTCGAGCGCATCGACGTGGTGAAGGCCGACGACGATTCGCAATCGGTGGTGCAGATCGCCGTCATGAGCGACCTTCTGGTCGAGGAAGAACTCACCCGGGTCGTCGAACAGGACGTCATCCCCGAGATCGTCTCCATCGAGGGCGTGGCGGACGTCGAGCTGAATGGCGGCCGGCGGCGGATGCTCCGGGTCGTCGTCGACCCGCTCCGCCTCGCGAGCTACGGCCTCTCGGTTACGGACGTGTCGCAAGTCCTGCAGCTCGCGCCGTTCGACGTGCCGGCAGGCAGTTTCCGCTCGGAGGACCAGGAACTGATCGTGCGGGCGGACGCGTCGGTCGTGACGGCCGCCGAGGTGGCGGACATCATCGTCCGCGATACGATTCGCATCGGCGACGTCGCCAACGTCTACTTCGGCCCCGAGGACGCGTGGACCTACACGCGGCTCGACGGCCGGCCGATCATCGGCCTCGGCGTGATCCGGCAGGCCCGGTCGAACACGATCCGGATTTCGGACGCCGTCCACCAGGCCATCGATCGCATCAACGAGCGTTTCGAAGAGTTCGAGCTCGTCGTCATCGACGACCAGGCGGAGTTCATCCGCAGCTCCGTGACCGAGGTACTTTTCACACTTACGCTGACGATCCTGATCGTCGTCGGCACGATCTGGCTGTTCATCGGTTCGTTCCGGGCGACGCTCGTGCCGAGCGTGGCGATTCCGGTGGCGCTCGTCGGCACGATCGCGGCCATCTGGCTACTCGGATTTTCGATCAACATCCTGACGCTGCTCGCGCTCGTGCTCGCGACCGGTCTCGTCGTCGACGACGCCATCGTCGTCCTCGAGAACATCAAGCGCCGGCGCGCGCAGGGGCTCGGCGCTCGCGCCGCCGCGGTGCTCGGCACGCGCCAGGTGTTCTTCGCCGTCGTGACGACCACGGCAGTCCTGGTCTCGGTGTTCATCCCGATCGCGTTCCTGCCGAGCACCGCCGGCCGGCTGTTCCGGGAATTCGGCCTCGTGCTCGCGTGTGCCGTCATCATCTCGAGTTTCGTCTCGCTCACGCTGGTTCCGGCGGCGGCGTCGCGCCTGCCCGCCCAGGGACGCATGCACGGCCTGCGCCGCGGCATCGTGGCAGTAGGTGACCGGCTGCACGGTTTCTACGCGCGGAGCCTTGCATTTACGCTCGACCGCCCGTGGCTGCCGATCCTGGTTGCGCTCCTGTTCGCCGGCGGCTGCCTGCTCCTTCTCCGCGGCATCGACCAGGTGCTGCTGCCCGACGAGGATCGCGGATTCGTCGGCATCAATGCGTCGGGCCCGGACGGCGTCGGGATCGGCTACATGGACCGGCAGGCACGAATCATCGAGGAGGCGGTGCGCCCGCTAGTCGAGACCGGCGAGGCCAAGTCCATGCTGACCATCGTCGGGGCGTGGGATCCGAACCGCGCGCGGGTGAGCGTGCCGCTCGCCGACTGGCGGGACCGCGAGCGCAGCCAGCGGGAGATCATCGCGGCGCTGGAGGAACCTTTGGCGCAGACGCCGGGCGCCTATATCGCGGTATCCGGCAGCAACAGCCTGAACATGCGCCAATCCTCGGGCGACCTCGAGGTCGCGCTGATCGGCAACGACTACGCGACGATTTTCGCGGCCGCACAGAAATTCGTCGCGGCGCTGGAGGACCGGATCCCGGCGTTATCTCAGCCGCAGATCTCCTACGACCCCACCCAGCCGCAGCTGTCGGTCGACATCGACCGGCGGCGCGCCGCGGATCTCGGCATCGATCTCACGAACCTCGCCAACACGCTCCGCGCCATGATCGACGGCGACGAGCTCGTTGACCTCAACGTGGACGACGAGGCCGTGCCGATATTGCTCGAGTCGTCGAGCGGAGAGATCAACGATCCCACGGATCTCGTGAACCTGTTCGTCAGCACCGACAGTGGCGCCCTCGTGCCGTTGTCGAGCATCGTGACGCTGCGCGAGGAAGGCGTGGCCTCCGAACTCGACCGTTATGCGCAGCGCCGTGCGATCGAAGTCGACATGACCCTCGAAGCGGCGACGCCGCTGGGGGACGCGGTCGCGGACCTGCGGGCGCTGGCGCGCGACGTGCTGCCGGACAACGTCACGCTCGTGCTGCAGGGCGAGGCCGCCACGCTCGAGGAGACGTCGCGCGAGGCGCTGTTCACCTACGCGATCGCGCTGACCGTGATATTCCTCGTGCTCGCCGCCCAGTTCGAGGGCTTCACAAGCGCGGTGGTCGTGACGCTCATCGTGCCCTTCGGCCTGGCGTCGGCCGTCCTCGCGTTGTGGCTGACCGGCACCTCCCTCAACATCTATTCGCAGATCGGTCTCGTGCTGCTCATCGGGCTCATGGCGAAGA
>DASUOE010000293.1:0-7181 GCA_036276805.1 Woeseiaceae bacterium | reverse complement strand
GACCCAGCTGGCACTGCAGGTGGAGACGATGGTGTCGATGAGGTCGACGTCCTCACCGACGTCGTACTCCGCAACCGCCGTGACCGCGTCACCCGCGCGGCGGAACCAGTCGAACGCCTCGTCCCAGCGTTCGAGGTCTTCGAGTTCCTTGCCGAGCGCGTAGTACAGGAAGACGTTGTCCTTCGGCAGCCGGCGAGTGCGCGCCAGCACCTGTTCCATCGCCTCGACGTGCCGCGCGTCGGTCGCGCGCCCGAGGCGCGAGAGCTGGTAGTGGTAGCGCTGGTGGTCGGGCAATCGCTCGAGGAGGGCTAAGTAGTGAGCGCGCGCCTCGTCGATGCGGCCGAGGAAGATACTGCAGGTCGCGAGGCTCGAGCGGAACAGGTCGACGCCCGGCTGCAACGCGTGCGCCCGCGCGAACAGGGGCCAGGCGTCTTCCGGGAGCCCGGCCGAGGCGAGTACGGTGCCCGCCATGTGCAGGTAAGCCGGGCTGCCGCTGAGCCGCTCGCCGCAGCGCCGCACGAGCGCGGCCGCTTCGGCGTGGCGGTGCTGGCCGACGTACTCGTTCGCGAGTTCGATCGCGGCGTCGTATCGCGCTCCGTCCTGCGCAAGTGCGCGCTCGAAATGCGCTGCCGCATCGCCGTGGCGTCCGGCTGCCTTGGCGCTTAGTCCGGCGAGGAAATGGCCCTCCGGGCTGTCGCCGTCCTTCCCGAGGATGGCCCTCGAGCAGGCGGCGACCGTCGGCCAGTCGCGACGGTAGACGGCGCCGCGGGCGGTCTCGCTGAGTTGCTCCAGTTGGCTCGAGGGTCGGTTCATCGGCGCGCGGCGTTGCCCGTTCTGCTCCCCGGTTGGAACGCCGGCGGGGCGCGAAGTTCGCCAACGAGACGGGGCCGCGGAGATCCTCCGCGGCCCCGGTTTGCCACTGCCCGCGGCTTTCAGAACGTCTGGGAAAGGCGGAAGAAGTATCCGCGCCCGAACATCCGGTAGGTCGAGGGATCCGTGCTCGCGTTGAACGCACGGTCGATGTACGGCGGTTCCTCGTTCGACAGGTTCGTGATGCCGAGGGTCAGCATCGTGTCGCCGACGATGTCCAGGCGGTAGTCGAACACGAGGTCGTGGTAGAGCTGCGAGTCGATCTGCTGCGTATACGACGTCTGGAAGGTCGCGAACGCCTCGATCTCGCCGATGAACTCCGCCATGTAACCCACCGACAGGTCGCCATAGGACCAGTGCACGGACGCGTTCCACTTGTCCTCCGCGTACGTACCGCCGTCCTGCGTGCTGCTGTTCAGGAAGTGGTACCCGAGCATCTCTTCCTCCGGAGCGCCGGGGTAAGGCGTGCGACTGCGGTCGAGCAGGTGCGACCAGAGCAAAGCCGTATCGAAGGTGCCGAAGTCGGTATCGAAAGCGTACCGGATCTCCGTGTCGATGCCCTCGCCCACCTGGCTCGCGACGTTGACGTTCGTGTCGACGATGTCACGAATGGTGTAGTCGAAGTCGTTCCGGCGGGTGATCAGTGCGCAGGATTCGGCTACCTGGTTGACGTAGCATTCGTCCAGCGTGAACTGCACGCCGTAGGTCGTGATCGCGTCCTCCAGGTCGATCTGCCACCAGTCGACGGTGACAGACAGGTCGCCCTCCCCGAAACCCGGCGTCCACACCAGGCCCGCCGTGAACGTTTCCGCCGTTTCCGGCGTCAGCTCGGTGGAACCGCCGATCAGCGCCGTCGTCTGCGAATCCGTGCGGTTCGCGATTGCCCCGCAGCCCGGCGCGATGTTCGTCCCGTTGCCGCCGTAATTCGCCTGGAAGTCCCCGGGGTCGCAAGGGTCGATGTAGGTCGGCGCATCGTCCTGCAGGCCGTCGAACAGCTCTTCGATCGTCGGCGCGCGGAACGCCGTGCCGGCGGTGCCGCGCAGCTTCAGTGAGTCGATGACCTGGAACTCGACGCCGACCTGCCAGGTGGTGTCGTCGCCGAACAGGTTGTAGTCGTCCCAGCGAGTGCCGCCCTTGAGCGCGAGCGACTGCGTGCCGTTGTCGAACACGGGGGCGTAGACTTCCCCGTAGACGGACGTCGAGTACAGCGATCCGTCCGTGCCGGCGCCGGTGCCGCCGGTAGCCGCGCCGAGCACCTTGGCCGAATCCGGCGTGTACTTGAACGCGTCGCCGCGATAGCCGGCCCCGACCGCCCAGCCCAGCTCGCCGCCCGGCAGTTCGAAGGCGCTGCCGCTGACGCTGGCTTCGACGATGTCCTGCTCCCACACGCGGGTGTCGACGAGTTCGACGCCGACGTAGCCGAGCATGGCTTCGCTCACGGTACCTTCGCCGCCGAAGAGATTCAGGGGCACGCAGCCTGTCACCAGGGTCGACGGGTCGCTGATGTCGCCGTAGCACTCCGGCGTGCCGTCGCCGTCGAGGTCCGCGGAGGGGCCGAGGGCGTTCTGCAGGCGTTCGCCGGAGAACTGGCCGAGGTCGTTGTTCACGAGGCTCCGGTAGCCGCGGTTGTAGTACACCTCCCAGTCGAGACCCGAGTACTCGCCCTCGAAACCGAGCAGCGCCTGGTATTGCGACAGGTCCTGCGAGTAGTGGCGCGGCGTTTCCGTCATGCGGCGCCGGGCATTCGTGACGGGTTCGTACCCGAGCGACGTGCCATTAGCGGTGTTATAGCGGTCTATCGCGTCGCGGAGGTAGTAGTTGTCGGGCGAAACGCCGGTGTACGGGTTGCCGTTGAACACGCCCTCGTAGCCGGGATCGATGTTCGTGTCGTAGGGCAGCGGCGCGAGCTCCTGGTCCGACCGCCGCGAACTGCCCCGGATCGCCGCAGTGAACCGGACATTGTCCGACACGTCGAAATTGCCTTCGCCGAAGACGTTCGTGCGGTTGTACGGCGTCTGGATGAAGTTGACGGGTGCATAGTTGTAGGTCCGGCCGTCGTACGGCGTCATCACCGCGCCCGGCTCCGCGACCATGTAGATGTTGCCGTCGGCGAACTGCAGCCGGCCTTCCGGCAGGCGCGAGGAGCCGAAGAACGTACAGGTCGTCGGGTCCGACTCGCAGCCGAAGTCGGTTTCGTAATAGATGTAATACGCCCCCTGGAAGTAGTCCCACGGCGCGTCGCTTTGGTACGCCTGTTCCTGGTCGATATACTCGGCCCCGAACACGAAGTTGCCGCGGTCGAACCCGGTGCCGGCGATCAGCGAGATCGCGTTCTGCGCGCCGCTGTCCATGTCGAAATGGTCGGACGTCTGGACGTCGATGTTCACGCCGTCGAAGTCGGTGCGCGTGATGATGTTGACCACGCCGGCCACGGCATCGGCGCCGTAGATTGCCGAGGCGCCGTCCTTCAGGATCTCGACGCGCTCGATCATGATCGAGGGAATCGTCGTGAAGTCGCCGCCATCGACGGTGCGCTTGCCGTTGATCAGCGTGACCGTGCGCTCCACTCCCATGCCGCGCAGATCGATCTGCACGGTGCCTTCCTCGGTATTGCCGTTGTTCGTCGTGGTGCCGAGCGGCGTACCCGACATCGACGGCATCCGCTGGATGAGGTTGCCGACGTCGGTGATGCCCTGGGCCATGATGTCCTCACGGTCGAGCACGGTGACGGGGCTCGCCGAGTCGAGGTCGGCCCGCTTGATGCGTGACCCAGTGACGGTGATCTCCTCGAGTTGTGCGGCCGCGCTGTCGTCGTCCTGCGCCTGCACCGCGGGTGCCAGGCCGAGCGCCAGCGTGCCGGCACCCGCCCCGAGCGCGTAGCGCACGGCTGCGCGGATACCGCCGATACTCCGCTTGTGTTTCATCGTGTTGCCTCCGTTATATGCATGGACCGTTATTCCCGAATGATCGGAACGAACGCCGTCCCTCGGCGCTCCAAGTGATTCGCCAGTGCTGCTCGTCGGCAACACTGCAAACCCCCTCCTGAGGTTGTAACGGTCCAACAAATAACGAACACAACGAAATATCGTTGTGTTATCGAAACGCGTATTCCTTATCTTCTCCGGGAATAACCAGTTGGGGCGTCGCTTGTACACAAAAATTTCGGACGTCTCATAACGGAACGGCATGTACTGGCATCATTTGTTGCGAAAATACTGCATCATTGGGCGTGCAACGGCGGGGGATTTGCGCGGGCTGTGGCAAAAACCGCTACCCGAAGCGTGACGGCGGGTCCGGTGTGCGGCCGGAGTCGCAGACCGTCAGGGCTTCCTGATCGGGTAAAAAAAAGCCGGCGCCACGGATGGCGCCGGCCTCGTTGCCCCGGCCGCCGGATGCCGGCGGGGAATATCGGGAGAGCTCAGTTCTTTTGCGAAGGGTCGCGCATCTCGATGGTGCCGTTGAAGGTCGCGCCGTCGTCGATCGCCACGCGCGGCGCGACGATGTTGCCCGTCACGTCGCCCGAGGCGCGTATCGTCACGCTGACCGTCGCGCGCAGGTCGCCCTTGACGGTGCCGTCGATGAAGATCTTCGTCGCGTTCACGTCGGCCAGGATGCGACCGTTCGGCTTGAGCGTCAGGCAGCACTTGCCCTGGTTGATTCTGCCCTCGACCGTGCCTTCGATGATCAGGTCCTCGCCCGCCGAGAGCTCGCCCTTGAAGTACAGCGATTCCCCGATCACGGAGACCGCCGCAGGGCCTGGCGCCTCGCGTTCGCGAGCCGGCCGCACCGATTCCGGCACGTCCTTGAACGGTATGACCTGGGATTCCGTCATCGGCTCGTCCTGGCGGACGGGCTCGGGCGCCGGTGCTGACCGGCCGAACATCGGCTTTCTCATGATTTCAGTGTCACTCATGGTAGGTCTCCAGACCATCAGGCAGCGCTGATGGACCGCTTCTTGTCCGCGCCGTCGTTATCGGCGGTGGCTTCCCCGGACGCATCGTCGCGATCGCCGTGCCGGGGCGTGCGCTTACCCTGCTCCTGCCCCGCAGCCGTTTCGGCTTTCGGCTGGTCCCTGCCGGACATGTCGATCTTGCCGTTGAACTTCGCGCCTTCACGCAGCGTGACGGTCGGGCTGTAGATATTGCCGTCGATTTTCGACGACTCTGTGACGACTACGGAGCTGGTTGCAACCAGGTCGCCCGTCACCGAGCCCTCGACCGCGATGAAATCGGCCTTCACGTTTGCGTTGATCACGCCCTCGGGACCGATGGTCAGCTTCGACGAATGGGTGATCGATCCTTCCACCTGCCCCTGGATCAGCAAGTCTTCGCTGGCGGTGAGTTCCCCCTTGAACTTGAGTGTCGGTCCGAGGACGGACACTTTCTTCTTGTCTCCCATGTCGTACGGATGGCTCATGACTGGCTCCCTGGCTTCTGGCGCTGGCTGCTGGCTTTGGTTACCGGCCAGGCTGCTGCCTGGCACCCGGTTCCGGAACGGTCGGACACGCGCAAACCGCATTCTGGAACCCCGTCACAGCCACCGCCGTGAATGTGGTCACAAAAACCCGCTTACGCAGGCTATTCGGCGAGCAAATCCGCGGCTGCCCGGGCCAGGAACAGGTAGCTCGCGCCGAGCGAAATCACGTACTCGTTCTCGCCCCAGAGGAACGGCCAGTCCTCCTTGTTCTCGGGGTAGTCGGGCTTCAGGATCAGCACGCCGGGCACGATCCCGCCCGCGATGAAGGAGAAGTCGGCGCGGTTCATGCCGTAGGCCACTTGCTTCGACCGCGCCCCGACCGCCGAGACGAAGGACAGGTTGGAATGCGGATGCGTGCCGAACAGGTAGTTGAGCCCGGCGTACACGTGCTCCGGGTCGATCAGCTCCGGGAAAGCCTGGTGGAGATACCAGTTCGTCATCGCGATGCCGATGACGGCGCCATTGCCGGCCCAGCCGCCTTCGGTGATCAGCACCCCGTAGGGATTGGATTCGGCAAACCCGTCGAGCGTCTTCCCGTAATCGCCGGCGAGACGGCGGACGGTCCGGCCGTATTCGGCGTCGAGGTGCGGCAGCGCCCGGACCGCGAGAATGGCGTGCTGGCCGAAGTTCTGCTCCAGTTCCGGCAGGAACTCGAGGAAACGCTCGCGGTACTGCCGCTCGCCGGTCGCCACCAGGAGTTCGAGAGCCGCTTTCATCTCTTCCGCCGCGAGAGGCCCGCCCGTGGTGTTGCCGTGACGGAAGGTGTACGGCTCATCCAGTGCCTGCTCTTCGTCCCAGGCCCCGACGGCAATGGCCAGCGCCTCCTCGGCGAGTTCGTCGTCGAAGCCCTCGAGTGCGCGGCTCGCTGCCGCGAGCGCCGCCATGGAGCCGAAGTTGAGCGCCGAGCTGCGGCTCGTGAACGCCCAGCGGTCGTCGAACAGGCCGCTCCGCGTGCCGTCGGTTTCGAGTTCCGTAAGCGACGGGTCGTAGACGAGGTTGTCGGTCTTCGTTATCCCGTCGCCCAGGTGCGTGTACTGGGCCAGGTGTGCCTCGACGATACCGGGGATCGCGTGCCCGACCGCACGGTACTGCGCGACCAGCGCCAGCGTGCCGTGCCGGATTTGCTGCAGGAGGTCGTTCTCGCCGTCCGGCACGTGGATGTCGACGGACTTGCGCGCGTAGTCGACGAGCGTCACATCGCGCTCGACGCCGAAGTTCTCCCACACGTTCACGAGGTTGTTGACGACGTAATACTGCGTCTGCGTGCGGATGTCGTAGTCGCCTGCGTCGTACCAGCCGCCGACATTGAGGCCCGGGATGTGCTCGCCGGGCTCGAACGGCGTGTCGGTAGTCGGTCCCTGCGCGTACAGGTCGAAATGTTCGTGGTCGACCGGCGCCTGCAGGGCGTCGTCGAGGTGCGAGGCGCCGTGCCAGACCCGGTAGGCCTCGTTCACGAGCATGTGGTCCATCTGCACGGGAAAGAACACGTCGAGCGTCGGCTGCCAGATGTCGGCATAGACGTTCTTCGCGATGCGAAACGGGCCGGACTCGACGTCGCCGTAGGTCAGCACATAGACGCCTTCGTCGCGCACGTCGGAGAAGTCGAAATGCCGGTAATCGTAGCGCTTGTACCGCCCCCACTCCGCCGGCACGCCCCGGGCGGCTACCTCGCGCCGGCCGTCGGCGCCGATGCTGAGGAGCGTCGCCTCGCGCGCTTCGTCGTCGTTCGCGTCGAGTTCGATTACTGCGACCTTGCGCTGCGCCGGGTGGTAGCCGACCTGCGAGTGGCCGATCACCGGCGCGCGGAGCCAGCCGTCGATCGAATTCGCCTCGAG
>DASUOE010000292.1:0-4724 GCA_036276805.1 Woeseiaceae bacterium | reverse complement strand
ATCGAGAGTGACATCCCGATCGTGGCCGTGGTGCACGACTTGCACGTCGAATCGGACGGCAGCGTCGTCGCGGTCGGCGGTACCAATTCCGACGCGTTCGCTTTTGCCGTCCGCCTTCTCGGCAACGCAGGCGGCGACGCGCCCGGCGTCGTCGGGTTCGTGAAAGCGGAGTACGAAGCCGACAGCGAGGGTGGTGACATCGTCATGACGCTCCGGCGCAGCGGCGGCTCCGCCGGCCCCGTCAGCGTAGCCTACGAACTCGGCAGCGAAGGCTGGGATACCGCGTCTGCCGGTGTCGATTACGACTTCGATTCGGGCACCCTTGCCTGGGAGAACGGCGATACATCGGTGCGCGAGATTCGCATTCCTGTCCATGTCGATGACGCCGTGGAGGAGCCGGAATACTTCGGCGTCCAGCTCGGCGATGTGCAGGGCGGAGCAGGCCTCGGCGCCTTCACCGCGGTCGGCGCAATACCGGCGGACGGCAAGCCGTTCGGCCAGTTCTCGCTGGGGACCGACACCTATCTCGGCACGGAAGGTGCGGCCGCGGTCATCGAAGTCGTACGAAACTATTACGACAGCGGTGCCGTGTCGGTCACCCTGACGCCCCGGGCCGGCACCGCGGAGGCAGGCACGGACTTCGATGCCAGACCGGTAACGCTCAGCTGGGCAGACGGTGAATGGGGCTGGAAATCCGCCAGTATCCCGATCATCGACGACACCGATGAGGAGCCCGTAGAGTTGTTTACGGTCGAACTCACCAACGCGGCCGGCGGCGCCCTCATCGCTGCGCCGGCGACCGCCACGGTCAGACTCGGCATGAGCGACCTGTCTCCGACTGCTCCGTCCGTCAATGGAGGCGGCGGCGCATTCGGCGTCCTGTCGATGCTCCTGCTCGGCATCGGTCCGCTGCTGCGCCGTCTCCTGTGCCTGCGGCCCGCGTATCGCTCCCTCGATTGACGGGCACGGGGCGCGCTACTGCCGGTGCCATGGCATCACCGGCGTAGCGCGCCTCAATAGCGCAGCCCGAACCCCGCTTCCCAGTTGCGCGGCAGGCCGACGGCCGATTGCAGGAAGACCTGCGTGTAATACGTCTCGTCTCCCAGGTTCCTGCCGGACGCATACAGGTACCAGCGCTCGGAGCGGGCTTCGTAACGCAGGTACAGGTTCGCGAGTGCGAAGCCGTCCTGCGCCTCCTGGGGCAGGTTGCCGCGCGTGAAAAACACATCCGAACGGTAACTCGCGTCGAGTCGCGCCGAGAACGTGCCTGCGGCGAGCGCAGTGCGGTATTCGATTGCGGCGGTCGCGCTCCACTCCGGCGCACGGCTCAGGTAGTTGCCGGACACGTCCTCGCTCGTATCGATGGTGACGTACTCGAGATAGTTGCGTTCCGGGAGCCATACCACGCCCCCGGAGGCGGACCAGCGCTCGCCGAACGGAACGGTTGCAGACAAGTCCAGGCCATAGATCAGCGCGCTGGAGGCATTGTCCGTCACGGTGCTGACCTCACCGTCCACGATGGCCGTCGTCGTCACCTGGATGTCCGTGAAGTCGTAATAAAAGGCGGCCGCACGCAGGCTCGCACGGCCGTCCAGCGCTGCAACGTTGAGGCCGGCCTCGTACGCGAGCACGTGTTCCGGCGCGTACTGGTCGAGTTCACCGCCCGGCAGCACTTCCGGGACGAAGCCGCCGCTCTTGAAGCCAGTCGCGATGCTCGCGAACAACAGGGCGGACTCCCCGGCGGCGTAGTCTATGCCCAGGCGCCAGGCCGAGTTGTTCCAACTGTCGGTGCCGGTCACGGGCACCGGGCTGTCGTTGACGCCGGCGCCCTCGGTCGTCATGCGCGCTTCGTCGCGGCTGTAACGGGCGCCGGCGGTGAGCCGCCAGGGTTCACCGAAACGCCAGGTAGCCTGGCCGAACGCGGCGAGGGAGCGGTTGCGGTCCCGGGTGTTGCGAGCGTTCCGTGGCGCGGTTCCGGCAGCGGGGACGCTCAGATAGTAATTCGTCTCGTCGTCGCCCTCTGCGTAGAAGAGGCCAGCGAGCCACTCGATGGCAGCGCCGGCGCTTGATTGCAGCCGGAGTTCCTGGCTCCACTGCTCGAAGGCGTTCGGCAGCGCCGCGCGCACGCAGCCGTGGAGAAACGGCACACCCGCACAGTCGTCGATGTTGTCTGTCCGGTTGCGTACGTAGCCGGTCAGCGAGTAGAGCGACACGGCCTCGAAATCCATTTCGACGGCGACGCTCGCGTCGTCGCTCACGAGGTGCAGGAACGGGTCCGGATGCGTGACCGTCGTCAGGTATGGGTCGGCGGTGTCCGGCAGGAAATCAGGCCGCGGCATCCAGAGCTCGGCCAGGCCGCCGTCGTCGTCGACCCGCTGCAGGCGCACATCGACGGCAAGCGACTCCGTCGGCGCAATGCGCCACGACAGCCGCGCGGCGAGGAAGTCGTCCTCGGCGAAATTCCGGTCATCCACCGTGTTGCGCAGGTACCCGTCGCTGCCCGCCGCGGCCGCCGCCAGGCGCACGGCGGACTGGCCGAGGGGCAGGTTGACGTGCCCGTCCATGCGCCGCAGGCCGTAACTGCCGGCACCGAACTCCGCCGACGCTCCCGCCGACGTGGTGGCGGCGCGATTGACGATGTTGATCGAGCCGCCCGTCGAGTTGCGGCCGTACAGCGTTCCCTGCGGCCCTTTCACAATTTCGATGCGCTCCACGTCGAACACGCGGGCCATCGCGAGCCGCGAGTTGCCGAGCGGCACGCCGTCCAGGTGCATGGCGACGGCCAGGCTGCCGCCGCCCTGGTCGGTTACGCCGCGCAAGGACACGCCGGTGCCGAACATGCTGAGGTTCGTAATGACGAGCCCCGGCACGTCGAACTGGAGATCGAGCAGGGAGGTTTCGTTCGTCGTGTCGAGAAATGCGCCTGTCACGACCTGCACGCTCATCGGAACGTCGAGCAGGTCCTCCGCTTTCTTGCGGGCCGTGACGACGATTTCGTCGAGGGGCTCGGTCACGGCGGCCGGCTCGGCGCCGGCTGGCAGGACGGGTGCAAGCGCGACGGCGACTGCCGACCAGCCTGCAGGTATCCCTACACGCGCCCGGCGGGCGCGGGCGATTACCATTCGACCTCCCCCGGCGCAGTATTCCGGCGCGCTGCGCTCGCATTGGACCGGCCGGAATCGCGCCTCGAATCTAGGCGCCTTCCACGGAGCGGTCAACGGGCTGTGCCAGCGGCTCGCGGCCGCAGGTCAAACCTGGCCGTCCGTGGGTGGGCGGCCTCTGCCGGGCTTGCCGGTACACGGTGCGTGCTAGAATCCGCTCCCCCTTGCCGCACGGCGCGGGGCGAGGAGCGTGCACCGAACTGCAATGCCGACGTACCGATTCGGTGAGTTCGAACTGGACCTGGACGCGCAGGAACTGCGCGCCGGCGGACAGGTTTTACATCTCGAGCGCCGGCCGATGGACCTGCTGGTATTGCTGGTCCGCGCGCACGGCAAGCTCGTGTCCCGCGACGAGCTGATCGCGGCGCTGTGGCCGCAAAACGTCATCATCGACTTCGACTCCGGCCTGAATACATTGGTGCGCAAGGTGCGCCACGCACTGGGCGATTCGTCCGACCAGCCGCGCTTTATCGTCACGGTGCCGGGACGCGGCTACCGCTTCGTCGCGCCGGTCGAGCAGCCCGCCGCCGCCGCGCCGCCGACCGCGTCGGCTGCCGAGCCGGTTCAACGGCGCCCGCGGCCGCACCCGGGTCGCATTGCGGCCGCATTGCTGCTGGGCCTGCTGCTCGTCGCCGGCGCGCTGGCGCTGATGCGCTGGAACGCAGCCGACACCCGGGCAGCCGGCACGCGCATCGCGGTCCTCCCGTTTGAAAACCTGACCGGCGACGACGAGCTGCGCTACCTGGCTTCCGGGCTCGCGGAGGATACCGGCATTTCTCTGTCACGCATCGAGTTGCCGGACTTCAGTGTCATCGGCGGCATGTCAGCCCGCGCCGTCGCTGCCGGCGACCTGCCGCTCCGGGAGACCGGCGAGAAACTCGACGCGGATTATCTCGTGGTCAGCGCTCTCCGAAAGGACGCGTCGCGCATCCGAGTGACTTCGCGCCTGATCCAGGTTGCGGATGACGAACAGGTCTGGTCCGGGACGTTCGACCGCGAGCTGACGAACGTCTTGGGCCTGCAGCGGGACCTCAGCATCGCGATCGCCGAACAGGTCCGGCAGCGGCTTTCGCCGGATGTCGCCGCCGCCATCGACCGGCGCCAGACGCGAAACCCCGAGGCCTACCGCCTGTACCTTAAGGGCCTCTACACCTGGCACCAGTTTGCACCCGATGCGGTACCCAAAGCCCTCGAGTATTACGAAGCGGCCGTGTCGCTGGATCGGCGCTACGCGCTGGCGTGGGCGGAGATCTCACGCGCGTACGCGACATCGGTAGTCACGAGGAGTGCGCAGCTGGCCGAAGTAGCCGAACCCGCCCGCGACGCATTGCAACGTGCGCTGGAATATGGACCGGATCTCGCCGAAGTCCAGCTTGCCGCCGAGTCGTATCACATGTTCATCGAAGCGGATTTCGCGTCTGCGGAAGCGGCGGGGCGGCGCGCCATCGCGTTGGGCCCCGACAACGGGCTCGCTCACATGGTACTCGGCATGGTGCTTGCTACCCGCAGCAAGTATCCGGAGGCGAACCGGATGCTGCGCCGCGCACGCGAGCTCGACCCGTT
>DASUOE010000291.1:0-5850 GCA_036276805.1 Woeseiaceae bacterium | reverse complement strand
CACGTCCGTCGCCGCGAAATGCTCGAACGCGCGCACGGTGCGAAACAGGTACAAGGCCCCGCCCGCCTGCCATTCCGCGTCGAGCGCTGCCGCCGGATCCGCCGCGAACAGGCGGCGATACTCCGAGGCGGACGCGTCGAGGATGCGCTGCAGCGCCGCCGCCGCCTCGAGCGCGCGCGCCTCGCTGCAGCGCCGCGCGAATTCGTAGAACCAGCGATACAGCCCGGGACGCCACTGCGGCTTCACGCGAAAGGCCGCGCGCGGATCGAGGAGCGACGCGAGCGCCGCGCGCATCGCGCCCGGCATCGTGAGCGGCAGGACGTGCCCGGGACAGACGAGCCCGCAATTGCCGGCGGAACAGGCGCCGCCGAGGCGGTCCTGGTCGATCAGGGTGACGTCGAGCCCTTCCTGTCGCAGGTAGTGCGCACAGGCGATGCCGACGATGCCGCCGCCGGTGACGAGCACGCGCCCGCTCATTTGGCGCGCAATCCGTCGCGAACGCCGTCCGGGAATCCGTCGCGCAAACCGTCGCGCAAACCGTCGCGCAAACCGTCGCGGAACGGATCCCCGTCCTGGCGCACGATCGCTGCATCCATCGTGACGTAGGCGCGCCCCGTGACGTACGCGACCACGCGCCCGGCTTCGGCCGGCGCATAGCGGGCCGTGAAGCGCCCGCCCGTGACGCTCTCCTGGACCCATGCCGCCCCCGGAGCGAGATCGCCACGCGCGGCGAGGCACGCGAGTTTCGCGCTGGTGCCGGTGCCGCAGGGCGAACGGTCGTACTCGCCACCGGGGCACAGGACGAAGTTGCGGCTGTCGGCGCCGGGCCCGGCATCGCGCGTGTAAAGTTCGACGTGGTCGATCGCGGCACCGTCCGCGCCCGTGACGCCGGCGGCGGCGAGCGCGGCCCTGATGCGCCGGCACGCGTCGGTCAGCGCCGGTATGGCGGCCGGCACGATCGGCGTATGCGGCCAGTACGCCAGGAAAAACCAGTTGCCGCCCCAGGCGACGTCGCCGGTGACAGGCGGGTAACCCTCGACGTCGACGCGCAAGTCTGCGTACAGCCGGTAGCTCGGCACGTTCTCGAGGGTCGCTTCGTGGCGGCCGGCGAGCGTGACGTTGACCCCGCCGACCGGCGTGTCGAGCCGCACGGCCTCGCCGACCTCGCGGCCGAGGTACGCGAGCGTTACGGCGACGCCCATGGCGCCGTGGCCGCACATGCCGAGATAACCCGTGTTGTTGAAAAAGATGACGCCGCTCGTCGCGGCCGGGTCGTCCGGCGGACATAGCAGGGCTCCGACCTGCGCGGCGTGGCCGCGCGGCTCGAGGATGAGCGCGCGCCGTACGTCGTCGTGATCGCGGCGGAACCGCTCGCGCCGCTCGGCCAGGGTGCCGCGGCCGAGGTCCGGGCTGCCGCTGATGACGACGCGGGTGGGTTCGCCTTCCGTATGCGAGTCGACGACGCGCACGGCGCTCAAGCCTGGCCCGGCCAGGCGGACCACCAGCGCCGGAAGCGCTGCCATGCGGCCTCGGCGTACGCGCGCTGCGACGGCGAAAGTTCGTCGCCGGCGTTCAGGTGATAGCGGTACTCGGGGCGGCCGGCGAGCACCATGAGGTGCTTGTAATAGAGGACGAGATCCGGTCCTTCGTCGAACGCGGCGAGCACCGCGAGCGCGTCGGCCAGTTCCCGCGCGCGGCAATACGCGTCGCCGTCACCGGCCGCCGCAGCGCCGCAGAGCGCCGTCAGTCGCAGCACTTCGCGCGGGAGCGCGTTGCCGACGCCGGTGATCGCCCCGTCTGCGCCGCAGTTCACGTAGCCGTGCAGCACCTGCGTATCCACGCCTACCATGAGCGTCACGCCGGGCTCGCTGCTCGTGATGTGCTCGGCCGCGTAGTCGAGCGACGCCGCACCGCCGAATTCCTTGAACCCGGCGAGGTTCGGGTGCTCGCGCCTCAATGCGAAGAACAGCTCGGCGCGCGTCTCGAACCCGTAATACGGACTGTTGTAGATGACGGCGGGGAGGCCGTCCGCCGCGGCCAGCACGCGCCCGAAGTGGTCACGCTGCGCCGCGGGCGACGAGCCGCGCGAGAGCAGGCGCGGGATCACCATGAGACCGAGCGCGCCGGTTTCCTTTGCATGCGCGGCGAGCGCGGCCGCGCGCGCCGTGTTCTGCGCGCCTGTCCCGACCACGACCGGAACGCCCGCGTCCACGAGCGCCTCCACGCCCACCATGCGCTGGGTATCCGTGAGCAGCGGCCAGTCGCCCATGGACCCGCACCAGACGACGGCGCGCATGCCGAGAGCGACGAGTTCGCGGGCCGTAGCGGCGAGTGCAACGTAATCCGGCTCGCCGTCGCGGGAGCACGGCGTCATGAGGGCCGGCATGCAGCCGGAGAACACGGGTGCGTGAGAAAGCATTGGAGCGCTGCGAAGCGGGGGCGACCGGCACGCATTATAGGTTCTGCGCGACCGCCCGGTAAGCACCCTGAAGGCTGCACCCCGTGCTGCGGCGGGACTGTGAGCGGCGTCACGGCCGCGCCCGGGCACCGGCGTAGACTCTTGGTACATCGCTTCGGCACCGGGAGACCGGCCATGAACCCATTCCTGCGCGGCCTGCCGCTCGCCGCTCTCGCGCTCACCGCCTGCGGCGGCGGCGGCGATTCGTCCGGCGCCAATTCCCCGCCGCCGTCGTCGAGCTTTGCGATCACCGCGGCCAACGCCGGGTCTGCCACCGCCGCATCGTGGCAATCGGCAAACGGCAGCGCGTCGATGGCCGGCCTGGCCGGCACTTCCGGTATCGTTACCGCAAAGCCCGGCGACGCCGCGAAAACGGCGGCCGGCGTGCCGTCGAGCCGCTCGCTCGGCAGCCTGCTCACGCGGATCCCGTTCGGTCCGGAGACTTTTCCCTGCAACGTGTCCGGGTCGATCACGCTCTCCGGCGACCTCGCGAACCCGACGACGCTCACGGCCGGCGACGTGATCAACATGGACGCGGACGCCTGCGACGACGGCTACGGCGAGGTGCTCGACGGCGAGATGTCTATGACGGTCAACGGCATCGCCGGCGATTTCCTGGCAGGCGCCTACGAACTGACGCTGGCGCTCGCGCTCGAGGATTTCCAGGTGACGACCGCCACCGACGTCGAGACCGGGAACGGCGACGTCACGGTCACGCTCGATACGCTCGCGGCGCCGTACATCGAGGCCGCCGTCGGCGGGTCGGCCATGACCTGGGACAGGAACGCGGAGTCCGCCACGCTCTCGAATTACGAGAGCTTCCAGACCGTCGATGGCGGGCAGGAACTGGTGCCCTACACGCTGTCGGCATCCGGCACGCTCGACAGCAGCGAACTGCCCGGGTCGGTGAGGTATTCGACCCCCGTGACCTTTGCCGGCCAGGACGGGGGATATCCCCACACCGGCGAGTTCCTGGTCGAAGGCAACGCGTCCAGTGCGCGCCTCGTCGCACTCGACGACGTCGATGTGCGCATCGACATCGACCTCGACGACGACGGCACGGTGGACGCCAGCATCGCGATGACCTGGGCCGAACTCGACGCCCTGTAGGAGCGGCCGTAAGGCCGCGAATGCGCCGAGGCGTCCGGGCGTGTCACGGTCGCGGCGTTGCCGCCGCCCCTGCGACGAGTGCCACGACGTCCGGCAGCACCTCCTCGCAGCCCGCATCGATGCGCAGCGTCGCAAGCTCATCGGCGCGGGTCCGGCCACGGTTGACGATCGCGACCGGCTTGCCGAGTTCGGCGGCCCTGCGGACGAAGCGCAGGCCGGACCAGACCATCAGCGACGAACCGACGACGAGTAGCGCCCCCGCGCGCTCGACGGCGCCCATCGCCTGCCCGACGCGCTCCCGCGGAACGGCCTCGCCGAAGAACACGACGTCCGGCTTGACGACGCCGCCGCAGGCCGGGCAGTCCGGTACGACGAAACCGGCATGGTTGCCCTCGCCGAGTTCGACGTCGCCGTCCGGGTTGATGCGCGTGACCTCGGCCTCGAATGCCGCGTTCTCCCCTTCGAGCCGCGCCTGCCATGCCGCGCGAGGAACGCGCAGCCCGCACTCAAGGCAACGCACCGCATCGAGGCGGCCGTGCAGGTCGACGACCGCGCGGCTGCCGGCGAGCTGGTGCAGGCCGTCCACGTTCTGCGTGACGAGCGTATCCACGGCACCGGCGGCTTCGAGCCGGGCCAGCGCGCGATGCGCGGCGTTGGGCGCCGCGCGGGCGAAGCGCCGCCAGCCCAGGTAGCTGCGTGCCCAGTAGCGCTGCCGCGCCGCGGGGCGAGCGATGAAATCGGCGAACTGCACGGGTTTCGCGTGCCGCCAGTTGCCGTCCTGGTCGCGGTAGCCGGGGATGCCCGAGGCTGTGCTGACGCCGGCGCCGGTGAGAACGGCCACCGTCGCCGAGTCGCCCAGGAACCCTGCAAGTTCGAGAATATGATTGGGCATGCGTGCGTTACCGCCGCCTTAAGCTCAGCAATTCCGGCCACCTTCAAGTCGCGGCGTTACCGCCGCTCCTACTTGCGGAACAGGTTGACGATCACGGTGAGCACGAGGCTCAGCACGATCATCGACGTGATCGGGATGAACACCCGCGTGTTGCCGGACCCGAAGCGCAGGTCGCCCGGCAGCCGGCCGAACCAGTTGACGGTCCACGGGGCAAACGAGAGCGCCGCGCCGATGACGAGCAGCGCCGCGCCGGCAATGAAGAACCACTTGGCCATGGGCGCATTGAACCTCGCGAGAGACTCGCACGCCGCTTGCGCCCCTGCAAGCGGCGCGTCTCAGGCCGGGATCTCGAACGACGACGCGGGGATGCGAAAGCGGTAGCCGAGCGCGGCATCCGCGCCTGCGTAGTCGACGCCCACCCGCGGCCCGGTGCGGATATCCTCGTCGCGCACCGTAAAGCCGTGGTCCTCGAGCCACAGACGATTGCCGGTGAGCGAGATCCCCGTGAGCTCGGTCCGGATGCCGAGCGCCTGCGCCAGCGTACCGGGGCCGCCCATCAGCGGCGCGCCGGGTTTCCGCTGCCCGCGCCGCGCCCGCATCGTCTCGAGGCCGGCGAGCGGTACACCGGCGCGCACGAGCACGGCGTGCGGCACGTCGCGCGGCCCCGTGACGACGTTGAACAGGTGGTGAATGCCGTAACACAGGTAGACGTAGGCGATGCCGCCCGGCGCGTATAGGGGTTCCGTACGATGCGTGCGGCGCCCGCCGAAGGCGTGGCTCGCACGGTCCACTGCCCCGGCATAGGCTTCGGTTTCGATCAGCACGGCCTTCGTCGTCCGTCCGCCGACGCGGCTGCAGAGCACCTTGCCCAGGAGTTCGCGGGCGACGGTGACGACGTCGTCCCGCCGGTAGAATGTTTTCGTCAGCCGCCGGGGCATGGCGCCAGCGTAACGCATTTTTCCGCCACCGGCGCTGCCGCCCGAAACCGGGTACAGTGCGCCGGATGCCCGCTGCCGCCCGACCCGCCGGACACCGGGAGCATGTCGTGCTCGGCATGGTGGCCGCGCTCGGTGCGTTCCTGATGTTCACCGTCATGAACATGCTCGCGAAGCTCCTGAGCGAGCGCCACTCCGTCATAGAGATCGCGTTCTACCGCAACCTCGTGGCGCTCATGCCCTTCCTGTTCATGGTATTCGTGCTCGGCAGGCGCGAGATACTCGTGATCCGCCACAAACCGGGGTGGATGGTCTTCCGGGCGCTGTTCGGCACGGTGTCGCTCGTCGCGACCTTCGCCGCCTATGCGCTGATGCCGATGGCGGACACCACGGCGCTGCTGTTCACGTCGTCGCTGTTCATCCCCGTGCTCGGCACGCTGTTCCTGAACGAGCAC
>DASUOE010000290.1:0-4770 GCA_036276805.1 Woeseiaceae bacterium | reverse complement strand
CTCGCGCAGCACGAGACAGGGATCGCCATCCGCCGGCAGGGAGAAGTTGAAGCCGTCGACGTCGCCTGCATCCGCGGCGAGGTCGAACGCCGTGCTCGAATCGACGACGTCGTCGCCCTCGAGCCGGATCGGCGCGACGTTGTTGACGCCGCCGGCCGCCTCGATGCCGCCGGCATAGCGGTGCGGCCCGCCGGTGTCGCCGCCCGTCACCCGGATGCGCCAGGCCTGGCGCGGGCCTGCGGTGCAATCCTGCCAGGCGAAGAGGCCCGGCTGGCCCCCGGCGTCGAGACGGGGTGCGGTGCAGCGTTCCGGCAGGCCGAACGGCGCGTGCTCGTTCGCGAGGTAGTGCTGCGCGTCGCTCGCCAGGCGCCCTAAGAACAGGGCCTGCGCCGGGTCGCCGGCGACGTTGTGCCACTCGTGCCTGTCCGTGGAACGCGCGTACAGCTCCTGGAAGCCGTCGCGGTAGAGCGTGTATCGATGTTCCGGGAGCCGGATGGAAACGTCCTCTCCGGGGCCGTAGGTGACGGCTGCGTCCGCCCAGTTTGCCGCATCGCCCTGCAGCAGCGGCACGAGGCTGCGATAGTCGATCCGGTAGAGCGGGTCGTCGCCGGCGTAGCCTGGCAGGGGAATGCCGGCGAGCTCGAGCAGCGTCGGGTAGATCGCCGACAACGACACGGGCATGTCGACCCGGTCCACGGTGCCGGGGAGATAGCGTTCAGGGATGCGGACCACTACCGGCACGCGCGTTGCCTCCTCCCACAGCTTCTGCTTGTGCAGCGTCTGCTTCTCGCCGAGGTGGTAGCCGTTGTCGGAGAGCAGGACGACGATCGTGTCGTCCGCGTGGCCCGCCGCCCCGAGCGCATCCAGCACGCGCCCGACCTGCTCGTCCATGAAGTGCAGGCCGGCCAGGTAGCTGTGCACGGCGAGCCGCAAGGCTGCCGGATCGCCGACGATCGGTGCCCAGGTGTCCGGCGCTGCGAAATGCCGGGCCACGGGGCCGGCGTCGTCCAGGTCGCTGCCGAGCATCGGCGGCAGTACCACGTCGTCCGTGTTCCCGCCCGCGATGGCGTCGAAGTAGGCCTGCGTGAAGTACCAGGGCGGATGCGTGGAGCGGAAGCCGACCGCGAGGAAAAAAGGCCTGGTTTCATCCGCGCTGCGGCCGGCGAAGAACTCCTCCGCCCAGGTCGCAACGATGTGGTCTTCGATTGCCTCGGCCGGCGCGTCGATGACCCCCCAGTCGCCCCCTCCGGGCCCGCCGCGCGTGATCTCGTCGAACCCGTTGAGCGGGATCTGCCTGGCCGGCGGGGATGCGCTGTCCGGCTGCAGCCTGTAGTCGTCCCAGTTCGCCCGGTCGTTGTTGGTCCGCCCGCCGTGGTAGACCTTGCCGAGGCCGACGGCCTCGTAGCCCGCCGAGCGGAACGCCTGGTTGAGCGATACGGCCGCGGGCAGGTAGTCCCGCCAGCGCTGCGCCTTGTTGATCCTGACGCCGCTCCGGGCGGGGCTGATGCCGGTCATGAAGCTCGTACGCGACGGGTTGCACAGCGCCGCTGCCGCGTGCGCGCTCGTGAACAGGGTGCCCTCGGCCGCGAGCGCGTCGATACGCGGGGTGCGCGCCTGCGGGTGCTCGCCGAGCACGCCGATCCAGTCGTTGGCGTCGTCCAGGATGATCAGGAGGACGTTGGGCGGTTCCTGCGCACGGGCAAGCCCCGCGACGAGCAGCATGAACAGCAGCGCGCAACTGGAGCGCGCCCAATAGCGGATATGTGCCCAGGCACGTGACATGCGCGATCGTTCTCCCGCCGGCCCAATCGGCGTCCACGACTCCCGGCACGATGCCGGTGCGCAGTTGCAAGTATAGGGAACTTCGCTCGTCAGGGAAGGGGCAGCGCGCTCACCTCGAGTGTCATGGGGCCGCTCAGGAACGAAGCATTCACGTAGAACTCCGGGCGCTCCGCGTAAGTCGACGTGTGCACGACATGCCCGTTGTGCCGATACTCGATCACGCCCGGCAGCACCCGGATCGCGATGACGTCGCCTGCGGCGAGCGCCGGCCCGTTCCTCAGCCACGTGCCGCTTTCATACACCTTGAGGAAGCCGCCGGAATTCCGGAGCCCGTATTCGATGTCCCGCCAGTCCGTGAGCGTCGCCTGGTTGCCGAGCCCGGTCGTCCAGATGGACGTCGCGGGATTGCCCTCGAGGGTCCACCACACTTCGTACGCGGTGCCGAGACCGAACTTGGACAGCCGAACCGACGCGGCAGTGTTATTGACCCAGCCCGTCGGGCTGCCCGAGTAGCGCAGCACGTTGCCGGTCACCGTGACCCCGCCTTTCGGCTGGTTCCAGGCGGTGATGGCCACCGGCTCGTTGCCGGCCGCGGCGTACAGGCCGGCATCGATGCCCGGGCGTACCTGGCCCACGGCGTTTTCCTGGCAGTTCGTGAGGCCGGTCGCCGGGTCGGGATCGCTGTCCAGGCCGCCGGTCGTTGCGCGGGGCGGGCTGAACGCGTAGCCCGCCGGCGCGATGAACTGCTGGCGATAACGTCCCGCCGGCAGGCCGTCGAAACCGTAACCGCCGGAGCCGTCGGACGCCGTGGAAGCGATCTGGGCGCCGTCCGCGCAGTCGATGAGGCGTACTGCCACCCCGCCCAGGCCGGTTTCGCCGGCATCCTGTACGCCATCGCGGTCCGTGTCGGACCACACCCGGTCGCCGATACGGCCGGTGCCCGTCTGCCCGCCGCAGGGCGCGAGCGTGCGCAGGTTCACCGGCGCGGAAAAGTGGAACCGGGACGCGCCGATGTGCAGGGCAACGCCAGTCGGCACGTCGTCCAGCATGAGACAGGCGTCGGCGCCCTCCGGCACGCTGAAGTTGAAACCGTCGATGGTCCCGACGGCGGTGGACAAATCGAAATGACCGCTGGCATCGACGGTATCGCCGGCCTCGGCGTCGACAAGAGCGACATTGTTCAGACCGGCGCTCGCCTCGACGTGGCCGACGTAATGCTTTACGACGCCCTGCTCCCCGCCCGTAACCCGGATGCGCCAGGCCTGCCGCGGGCCGACCGTGCAGTCCTGCCAGGCGAAGATGCCCGGCTGGCTGTCGTGGTCGAGCTCCGGCGTGCCGCAGCGATCCGGCAGCCCGATCGGCGCGTGTTCCGCCGCGAGGTAGCGCTCGGCGTCACTCGTCAGCAAGCTGACGAGTGACGCCTGTGCGGGGTCGTTCGCGGTGTTGTACCACTCCTCGCGGTCCGCCGTACGATCGTAGAGTTCGCGGGAGCCGTCGCGATACAGCGTGAAGCGCTGGTCCGGAAGCCGGATCGACACGTCCTCCGTGGGCCCGAACGTGACGGCCACTTCGTTCCAGTCCGCCCCGGCGCCGCTCAGCAACGGCACGAGGCTGCGGTAATCGATGTTGTAGAGCGGGTCGTCGTGCGCGTAATCGGGCATGGGAATGCCGGCGAGTTCGAGCAGCGTCGGGTAAATCGCCGGCAGGTTTACCGGCACGTCCACCCGGCTGACCGTGCCGGGCAGGAAGCTGTCCGGGATCCGGAACATCAGCGGCACCCGCGTGTCCTCCTCCCAGAGCTTCTGCTTCTGCCACGTCTGCTTTTCGCCGAGGTGGTAACCGTGGTCGGAGAGGAGGACGACGATCGTGTCGTCCGCGTGGCCGGCCGCCTCGAGGGCGTCCAGCACCCGGCCGACCTGTTCGTCCATGAAGCGAATGCCGGCCAGGTAGCTGTGCGCGGCCCAGCGCAGTGCGGCAGGGTCGCTGACGATAGGTGCCCAGGTCTCCGGCGCCGCAAAGAGCCGGGCGATCGGGCCGACGTCGTTCAGGTCGCCGCTCAGCATCGGGGGCAGCACGACGCTGTTCGTGTTGCCGGACGCGATGCGGTCGAAGTAGGTCCGCGGGAAGTACCAGGGCGAATGCGTCGAGCGGAACCCCACCGCGAGGAAAAAGGGCCGGGTATCGCTCGGGCTGCGCCCGGTGAAAAATTCCTGGGCCCAGGTCGCGACGATGTGGTCCTCGATCGCCGAGGCCGGTGCATCGATGACGCCCCAGTCGCCGCCGCCGGCGCCGCCGCGCGTTATCTCGTCGAACCCGTTGATCGGTATGTCCGCGGCCGGCGGCCTCGCGCTGTCCGGCTTCAGCGTGTACTCGTGCCAGTTGGGGATGTCGCTGTTCTTCGCGTTGCCGTGGTAGATCTTGCCGAGCCCCACCGTGTAGTAGCCTGCGTCGCGAAACGCCTGGTTGAGCGTCACGGCGTCGGGCAGGAAATCCCGCCAGTACGCGTCCTTGTTGATCTTGACGCCGCTCCGCGCCGGGGTGATGCCGGTCATGATGCTCGCCCGCGACGGGTTGCAGAGCGCCGCCGCGGCGTGCGCGCTCGTGAAGAGCGTGCCCTCGGCGGCCAGCGCGTCCATGCGCGGCGTCCGCGCCTGCGGATGGCCGTCAAGAGCGCCGATCCAGTCGTTGCTGTCGTCGAGAATGATCAGGAGCACGTTCGGCGCGTCCTGGCCGTGCGCGGCACCGGCGCACAGCAAGCCGAGGCAGGCGGCGCGGGACAGGTGCCGCCAGGCGCGTGAGAACACCGTCGGGGAAGGAGACATGGTGATCCATCGAGGCCGTTGCGGCGGCGTTGACGGCGCCGGCGCGATACCGGGCGCGCGACGAGTATGCGAGCCGTCGCCCGGCGGGAGAATATGTACTTGCCGCAACCGTTGCGTTCCAGGCGTCAGCCGCCATCGGCCCCGGGCCGCCCGGTTGACGAATTCC
>DASUOE010000289.1:0-5905 GCA_036276805.1 Woeseiaceae bacterium | reverse complement strand
AGCCCATACGCAGACGCCAATACGCAGACGCCAATGCACAGGCGCCAATACACAGGCGCCAATACACAGGCGCCAATGAAAAACGAGGAGCGAAAACGCATGTCCGGATCGTCCCGCCCGAGCGCCACGCTGCGCCACGCCGTAATCGGCCTTGCACTCCTTTTTGCGGCCGCGGCCGGAGCACAGCAGGCGCCCATGTACCCGATGGAGCCACCGCCCGAACCGGACGCGATCCCGCTCCACACCGGCGGCGTGGAGGGACAGGCACTCGAGGAGTCCTGGTTCCGGCAGTGGGGCGACCCGATGGCGCGGAACATCTCGAGGGCTACGCTGACGCCGTTCCTGCCGGAGCCCGGCAAAGCCACCGGTGCGGCCGTGATCGTCGCGCCGGGTGGCGGGTTCCTGTGGCTGTCGATGGGGAACGAGGGCTGGGAAGTGGCCGAAGCGCTCGCGGAGCAGGGAGTCGCGGCCTTCGTGCTGAAATACCGCCTCCGCCCGACGCCTGCGTCGCTCGAGGACTTCGCGCAGACGATGAACGACCTGTTCTCGCGCTTCGACGATGATGAGAGCGACGGCGAACCGGCCGAACGCCCGGAGCTGCCCTTCCCGACCAACCCGGTGGCGGACGCCGAGGCCGCGTACGCGATGATCGTCGCGCGGGCGAAGGAGTGGGGCGTCGACCCCGCACGCCTCGGCATGATGGGGTTCTCGGCCGGCGCCGGCGCGACGATGGCGACGACGCTCAATTCGGACAAGGTCGACTTCGCGTTCATTGCGCCGGTGTACGGCGGCATGCAGGCTGTCGAGGTGCCGGCGGACGCGCCGCCGATGTTCGCGGTGATCGCCACCGACGATTTCCTGTTCGGCGGCGAGTTCGGCCTCATCAGGTCGTGGTTCGACGCCGGCAGGCCCGTCGAATTTCACCTCTACCAGAACGGCGGCCACGGCTTTGGCCTCGGCAATCCGGACCGGACCAGCAACGCCTGGTTCGATGCGTTCATGCACTGGCTCGACGTGAACGGTTTCCTGGCGCCGGTGCGGGAACAGGGCGACGGCAGCGACACGTCGGGCAACTAGAACGATCGGGGTGGGGCCGGCGCGGGGAGTGAACGATGAAAACCGAAAAGTGGGCGGCATGGGCCGAGATCTCGGCGAGCGTGGCCGTCGTCGTAACGTTGCTGTTTCTCGTCTTCGAGGTGCGCCAGAACACGCTCGCCATCGAGCGGCAGATTCGCCTTGAACGCCAGGGCAGGCTGATCAAGCCGTACATGGAGTCGCCGGAGTTCCGGGAGATCTACACGGCGATCAAGGCGAAGGACGGGCAGGAGCCCCGCGTCGCGGCGTTCGCGAGACATTATTCGCTGTCACCCGAACAGGCCGTGTACTGGGTGCGGCATCTCGACGAGATCTGGACCGGCCTCGAAGCAGACTTCCTGCAAAACGGCCCGTCACCGGAACTCGACAGCATGCTGTTCGGCATGAAGTCGTTTGCCGACGGGCGCCTGTACTGGGAGGTGGCGGGGGCAGAGGAAGCGATGCGCTTCTCGCCGCGGTTTGTCGAATACGTCAACGCGATACGGCAGCCCCCGCAGGACCGGCCGTAAAGGCGCCTATGCAATGACCGCGATGGCGTTCCCGCGCCTGTAGGGGGGCGCCAGGCCGCGAATGGTTCGCGCCATTCGGCCGTGACGACAATGCCGCGCCATCCGGCCACCCGCAATTCGCGGCGTTAGCGCCGCTCCTACGGTCGCAGCGACCGCGGCGAAGGTAAATCCCGCGCCTGTAGGAGCGGCCGTAAGGCCGCGAATGCTTCGCGCCATCCGGCCGTGACGACACGCCGCGCCATCCGGCCGCCTGCAATTCGCGGCGTGACCGCCGCTCCTGCAATCGCAATGGCGGGCCAATGGCCCTGCGCCTGCTCGCTATCGCGTGCTGTGCTGCTGCGGTATCCTTCACGGCTGAATTGCGCCGCCGGATTATGTCTGCTGGCCGGTTCGTATCGGGGTAATCGTCCGAGGTCCTGACTGCATGGCCGATGTGTTCGTCTCCTATGCCCGCGCCGACCGCGACCGCGTAGCCCCGCTCGTTGCCGCGATCGTGGCGAAGGGCTGGACGGTCTGGTGGGATCCGGAGATCACGCCGGGGCAGGAATTCGACGACATGATCGACGCCGAGATCGCGGCCGCGAAGGCGGTGGCGGTCGTGTGGACGCCGACCTCGGTCGCCTCGCGCTGGGTACGCGGCGAGGCTCGCGAAGCCGCCGACGGTAACAAGCTCGTGCCGGTGCGCTTCGACAATGCGCGCCTGCCGATGGACGTGCGCGCCATTCACACGACCGACCTCGACGGCTGGAACGGCGACGCGAACAGCCCGAAGGCGCGCGAGTTCCTGCATGCCCTCGGCGCGATGATCGCGCGGGCGCCGACGACGGCCGTCAACCCGGCGGCCGGCGCCGAGGCGGCGACCGACAAGCCCGACCCGCGCTTTACCATCTGCGTGCTGCCGTTCACGAACATGAGCGGCGACCCGGAGCAGGAGTACTTCAGTGACGGCATCACCGAAGACGTGATCACCGACCTGAGCAAGGTCTCCGCGCTCGGCATCATCTCCCGCAACAGCGCCTTCATGTACAAGGGCAAGCACGTTGACGTCCCGAAAGTTGCGGCCGAACTGAAAGTCAGCCACGTGCTGGAAGGCAGCGTGCGCAAGGCGGGCGGGCGCGTGCGCATCAGCGCCCAGCTCGTGGATGCGCAGACCAATAACCACGTCTGGGCCGAGCGCTACGATCGGGAAGCGAGCGACATCTTCGCGCTGCAGGACGAAATTTCGGAAGCGATCGTCAAGGCGCTCAGGCTGCGCCTGTTGCCGAAGGAAAAGAAAGCCATCGAGCGCCGCGGCACGGACAGCGCCGAGGCGCACAACCTCTACCTCATGGCGCGGCAGACGCACGTGACCGGGCAGGAATCGGACGCGCGCTCTGCCGAAGCGATCGTGCGGCTGTGCAAGCGCACGGTCGAGATCGACCCGGAGTACGCGGCGGCGTGGGCGCTGATGGCGATCGGCTACATGAAATTACGGGATGCGCGATCGGGTCATGCCGAGGAAGGCATGGCTGCGGCAGAACGCGCGCTTGCCCTGAACCCGGACCTCGCGGAGGCGCACGCCATCAAGGCGCAGTTGCTGCTCGCCGATGGCGATGCCGAATCGGCGGCCAAAGAGGTGGCGATCGCACTCAGGCTCAACCCGGAATCCTACGAGGTCAACCGGTCGGCCGGCCGGCTGAACTACCAGCTGCATCGCTACGAGGAGTCGATCCGCTACTACGAGAAGGCCGCGGGCCTGATGGAAGGCGATCTCAACTCGGCATCCATGCTGATCAGCGCGTACACGGCGCTGAACGACACTGCCGGCATGCGCCGCGCGGCGGAACTCGCGCTGAAGCGCGCCGAGGCCGTGCTGGCGCACGACCAGAACAACTCGATGGTGGCCGGCTACAGTGCGTACGCCCTGGCTGCCCTCGGCGAAGGCGAGCGGGCGAAGTCGCGGATGGAGCGTGCGCTGCTGATCGATCCCGAGAACTTCAACATGCGCTACAACTTCGCCTGTGCGCTGTGCACTTACCTGCACGACAGGGACGCGGCGCTCGACATGCTCGGGCCGGTGTTCGACAACATCACGGACAGCTTCCTGCAGTATGCCAAGGTGGACCCCGATCTCGAGATGTTGCGGCAGGAGCCGCGATACCTCGCGATGGTGAGGACCGCGGAAACCCGGCTCGCCGGAGCGGCGGCGGTCGCCCTGTAGGAGCGGCCGTAAGGCCGCGAATGCGGCAAAGCCGGAAGCCGCCCCAAGGCCGCCGCTGGTATCGCCAGCCCACGCGAAGCAGGAACGGCCCGGTTCGACCGACCTGCGGCCGTTGGCCAATGTGCTGATTACCGCTCTCTCGCAAACAGGCCTATAGTGCCGGAACCGGCCGCCTTCGCGCGGCCGAAATAACAATTACAACCACCTATAGGGGAAGAGCGATGAAAACGTTACGAGTAGCAACGTGTGTTGCTGCGGGCGGTCTGTTGCTCGCCGTAGCACCGGGCCATGCCCAGGTAAGTGCCGATGGCATGGGGAAGGTCGTGCCGGTCGAGCTGTACACCTGCAAATTCGCCGAGGGCAAGAGTGACGCAGACCTGGCGAGCGTGATCGAGCAGTGGAACGACTTCGAGGATGACAACGACACCGACAATTACGCGGCCTGGCTGCTGAGGCCGTTCTTTTACTCGCCCGAACAGGATTTCGACCTCATCTGGCTGGGTGCCTTCAGGGACGGCAACGCCATGGGCGAGGGCCTGCAGCGCTGGATCACGGATGGCGCTGAAATGGCCGCTGCGTTCGACGAGGTCATCGATTGCAATGCGCACCTGGGATTCGCCTCTTCCATGTACAAGGCACCGGCCGGTAACAATCCGCCCGACCAGGGCTTCATCACGATGATGGACTGCAAGCTCAACGAGGGACACCAGTACGAGGAAATCAAGGCGGCGGAGCTGAAATGGGTGGAGCACCTGACCGACACGGAGTCGAAAGGCGCGTACTATCACTGGACGCCGATGTGGGGCGGCGGCGATGCGGACTTCGACTACAAGGTCGTGTTCTCCTACCCGAGCTTCGAGGAGATCGGAGCGGACTTCGAGCGCATCGCGAACGGCGGTGGCCGGGAAGTCTCCCGCGAGATCTTCGGTGACATCGACGAATGCGACGATGCGCGCGTGTACGTCGTGAGCAGCATTCGCTCGGCGAAGATCAGGGACTGAGGAGCGGGCACCATCGCTGGAGCGGGATTACCGCCGCTCCAGCTTTTCTGCGAGGAGCGCCGCACCGACGTGCGGCGGATGGAGCGGGCTTTGCGGCGCGAAGGCCGGGCAGGCGGCATGGAGCGCGGCCTTGAACGGCGCCAGCAGGGCGTCGCCCGCATTGAAACAGCCCCCGGACCACGATACCGGCACCGGCACGCCATCGGGAAAGCCGAGCGCGATACGCACGGCATCCGCGATGCCCGCGAGTTCCCGGCCGGCCCGCGCCAGGATGTCGAGCGCGGCGTCGTCGCCGTCGCGGGCCGACTCGACGACGAGGCGCGCGTGCTGCGCGAGCGCATCCCGGGAAATCGCCGCCTCGCCCAGGGTGCGCGCGCAGAGGTCGAGATCGCTCGACAAGTCGAACGCCTGCTGCACCCGTGCGTACAGGGGACCGCGCGGCAGCCGGCCGTCGCTCATGCGCGAGAACGCGTTCAGCCCGTGTAGCGCAACCCAGTACGCCGACCCTTCGTCCGAGAACAGCTCGCCCCAGCCGCCCGCGCGCGCCGCGCGCTCGCCGCGGCGTCCGTAGCCGATGGAGCCGGTGCCGGCGACGACGTTGATGCCGTCCGCGCAGGCGAACGAACCGGCCCAGCCGCACACCATGTCGTTGTCGCAGGCATAGCGCCCGTGCCCGAGGATCGCGGCGGGCAGGGTTTCGATTGCGCCGGTCGCCGCGCTGTCTTCGCCGTAACCGGGAATGCCGAAGAACGCGCTCGCGATGTCCTCCGCACGGACGCCGGCGGCGCCGGCGACTTCGCTCACGCCGCTCGCCAGCACTTCCCGCAGGCCCTCGAGCCCGATCTGCGGGTGATAGCACGACCCGCGCAGCGCTTCGGCGACCACGGCGCCGCCGCTCCGGGTAAGGACGAACCGGGTCTTCGTGCCGCCGCCGTCGACGCCCAGGAACAGCCGCTCGCTCATCGGGCGGGCGCAGCCGCGCCGGAAGAAAGCAGCAGGTCGGAATGCAACAAATCGGTATCCCGGGTAGCGGAGACCCGGCGATCCTAGCGCGTTCCGCCGCCCGAGGTCTCGGGACCCGCAGGAGCGGCCGTCAGGCC
>DASUOE010000288.1:0-9128 GCA_036276805.1 Woeseiaceae bacterium | reverse complement strand
TGACCGAAAGGAGTAAGCATGACGCAGGGGAGAATGGCCGGCCTCGCGCTGGTCCTGCTGGCCGGCTGCGGCGGCGTACCGCCGGTTGCCGAGCCGCCGGCGCCGCCCCGCGCCGCGGATGCCGAGGACGGGTTCATCGACCTCCACTGGGACGACCGGACCGGCCGTCTATCGTTCGCCGTCGAGGCCTTCGGTGAGCCCTTCATCTACCAGTCGTCGCTTGCGCGGGGCGTCGGGTCCAACGATCTCGGCCTCGACCGCGGGCAGCTCGGTGAGACCCGGCTGGTGCGCTTCGAGCAGAGCGGAAACAAGGTGCTGCTCGTGCAGGACAACCTCGACTATCGCGCGCAGAGCGACGACCCGGACGAGCGGCAGGCGGTCGCCGAGTCATTCGCCCGCTCCGTGATCTGGGGCTTCGAGGTCACCGGAGAGTCGGGCGACGGCGTCCTCGTCGACGGCACGGACTTCTTCCTGCGCGATGCACACGGCCTCGCTGCACGGCTCGCCGCGCGCGGCGAGGGCACGTACCGCACCGATGCGTCGCGCTCGGCGATCTTCCTGCCGCGGACACGCGCTTTTCCCGACAACACCGAAGTCGAAGCAATCGTGACCTTCACCGGGGAGCCGTCCGGCAGCCGCCTGGCCACCGTGACCCCCGATGCGGGCATAGTCACCGTGCACCTGCACCATTCCTTCGTGCGGCTCCCCGCGGACGGCTACGACCCGCTGCCCTACGACCCGCGGGCCGGCGTGATCGGGCTCGGCTACGACGAACCCGGCTTCATCGACTACGCCGCGCCGATCGGCGACCCGCTGTTCGTCAATTTCGGCCTGCGCCACCGCCTCGAGAAGACGGATCCCGCGGCGCCGGTGAGCGACGTCGTCGAGCCCATCGTCTACTACGTCGACCGCGGGGCGCCGGAGCCGGTGCGCGCCGCGCTCATCGATGGCGCGAGCTGGTGGAACCAGGCATTCGAGGCGGCCGGCTTCAGGAACGCGTTCGAGGTCCGGGTCCTGCCGCCCGACGCCGATCCCATGGACGTGCGCTACAACGTGATCCAGTGGGTGCACCGCTCGACGCGCGGCTGGTCCTACGGGTCGAGCATCGTCGATCCCAGGACCGGGGAAATCATGAAGGGGCACGTGACGCTCGGTTCGCTGCGCGTGCGGCAGGACTACATGATCGCCGAGGGGTTGCTCGCGCCCTACGCCGGCCCGGACGTGCCGGGCGCGATGCTCGAGATGTCGCTCGCGCGCATCCGCCAGCTCTCCGCGCACGAGGTCGGGCATACCCTCGGCTTCGAGCACAACTTCGCGGCCAGCACGCAGGACCGGGCTTCCGTGATGGACTACCCGGCGCCCCTCGTGCGCTTCGATCCCGCGGGCGGCCTCGACCTCTCGGAGGCGTACGCCGCCGGCATCGGCGAGTGGGACAAGCGCGCGGTGCTGTACGCCTACCAGGATTTTCCGGCGGGCGTCGACGAAAACGCCGCGCGCGCGGCGATCCTTGCAGAAACGGTCGCCGCCGGGTGGCGCTATGTCGCCGACGGCGATGCGCGCGCCGTCGGCACGGCGCACCCGCACGGCAACCTGTGGGACAACGGCGAGGACGCGCTCGCCGAGCTCGAGCACGTGCTGGCCGTGCGGGCGTACGCGCTCGACCGCTTCTCCGAGCGCAACATCCGCTACGGCCGGCCGGACGCCCTGCTCGAGGATGTGCTCGTGCCCCTCTACCTGCTGCACCGTTACCAGCTGCAGGCGGCGGGCAAGCTTGTCGGCGGCGTCTGGTTCGACTACTCCGTGCGCGGTGGCGGAGAGGCGCGCCCGCGGCCCGTCGAGGCGGCGCGCCAGCAGGCGGCGATCGACGCCCTGGTCGCGACGCTCGCACCCGGGGTGCTCGCATTGCCGGCGGAGGTCGCGAGCCTGATTCCGCCACGGCCGCCGGGCTTCCCGCCCACGCGCGAACTGTTCGCCGGCAACGGCGGGGTCTTCGACCCGCTCGCGCCCGCCGCGGCGGCGACGGCGCTGACCCTCGAGGTGCTGCTCGACCCGGCACGCGCCGCGCGCCTCACCCGGCAGGCCGCGCCGACTTTCGGGTCGCTCGTCGACGAGCTCCTCGCTGCGACCTGGCTCTCGCCTGGCCCTGCCGGCGCGGACGCGCTGCGGATGCAGACGGCGTCCCTCGTCCTCGACGCGCTGCTGCGTCTCGCGGTTGACGAGACCGCCGCACCGCCGGTGCGCGGCACCTCGCTCGCTGCCGTGGATCGCATCTACGCGGCGGCGGCGGGCACGTCCGGCCGCGACGCACTGGCGCGCGCCTGGCTCGCGTCCGCCCGCTACCGCATCGAGCGCATGCGCGAGGATCCGGCGAGCGTCGCGGAACTGCCGGAGGTCCCTGTGCCGCCCGGCTCGCCCATCGGCTCCGCTTCCGCGCCGGGCGGATGGGAGTAGCCGCGGCGGCAGGGCGGCAGGCCAGGCTCAAGGGGGATACATGACCGCGGAAATCGGCGTACTCGTCGGCTACCTGCTCGTACTGATCGTGCTCGCGGTGTGGAGCCGCACCGAGACGCACACGCTCTCGGGATACTTTCTCGCGGGCAAGAAGCTGCCGTTCTGGGTCGTGGCGTTCAGCGCGAACGCGACCGGCGAGTCCGGCTGGCTGCTCCTCGGGCTGACGGGCATGGGCTACGCCGTCGGTGCGCAGGCCTACTGGGTCGTCGTCGGCGAGATCCTCGGCGTGCTGGCTTCCTGGGGCCTCATCTCCCGGCGCCTGAAACGGCTCGGCGACGAAACGGATTCCATCACGCTGCCGGACGTCCTCGCGGCGAAATTCGACGACCGCGGGCACCTGGTCCGGGCCATCGCCGTCGGAATCATCCTGGTGATGGTGACCACCTACGTCACGGCGCAAATGGTGGCGTCGGGCAAGGCGCTGCAGGGCTTCATCGGGCTCGACTACCGGACCGGCGTGGTCATCGGCGCCGTGATCATCATCGGCTACACGTTCGTCGGCGGCTACAAGGCGGTTTCGTATACCGACGTCGTACAGGGTGCGCTCATGCTGTTCGGGCTCATCCTGGTGCCGGCGGTCGCCATCCACGCAGCCGGCGGCATCGGCGGCGTCAGCGAGTCCCTGCGGGAGCAGGACCCGGCGTTGCTCGACATGTTCTCGGTCACGTCCACGGGGCTCGCGGGCTGGGTCGTCATCGCGAGCTTCGTGGCCATCGGCCTGCCGTTCCTCGGCGTTCCGCAGCTTCTCATCCGCTACATGTCGGCCCGCGACGATACCGAGGTGCGCAAGGCGCGCGTGATGGCCGTCATCGTCATGATCTTCTTCACCGGCGGCGCGGTTACCGCCGGCATCGCCGGCCGCGCGCTGTTTCCCGGCCTCGAGGACAGCGAGACGATCTTCCCGAAGCTCTCGAGCGAACTGTTCCCGCCCGTCCTGACCGGCCTCATGCTCGTCGTCGTGCTGGCGGCGATCATGTCGACCGTCGATTCGCTGCTCCTGCTCGCGTCCTCGGCCGTCGTGCGCGACACGATGCAGCGGATACTCGGCAGCCGCCGGGACGAGAACCGGCTCGCGGGCTACGGCAAGGTCGCAACGCTCGTCATCGGCGTGATCGGCATCGCCTTCGCGATACCGGAGGCGCAGTTCATCTTCTGGTTCGTCCTGTTCGCGTGGTCCGGCCTCGGCGCGGCATTCGGTCCGGCCGTGCTCGGACTCCTGTACTACCGGAAGATCACCCGCGCCGGCGTCATCGCCGGCATGCTGGGGGGCTTCCTGACGAGCGTCGCCTGGGTACTCCTGTTCAAATCGCGCACCTATGACCTGTACGAGGCCATACCCGGTTTCATTGCCGGTTTCGCCCTGACCTGGGGCGTCAGCTACCTCACCTTCAGGCCCGACGCCGAAAATACTCCCGCGCGGCTGTAACCGGTTCCCGCCGCGGGCACTACAAGCGCACAGGCAAACCCACGAAAGGACCCCCACATGCGCACCCTGAAGCCGACCGCCCGACCCCCCGCACGCCGGACAGCCAACTCCGCCACGGGCCTGGCGGCCGCCGCCCTCGCCCTCATGGCCGCCGGACCGCTGTCCGTGGCGGTCGCAGCCGACGACGTTCCCGCCGGCGCCACCTGGTATTTCCATGCCGACCTCGACGAGATGCGCAGCTCGGAAGCCGGCGCCGCGCTCTACGCCTGGATCGAGGCAGAGGTGTTCGACGAAGTCCGGAAGGAGTCCGGCATCGATCTCGGCAAGGAGGTCAATCGCGTCACCGCCTGGTCGCTCGGCGAGGAGGACGGCGCCATGATGGTCATCGACGGCAGCTTCAGCCAGGCCACGCGCGACAAGGCGCTGGTCGCTGCCGCGGCCGCCGAGCGGTTCGAGACGCTGCAGTCAGGACGCGACACGTATTACTACGTGCGCGGCGACGGCAGCCACGAAACGCCCGGCGTGCAGATCGACGGCGTCGACAACGAGTTCTATTTCAGTTTCGCGGTCGACGACAAGCTGCTCGTCGCGGCCCGCAAACCGCAGATGGAGGCGTTGCTCGAGAACCGCGGGCGCATCGCCGGAAGCCGCAGCCACGAGGGCGCGCTGTTCCTGCTTACGGCGGAACAGAGCCTGATACAGGCGGGCATGGACACCAGCGGGATCGACGACGGCGACGACGGCTTTCGGTCGAACATCCTGCGCAATACGCGGCAGGTGGCGCTGCTCGTCGCCGACGTGGCCGGCATGATCGCGGTGGACGTGCAGCTCCTCGCGACCGAAGCCGCGACAGCCGAGTCGATGGCGAGCATCGTGCGCGGCCTCATCGCATTGCAGGCGTTCAGCGGGGAGGTCGACCCGGCTGTCACGGAAGTACTGCAGGGCACCCGCGTCGAGGTGGACGATACGCGGCTCAAGATCAGCGTCGCCCTGTCGTCGGCATTCATCGAGGCCGCGCTCGACGAGGCATGATGCAGCCAGCGTGAGCAGCAGCGCATGATCCGCGCCAGGGATGCCGGTACGGCCGGCCAGGGCACCGGCGAGAAGTCAGGCGAGAGCGAACTCGTCGCCCGCGCACGCACCGGCTCCGTGGCGGCGTTCACGGAGCTGGTGCAGTCCCACCGGCCGCGCCTGTTCCGCTTCCTGCTCACGCGCTGCCCGTCGCACGCGGACGCGGAGGACGCTCTGCAGGACGCGCTGCTCAACGCCTTCCGCTACCTGTCGAGCTACGACCCGCGCTGGCGATTCAGCACCTGGCTCTACCGCATCGCGATCAACGAGGCCGCGCGGCACAGGCAGGCGCACCGCGGGCTCGACGACGAACCGGCCGACCACGATGCCGACCCGTTGCGCGCGGTGATGGCCGCGAGCGAGCAGGAAAACCTCTGGCTCACGGCGCGGCGCGTACTGGCCGACGAGGTGTGCACGGCGCTGTGGCTGCGCTACGCGGAGGACATGTCGGTGCGCGATGTCGCGGCCGTGCTCGGGCGAACCACGGCATGGACCAAGGTGAATCTCATGCGGGCGCGCCAGTCACTCGAAAAAGCGCTCGGCGGCGCACCGCCGGGCAAGGAAGGTCACAAAGCCTATGGACGAACTTGAACGACGTTTGCGTGCCGATGCGGCACGCATCGACGCCGAGGTGTCGCCGGCCCTCGATGCGCGCATTCGCGCGTCGCTCGAAGCGGCGGCGGCGGAACGCCGGGCCCGCACCCGGCGGCGCGCGCCCGCGCGCCTCTGGTGGGCCAGCAGTCTTACGGGCCTTGCCGCCGTCGCCGGCGTCGTGGTCGTCATGAACCTGCGGCAGCCCGCTCCGCCCGCGGCCCCACCCGACACCGTCGCCGTGTCGCTGCCGACCGAGCTGCCCGCGCCACTGCTGCGTGCCGAAGCCGCCGTGCTGACCGCGCCGCTCGAGCGCGAACTCGCCGACCTCGAAGCCGATCTCGAGAAGGCACGCGATGCGGTGCGCGAGGACCTGGGCCTGCCCGTGGATTTCTGACGAGCGCGGCGGCCCCGGCGCGGCGGCCGCAAGCGATTGAAATGCCGGCCGTGGAAATCGGCGATCGATTCCCTTATCCTCAATGCGGGGGTTCAGTTCGCCGGCACCCGGTCCATGGGCAGGAACAGGGATCGAGCACCCGGCAAGCCAGCAGGGGCACACGCACAAGGCGTAAAGCGCGGCTCGACATCCGCAGGCGAACTGGCAGAGAGGAAAGGCCCGGGGCGGTTCCGCCGCCGCCGGCCCGGTAGCACTGTAAGCTTTGCACCACAGAAAAGGATGCGCGACGTATGCCTTTTGCTGTCGCTTTGATTCTGCTCGTTGTCGGCTCGATACTGTTCCATATCCTGAGTCCCTGGACTTTTACGCCGCTGTCGTCCAACTGGGGCATGGTCGACTTTACGGTCGACGTGACGCTGTACGTCACCGCGATTATCTTCGTTGCCGTCAATCTCTTCGTCGCCGCGGCCATTCTCAAGTACCGGCATCGCGAGGGCGTCGCGTCGAAAGCGCGTTACGAACCCGAGAACAAGCGGCTCGAGGTCTGGCTCACCGGACTCACGGCCGTCGGCGTTGCCGCCATGCTGACGCCGGGGTTGCTCGTCTGGGCGCGCTTCGTGGAAGTGCCCGAGGAGGCCCACGTCGTCGAGGCTGTCGGCCAGCAATGGCACTGGACCTACCGGTACCCGGGGGCCGACGGCAAGCTCGGGCACGTGGATGCCGAGCGCATCGGCCCGGACAACCCGCTCGGCATCGATCCCGAGGACCCGCACGGGCAGGACGACGTGGTCGTGCTGCATCCCGAAGCCCATCTCCCGATCGACCGGCCGGTGAAATTCCTGCTTCGCTCGAAGGACGTGTTGCACAACTTCACGGTCGCACAGTTCCGCGTGAAAATGGACCTCGTGCCGGGCATGGACACGTTCATGTGGCTCGAACCCACGGAAGCGGGGCGGTTCGAGGTGCTGTGCGAGGAGCTCTGCGGCGTGGCGCACCACACGATGCGCGGCGCGGTGGTGGTCGAGGACGGGGCGGACTTCGAGAGCTGGCTCGACGCGCAGCCGACGTTCGCGGAACTCGCGGCCCGGCCGGCGGGCGACCCCACCGTCGGCGCTGCACAGTACGCGGTGTGCGCCGCCTGCCACGGCCAGCAGGGCGAGGGACTCGAGGCCATGAATGCACCGAAGCTCGCCGGCCAGGATGCCTGGTACCTCCGCGAGGAAATCCGCGCCTTCCAGCAGGGGCTGCGCGGCACGCATGCCGACGATACCTATGGCCAGCAGATGCTGGCCATGGCCAGGACGCTGCCCGACGAAACCGCCATCGCGAACGTCGTCGCGCACATCGGCACGCTGCCCGACGAGCCGTCCCCGCAAACCATCACGGGCGACGCGGCGCGCGGGGAGCGTATCGCGCAGGTCTGCGGGTACTGCCACGGCAGGGATGGCATGGGCGTGCAGGCGACGAACGCGCCGCGCTATGCCGGCATGGACGACTGGTACCTCGCCCGGCAGCTCGCGAACTTCAGGGCCGGTGTCCGGGGCACGCACCCGCAGGACTTCTACGGTATGCAGATGGGCTTCATGGGCCGCATCCTGAAGGACGAACAGGCGATCAACGACGTCGTAGCGTACATCAACACGCTGGACGCGGCGCCGTCGGCGGAGGTCGCCGACGCCTCGCAAGGAAACGGGACAGGAAACTGATATGGCGTACGTGGCAATTGCCGACCGCGACCACGAGATCGAACATCACGATCCGCAGACCTTCATAACGAAGTACGTCTGGAGCCAGGACCACAAGGTCATCGCCATCCAGTACGGCCTTACGGCAATCTTCGTCGGCGTCATCGCACTCATCCTCTCCGCGATGATGCGGCTGCAGCTCGGGTTCCCGGAGGACGTGCATTTCGTTAACCCCGAGAACTATTACCAGTTCATCACGATGCACGGGATGATCATGGTGATCTACCTGCTGACCGCATTGTTCCTCGGCGGCTTCGGCAACTACCTCATCCCGCTCATGTGCGGCAGCCGCGACATGGTCTTCCCGTACATGAACATGCTGAGCTACTGGGTGTACCTGCTCTCGGTCATCATCCTGCTCGCCAGCTTCTTCGTGCCGGGCGGCTCCACCGGCGCCGGCTGGACGCTGTACCCGCCGCAGGCGATCAGTCCGGGCACCCCCGGCGTCGAATGGGGCATCGTGCTGATGCTGGTGTCGCTCGCCGTCTTCATCGTCGCCTTCACCATGGGCGGCCTGAACTACGTCACCACCGTGCTGCAGGCACGCTGCAAGGGCATGACCCTGATGCGCCTGCCGCTTTCCGTATGGGGCATTTTCGTCGCCACGGTACTCGGCCTGTTCGCCTTCCCGGCCCTGCTTGTCAGCGCCATCATGATGCTGCTCGACAAGACGTTGCTGACGAGTTTCTTCATGCCGGCGGTCAGTTCGATGGGCACGAACCCGGGTTACACCGGGGGCAGCCCGATCCTGTTCCAGCACCTGTTCTGGTTCTTCGGCCACCCCGAGGTTTACATCGTCGCGCTGCCGGCATTCGGCATCGTTTCTGACCTCCTCTCGACGCACGCGCGCAAGAACATCTTCGGTTACCGCATGATGGTGTGGGCGATCATCGCGATCGGCGGCCTGTCGTTCATCGTGTGGGCGCACCACATGTATGTCTCGGGCATGCACCCGTACTTCGGGTTCTTCTTCGCGACCACCACGCTCATCATCGCCGTGCCGACCGCCATCAAGGTTTACAACTGGGTGCTCACGCTGTGGCAGGGCCACATCCACCTGCGCACGCCGATGCTGTTCGCGATCGGCTTCATCTTCACGTTCATCCACGGCGGCCTGACGGGACTGTTCCTCGGCAACGTGACGATCGACCTGCCGCTGTCCGACACCTATTTCGTGGTGGCGCACTTCCACATGGTGATGGGCGTGTCCCCCATCCTCGTGGTCTTCGGCGCCATCTACCACTGGTACCCGAAGATCACCGGGAAGATGTACAACGAGACGCTCGGCAAGTGGCATTTCTGGATGACCTTCCTCGGTACCTACGCGATCTACCTGCCGATGCATTACCTGGGTTTCCAAGGCGTGCCGCGCCGGTACTTCGCGATG
>DASUOE010000287.1:0-5370 GCA_036276805.1 Woeseiaceae bacterium | reverse complement strand
GAAGGCACGGGTATCATCCTCCGGGACGACGCGGCGGCCCAACGGATCGACGAGCTGTTCGCCCAGGGACTCACCGTCGCGCGCGGCGTGCTGCCGGACCCGGTCACTCTGTACGTGGACGGACGGCCGAACAATCTCGGTCGGTCCGAAACTGACGGCATCGACTTCCTGCTGCGCAGCACATGGTCGACGGACGGCGGGAGCAGCTTCGTCGCCGACGTGAGCGGCGTTTACACGCTCGACTACAAGATCGCCAACACGCCGGACGGCGTCCTGTTCGATCGCGACAATGTCATCTTCAATCCGCTGGGCCTGAAGACGCGTGCGAGCCTCACGTGGGCGTACAGCCGTTACAGCGCGCGCGTCGTACTCAATTACATCGGCGAGTACGAGAATAATCTGCCGAGCCCGGAACAGGACGTCGACGCCTTCTCGCCGGTCGATTTCAGTGCGTGGGTGAACCTGGGCGACCCGGACGGGACCGGCCTCGCCGACGGCTGGGTGCTGGGCTTCCAGCTCAGCAATGCGTTCGACGAGGAACCGCCGTACGTCAACATCGCACCATCCGGCAACGGCAACGGCGGATACGATTCGTCGGCGGCGAACCCGATAGGCAGGCTGCTCGGCGTATCATTGGAAAAGCGGTTCTAGTCGCCGCCGCGACGCCGGCTTCCGGAGAGCGCTGCTTCCGGAAGTCGGCGCCGCGCGGGCCTGCCCCGGCGACCTGCGAGGTCGCCGGGGAGCGTCGGCCCGGACAGACCCGGCCCGGAACGAGACGGAGAACGAAGATGTGGGCCAGGTTGGCTCGAGGCCGTACCCGGCTGCTAGAGTGCGCGCCCTTCGATGTCGGAAAGCGCCCTGAGGCCGTTCTGGATGTGTCGGCGCATCAACCGCTCCGCATCGTCCGCGGCGCCCTCGCATATGGCCTTCGTCACCTTCTGGTGATCCGCATTGGCAACCTCGATGCGCTTCTTCGAATAAAAGGTCGTAAACAACAGGCGATAGACGGGAATCGTCAGCCGCGACAGGAACTGGCGGAAGTATTCATTATCGGCCCCATCGACGATCAGCTCGTGCCAGCTCGAATTCATGCTCGCGAAGCGCTCGTGATCGCCGCGCTTCACCCACTTGTCCATTTCCTTCTGGATCTCTTTCAGCTCGTCCTTGAGTTCGGCATTGTCACTTTCGGCAAAGGCGCGGGCCGCGAAGCCCTCGATCGCCGTGCGTGCGTCGTAAATCTGCCGCACCTGCTCCCAGCTGATCGATTTCACGGAGGCGCCGCGAAACGCCTCGATCGTAACGAGACCTTCGGTGGACAGCCGCTGCAGCGCGTCCCGGACCTTGTTCCGGCTCGCGTGCGTCTCGCGCATTATGTCGCTCTCGATGAGGCGCTGGCCGGGCGCAAACCCGCCCGTGCGGATCTTCTCCCGGGCCCAGGCGACCAGCTGGTCGGTCGTGAGCGCAGCGGCACGCCTGCCGGCGGAGCGGGCCTTCTTCTTTTTCTGTGTGGTGGACATCGACGCTTGCTGGCAGCCGGGCTGTGCGGGACGGCCCGATGATAAACAAAGTCGTCAACAATTCAAAAACCTACGAGCTCGCGTTTTCCGGCGACCTCGTGCTCGACCTGCCCGATCCCGATCACTGGCTCGGCGGGCTCGCACCCATGCTCGAAGCCGTGGATCTCGCCATTGGCCATCTCGAGGTGCCGCACACCCGCCGCGGGAGGGAGACATCGGGCGACGTCCCGGCGCCGGGTGCCGACCCGGCGGCGCTCGCCGCGCTCGCCCGCTGCGGCTTCGACGCCGTGACGCTGGCCGGCAACCACATCAACGACCAGGGCCGCGAGGGCATCGAGGATACGCTCGCAGCGCTTGCGGAGGCGGGAGTTGCCGCATGCGGGGCGGGCCGAGACCTGGCCGAGGCGCGCCGGCCGGCATGGCTGTCCCTCGGGCCGCATTCCGTTGCGGTGTTGAGCTACAACTGCGTCGGGCCGGAATCGTCCTGGGCCGCCGACGCTGCGGCCGGGTGCGCCTACCTGCCGCTTGCCACCGCGGACGGGAGTGCCGTCACGCCCCTGGCGCCGATCATCGCGCTCACGAAAGCCGCGCGGGACATTCTCCGGCAGGATATCGTCGCGGTGCGCGAACAGGCGGATCTCGTCGTCGTCGCGTTGCACAAGGGCATCGTGCATACGCCGGCCGTGCTCGCACCCTACGAACGGCCGGTCGCGCACGCGGCCATCGATGCAGGCGCGGACGTCGTCGTCGGCCATCATGCGCACATTGTGCGCGGCATCGAGATCTACCGGGGCAAGCCGGTCTTCCACGGGCTCGGTAACGGCTGCGTCGTGACGCGCGCACTCACGGCGGACCAGTCGCATCCGCGCCGTGCCGAGTGGGCGCGACGCCGGCGGGAGCTGTTCGGTTTCGAGCCCGACCCGGCTTACGAATTCGCGCCGTTTCATCCGGAGGCCGTGAATGCAATGCTCGGCCGCGTGTCGTGGCGTCCCGGCGGCACGCTCGAGGCCGGCTTACTGCCGGTGTATGTCGAACCGCCGGGGCGCCCCGTGGCCGCCGGCAGCCGGGCCGGCGGCATCGTCGACTACGTCGCACGGATCACGCGCGACGGCGGGTTGCCGCCCGTCGCATTCACCCCCGCCGCGTCGATGTGGGTGCTGCAGTGATCGGTGAACGCGAGCGACCCCCTGGCGCGCCCGACGAGAACCGCGGGCGCGTCCCGCAGTGGCTCGTGGTCGCGGCAGGCCTGCCGTTGCTGGCGGCAATGCTGATCGAGTTTGCCGCGGTCATCGCGCGCAACGTCGGCTGGAACCTCGTGGGCTCGATCGAGCTCGTGCAGGCGATGATCCTCTTGTCCTCGTCCGGCGCAATGGTGGCCGCCACGCTGAGCAGGGCCCACGCAAAGGTCAGTGTCTTCTCGAGCCGCTACCGCGGTCGCTCCGGCAGCGCCATGCGCGTCCTGCTGGCGGTCGGCGGAACGGCATTTTTCCTGAGCCTCACCGCGGGCAGTGCATGGATTGCCTGGGAAATGCGCAACGCGTCCGAACAGAGCGAGCTCCTCGGCGTCCCGTATTCGCCGCTGCGCGTCGTCGTCACGGTCGCGATGTTCGTCATTGCGCTCATCTACGCCCGGCGGGTCGTCCTGGAGCTGACCAGGCGATGACGGACCTCGCAACAGGTTCTCTCGGCGTCGTTGTGCTGCTCGTGCTGCTGCTCGCCGGACTGCCCATCGGGGTGTCGCTGGGCCTCGTCGGGACCGTCGGCCTCGTCGCGGTCCTCGGGGCGGAACCGGCACTCGTAAAGAGCGGCGTCATCGTGCTCGAGACGCTGACCCGGTACGAGCTTGGCACGCTGCCGCTGTTCCTGCTCATGGCACACCTGTGTGCGTCCGCGAACGCGAGCCGCGACTTCTTCGATGCGGCGGCGAAACTCATCGGGCACCGGCGCGGCGGGCTGGCGCTCGCATCGGTCGGGGGTTGCGCGGGTTTCGGCGCCGTCAACGGCTCGAGCCTCGCTACGGCGGCGACGATGGGCCTGGTGGCGCTGCCGGAGATGCGCAAGCGCGGCTATTCGGACTCACTCGCCACCGGGTGCGTCGCCGCGGGCGGCACGCTCGGCCAGATGATTCCGCCTTCGGGGGCGCTCATCGTGTTCGGCATCATCACCGAGCAATCGATCGGCAAGCTGTTCACCGCGGCAATCATCCCGGGGCTCACGCAGCTCCTCTTCTACTGTGCGGTCATCTGGCTCATTGCGACGTGGCGGCCGCACACCGCGCCACCCACACCGCGGGCAACCCACAGCGAGCGCCTGCGGGCGATCGGCCGTGTCTGGGACCTGCTGCTGCTCGTGCTCCTCGTCATTTGCGGAATCGCGCTCGGCTGGATGACGCCGACCGAGGCGGCTTCCGCCGGCGCCGCCGGGGCGGTGCTGCTGTGCGCCCGTCGCGGAGCGCTCAACGCGACGACGATCCTCGCTGCCTTGCGCGAGACGCTGGTCACGAGCGGACTCATCTTCGCGGTGATCATCGGCTCGCTCGTGTTTTCCGTCTTCATCAGCGTCACGGGTGTCGCCGAGTCGGTCGCCGATGCGGCGGTGCGGGCGGATCTCGGCGTGCTCGGCACGATGTTCCTGATCGCGGCGGTCCTGTTGCTGCTGGGCTCCGTACTCGACGGGCTGGCATTGATGCTGCTCGCGACGCCGATCGTGCTGCCGGTCGTCGGCGAGTTCGGACTCTCGACGATCTGGCTCGGCATCTTCATCGTCCGCGCGATGGAAATCGGGTTCATACACCCGCCGATCGGGCTCAACCTGTACGTCATCCAGGGGATCGCGCCGGACGTGAGCCTCGGCCGCATTTTCAAGGGCGTGCTGCCGTTCCTGGCGTCGGACCTGCTGCATCTCGCGCTCCTGATCCTGTTCCCGGCCATGGTGCTGTGGCTGCCGGGGCAAATGCGGTGACGGCCGGACGGAAACTCGATGTCGACGCCGTGCTCGCCGATCCGCTGGCTGAGGCACGCAGGTCCCGGCGTGCGCTCGGATACGTCGGACTCGACATCCCGGAGGATCTGCTTGCGACGCCTTGCTATGCGGCCGTGCACCTGCCGTGGCGGCGGGACAGGGCGACGCCGCACGCCGACCGCTGGCTCGAGGACGCGTTTCCGGGCTGGGCGCGTTCCATCCTGGAGGACTGGGCGCTGGGGCAGTTCGGTTTTCTCGACTGCGTCGTCTTTTCGCGCGGCGACGATGCCTCGCAGCGGCTCTATTACTATGTGTGCGAATTGCAGCGGCAACAGCACATCGACGGACCCGAGCCCGTGATCTTCGACGTGGCCCGGATCCCGCGGGCATCGAGCGCGGAGTGGACCGAACGGGCGGTCGGGAAACTCGGCTCGGAACTCGGCCTGTCCGCCGCCGATCTCGCCGACGGTATCGCCATCGCGAATGCCCGGCGCGAACTGATGCAGGACCTGGATGCCGACCCCGCGCTGCCCGGCCGCTACCGGGAGCGTATCGCACGGGCCAGCCTGTTCGCCGGTGCCGAGACCCTGGCGCTCGACCGCGTGCCGCGCAGCGGCGGCGGCCGCGGCCGAATCCTGCTCGCGGGCTCGGTTCCGCCGGACGACGGCCTGCATCTCGCCGTCGAGGCTGCCGGCTGGAGCGTGGCGGGGGATGTGCACGGCCGCGACCTGTCGCGGCTCGGCCCCCCGGTCGAACCCGGCAACGACCCGCCGGCCCGGCGTATCGCCCGGCACGCGCACGCGCATCCGCGCGGGCCGCGCGGCTTCGGCGACCGGGCCGGCGCCATCGCCCGCGCGGCGCGGGAACGGGACGCGGACGCCGTCGTCCTGTG
>DASUOE010000286.1:0-3992 GCA_036276805.1 Woeseiaceae bacterium | reverse complement strand
AAACCATTCGCGGCCTGACGGCCGCTCCTACAGGACGGATATCGCGCCGGTAGGAGCGGCGGTCACGCCGCGAATTGGACGCGGCCGGAAGGTTGAAACCATTCGCGGCCTCACGGCCGCTCCAACGGCCGCTGCGATTACGCCGCGACTGCGATGGATTCCATTACCGCGCATTTCGACGGCCGCATCTGTAGGAGCGGCGGTCACGCCGCGAATGGAACGCGGCCGGATACCACGACGATAACGCCGGTTCAGGCCGTCGGCTGGCCGGTGCTCGACGGGCGGCGCTTGCGCCAGGAGAACTCGATGTGATCGCGCATGGCGCGGGCCGCGCCGTCCGCGTCCCTGGCGATGATCGCGTCGTAGATACGGCGGTGCGCCTCGTGCGTCTCGCGCACGTGTGCGACGTTGAGGTGGCCGGAGTAGCTCACCGAGTGCAGCGCCTTGCCCTGGATGCTGTCGATGATCGCCTTGCTCAGGCGGTCGCCGGACGTGCGCATGATGATGTCGTGAAACGCGAGGTCCTCGTGCACGTAGGCCGCCGGCGTCTCGACGAGCCCGGCGAGCTTCTCGATCTGCTCGGTCAGCGCTTCCGCGACCTCCGGCGTCAGGTTGCGCGCCGTCTTGGCCGCCATCGACGCCTCGAGCGTCGCGCGGATCTCGGAGAGATTGTCGAGATACGAGAGACCGTCCTCGCGCTGGAACAGCGCGGCGAGGACCACCGGATCGAGCAGGTTCCAGTGCGACGAATCCTGCACGATCGTGCCGCGGCCCTGCTGCGACTCGACGAGGCCTTTTTCCGTCAGGGCCGTTGTCGCTTCGCGCACGACCGTGCGGCTGACGCCGTAGATCTCGCACAGCATGTTCTCGGGCGGGAGGGCCGAGCCCGGCGCGTGCACTTCCGTCACGATGCTGCGGACGAGATCCTCGACGACGGCTTCCGCCAGGCGCGGGCGGCGGCGGGCGTGGCGGGCATTCAGCGCGGCATTGGACACTAAGCCTGTACTCTACTCGGTGAGGGAGCGGCGGACGCACAACCCGCCGGGCCATTATTCGTTTGCCGCCGGGCCTGTCAAGGCGACGCCCGGCGGGCGGCGGTAAATAAGGGGCGGCGACGGGCGCGGGGACTCGACGATCAAAAAAAATCGGCCGCCTGCGGCAAAGGCTGTATCATAAGACATCATACATATGATATTAAACCCCCGGGTGGTAGCGCTCACTTCCAGCATCAACGGCAGCGGTAGCCCGGGACCGGCTTCCCGGCAACCTGCCGATAAGCGAGCAAGTACATGAAAATAACCGGATACCGCAGCCTCCTCACCGTGCAGAACTGGGGGCGGCCCATCGGGGACGCCAACGGCGTGATCGCCGCCGGCATCACGGACGTGTCTGTCCTGCTCCTCGAAACGGACGACGGCCTGACCGGCGTCGGCCTCGGCCCGCACGGCGACATCAAGCGCGTGTTCCCGGCCGTCGAGGGCGAGGATCCCCGCGCGGTGACCGCTCTCTACGATCGCATGCTCGCGCGCGTCTTCAAGAGCGGCCACGGCGGCGCCACCTTCGGCACCATCGCCGCGGTCGACATGGCGCTCTGGGACCTCAAGGCCAAAATGGCCGGCGAACCGCTGTGGCGGACGATGGGCGCGCGCGACCGCCTGGTTCCCGGCTACGCCTCCGCGTTGTGCTTCGGCCTCGACGACGAGCGCTTCGTCGCGGAGTACCGGCGGTGGGCCGAGCGCGGCTTTACCTCGGCGAAGATCAAGGGCGGCCGCGACATCGACAGGGACATCCGCCGGCTGCGACTCGTTCGCGACGTGCTCGCCGCCAACACGCCGCGGCCCGGCCTCATGCTCGACGTGAACGAGTACTGGGGCATGAAGGAAGCGATCCGGCACCTGGCCGAGATCGAGCGCGAGATCGACCTCACCTGGATCGAGGAGCCGCTCCGGCGCTGGGACGCCGAAGGCCACGCCCGCGTCAGCCGCGCCGCCAAAGCCGCGGTGGCGACGGGCGAGAACCTGACGGGCCTCGAGCAGTTCGCGCCGCTGTTCGCCGCCGGCGCCGTCGACATCGTGCAGACCGGCAGTATCTGGGGCATCACCCACTTCCTGCGCGTCGCCGCGGCCGCGCATTCGCGCAACCTGCCGGTGTCGCCGGTGGCCTACCACGCGAATCCCGCGGCGCATGCCGCCGCCGCCGCGCCGAACATGCTCTCGATCGAGGTGCAGTGCTTCGATGCGCCCGTCGGCCTCACGGTCGACCAGCAGATCGCCGACGGCGGCATCGTGCTCGGCGATGCACCAGGCCTAGGCATCGAGGTGGACGAAGCGGCGATCCGCGCGAACGCGCTCAGCGGCGACTGGGCGAATCCCGAGGGCCCGCACGTGCGCCCGAGCCGCGCGGGCTTGCGGCTCGCACCGGAACGGAGCGCCTGAGCGCGAGTCCCGGGCCGGAACGCGGCGCGGACTCGCGAACGGTGCAGATGCAGACCGGCCGGCAAAGCGAGGGCGGCAGCGTGAGCGCACTCGCGCAGCCGGCCGCGGACCCGGGCCGCTGGGTGCAGGGCCGCGAGCGCTGGCGGCTGCAGCTCTCGCTCATGGTCAACTTCTTCCTGCTGATGGCGCTCTACAGCGGCGTCCTCGGCGTGCTGCTGCCGGACCAGATCGCCGAGTTCGACGAAGCGAACAAGGCCAACAACCTGGCCTTCCTGTTCGCCGTCACGTCGGTCTTCTCGACCATCACGACACCGGTCGCCGGCGCGCTCTCGGACCGCACGCGGACGCGCTGGGGCAGGCGTTCGCCGTGGATCGCGATCGGCTCCCTCGTCGGCTCGATGTGCCTGTTCGGCGTGTCGTGGATGTCGAGTTTCTGGTCGCTCATGGTGCTGTGGGTGATGGCGACGGTCGCCTACAACTCGATGCAGCCCGCACTCACCACCGTAATCGCCGACCGCTTCGCGCCGGAGAACCGCGGCGTCGCCTCCGGCGTCATGGGCGCCGGAATGACCTCGGGGCTCACCGCGGGCACGGTCGTCGCGGGCTACCTCGCCGGCGAGCGGGTGCTGGCCTACGGCCTGTTCGCCGTGGCGGTCGCGGTCTCGTGCCTCGCCTTCGTGCTGATCAACCGCGAGGCGCCGGCGACCGACCGGCCGCTGCGGGTGTTCTCTTTCCGGGCTTTCCTCAAGGGGTTCTGGGTCGATCCGCGGCGCCACCCGGACTTCGCCTGGGCATTTGCCGGGCGCTTCACCGTGTACATGGGCTACCAGGCGGTCGCCACCTACATGCTCTACATCCTGCGGGACTACATCGGGCTTTCGAACGAGGCGTCGACGGTCGCGATCGCGAACCTCGCGCTCGTCACGCTCGTGTTCCTCGTCATCACGTCGCTGGTCTCGGGCGCCTGGTCGGACCGCGTCCAGCGCGTGAAGCCGTTCGTCTTCGCGGCGAGCCTGATCATGAGCGCCGCGATGCTGGCGCCGCTCATCCGGCCGGACATGGGGGGCATGTGGGTTTACGCGGTGATCATCGGGATCGGCTACGGCATGTTCATGTCGATCGACATGGCGCTCATGACCCGCGTCCTGCCGCAGACGGCGGAGGGCGACGAGGGCAAGGACCTCGGGCTCCTGACGACCGCCGTCAACATCCCGCAGATATTGAGCCCGGTGATGGCGGCCATCCTGCTGGCCGTCTCCGGCGGGAATTACGCCGTCATCTTCTGGGCCGCCGTGATCTTCGCGCTCGCCGCGGCGTTGCTGGTGCTGCCGATCAAATCGGTGCGCTGACGAACTCGGCTGGGCGTGGCATCCGGCCGCGCTCCATTCGCGGCGTGACCGCCGCTCCTACGATGCCGTGGCCGGTCCCGCGGTTGGAGCGGCCGTAAGGCCGCGAATGGGTTGTGCTTTCCGGCCGCGCATAGCGCTGGGGCATCCGGGCGGGTCCCATTCGCGGCGTTACCGCCGCTCCTACGATGCCGTGGCCGGTCCCGCGGTT
>DASUOE010000285.1:0-2193 GCA_036276805.1 Woeseiaceae bacterium | reverse complement strand
CACCACCGACGCGACCATGGCCGGCAGCTACGAGGAGCTGCTCGTGGTCGTCGACGAGCTCGTGGCTGCTGAGCGCGAGGCCCGCTAGCGGCACCCAGACGGCCGCGGCGCTGCCGCAGCGCTAGCTTTCAGTGACCGGCTTGACCTGCGGCGCTGCGCTCTGATCCGCAGCGTCCGAGTGCGCCAGGCGCCGCAGCAGCGGGCTGAAAGCCCCGAGCACGGCCCCGATTCCGATGGCGGCCCACCCGATTTGGTTGAACACCTCGACATACGTGGCGAGCGCGGCCTGCGGATCGAGCACCTGGCCGCCGACGGTCTCCTGCGCCGTGAGCTTCGCGACTTGCGCCGCGAGCGCCTGCGCCGCTGAAGACGCCAAGAACCACGTCGCCATCATCGTCGAGACGACGGCCGCCGGAGCGAGCTTCGTCATCGCCGACAAACCGACCGGCGACAAGAACAGCTCGCCCGTCGTGTGCAGCAGATAGAGCAGCATCAGGAACACGAGCGGCACCCGCGCGCTCTCGTCGGCGAACTGCGCGCCCCAGACGAGCACGAGGAAGCCTGCACCGACCTGGATCAGCCCGAGCGCGAACTTCGCCGGATCCCCGATGTCGCGCCGCGTGCGATTCATCCAGTTCCACATCATGGCGAACAGCGGCGCGCAGAGCAGAATGAACCCCGCGTTGAACGCTTGGGTTTGCCCCGAGGTGATGCTGAAGAACCCGTCGGACGGCAGTTGAGTATTGCGCTCCGCGAACTGGTTGAGCGCCGAGCCGGCTAGCTCGAACAGCGTGAAGAAGACGACGGATGCCGCTATGAGTATCAAGGCGAGGATGATCCGCTGCGACTCGACAGCCGTGCAGCGCCGAACCATGTACACGACGAAATACGCCACGATCCCGACGGACGCGATCGTCAACGCCAGGTTGACGACCTGCTCTCGCTGCACGAGCCACCAGACGCCGACGACGCCGACGATTCCGCCGAGATAGATGACGTGCTCGCGAGTCAGCGGACCGAAGAACGGCTTGCGGATGAGCTCGGCGTCGGGCGGCGCACCGAGGTGCTCCGGCAGCTCCGCGGGCCCCGGCATGAAGAACAACAGCCGGCGGCGCACGAACACGCACCAGCCGAGGAACATGCCGATACCGGCGAGCCCGAAGCCGGCCCACCAGCCGACCGTCACGCCTAACCCGGCGCAGAGCGCCGACGACCAGAACGCGCCGAGATTGATGCCGAAATAGTAAAGCGTGAAGCCGGCATCGCGGCGCGGATCGCCCTGCTCGTAGAGCTGGCCGACGATCGTCGAGATGTTCGGCTTTAGGAACCCGACGCCCATGATGATCAGCGACATCGCGAGATAGAAAATTCCGACGAAGAACGGGTTGCGGCCTTCGACGCTCAACTCGTAGCTGCCCGCGGGCAATACGCTCGGAAGCGGAGCGTTGCCGGGCAGTCCCTCGATCGCGATACCGCCTCCCTCCGCCGGGCCGTATTCGTACCGCTCGCCGTCGACGACGAGCCAGGTACGGCGACGGTCCTGCCGGCCTTCGGCCGCGAACTCGTAGGTTTGCCCCTGATAGGTCAGGGTCTCGCTCGCGGGCGCCTGCTCGATTGCCATCGTCAGGTGGCCCGCCACCAGCAGCAAGGCGCCGAACGCGATGGCTTTCCGCGTCCCGAGGTACTTGTCGGCCAGGAAGCCGCCGAGCAGGGGCAGCAGGTAGACGAGGGAGGTGTACGCCCCGTACTGGCCTTGCGCGACGTCATCGTCGAACAGGAAGTGCTGCGTCATGTACGCGACGAGAATGGCGCGCATGCCGTAGTAGGAGAAGCGCTCCCACATCTCCGTGAAGAACAGGATGTGGATGCCGCGCGGGTGGTGCCGCATCTGCCTGAAGACGGGGATGCACGTGATCACGGTGATCACGAGGCCGGTCGCAATGACGATGTCCCACATGTCTATTTCACTCCTCGCCGCCGGGCGCCGCCGGCGCGAACCGCTGGGCTGTTACGCAGCCGTGCCGACAGATAGTGATTCGGCCGCCGCGGCTTTTGCAACTCCGTGGGCGTCGCCGCGCCGCGCTACAGCCGCCGCAGGCGCTCGGCCGCCGCATCGAGTGTCGCGTTTTCCTTTGCGAAACAGAACCGGACGAGCCGCGCGTTCGGCGGATGCTCGTAGAACACGGACACCGG
>DASUOE010000284.1:0-12529 GCA_036276805.1 Woeseiaceae bacterium | reverse complement strand
TGGAGGCGACGGGCTCCATCATCATCACGCCGACCACCGCGATCCACGCGAGCGTGAGGGGGATGAAGACCTTCCAGCCCAGCCGCATGATCTGGTCATAGCGGTAGCGCGGAAACGTCGCGCGGAACCAGAAGAACGAATACATGAAAAAGGCGATTTTCAGGAACAGCCAGCCGAAGCTCGGGGCCGCCATGAATGCCAGCAGAGTCCCGTCGAGAAACGCCCAGCCCTCGAACGGCGAGGCCCAGCCGCCCAGGAAGAACACCGAAGCGAGGCCCGATATGAGAACCATGTTCGCGTACTCGGCGAGGAAGAAGAGCGCAAAGGCGACGCCGGAATACTCGACATGGAAGCCGGCCACGATCTCCGACTCACCCTCCGCCACGTCGAACGGCGCACGGTTCGTCTCCGCGACGCCCGAAATCCAGTACACGATGAACAGCGGGAACAGCGGAACCAGGAACCAGTTGAGAAACCCGCCCGACTGCCCGGCCACGATGTCGCCGAGGTTCAGGCTGCCGCCCGCCATCAGCACGCCGACCAGCGCGAAGCCCATGGCGATCTCGTAGGCAACGATCTGCGCTGCCGAACGCATGGCCCCAAGGAACGCATACTTCGAGTTCGTCGCCCAGCCCGCGAGAATCACGCCGTACACGCCCATCGACGTCAGCGCGAGGACGTAGAGCAGGCCCGCGTTGATGTCGGCAATGACGAAGCCCGGGTGCAGCGGCATCACCGCCCAGGTCGCCAATGCCGGCACCAGCGCGAGGAGCGGTGCGATGACGAACAGGAACCGGTTCGACGCCGTCGGGATGACGATCTCCTTGATAAGGAGCTTGATCACGTCCGCGAACGGCTGGCCGAGCCCGAGCGGGCCGACCCGGTTCGGGCCGATGCGCGACTGCATCTGGCCGATCACCTTGCGCTCGAAGTACGTCGAGAACGCCACGACGAGAATTACGCCGATCGTCACGATCAGGATCTTCCACGTGGAGATAGTCAGGTACTGGACGAGCGGCGGCAGTGAATTCCAGATGTCGACGATGAAGTCGGGCAGGAGCTCCGTCATACACCCTCACCCCGTGCGCGCCGGGCCGCGCGCGTCCGCTGCAGCGCGTCGGCGCGGCGGACGACGCCGTCCACCGAGTAGATCGGCACGTCGATGTGTGCCTCGGGGGCGTCGGCGCCGTTCGGCGCCGCGATGCGTCCGCTTTTGCCCGGCTGCATGGCGCCCGCCGTGACGCTGCCCAGGGCCGCGGCGAGTTCGTCGCGTACCGCCTCGCTCGTCACGTAATCGAAACCCGGTGCGCCGAGCAGGTTGCCGAGCACGCGCAGCACTTTCCAGGCCGGCCGCGCGGCGCCGACGGGATTGGCCACGCCGGCGAAACTCTGCCAGTCGCCGGCGACATTGACATAGGTGCCGGACGTTTCGGCGAACGTGCCGATCGGCAGCAGGAGATCCGCCGTCTCGCGCAGGGCGTCCGATACGAACGGGGTCAGGGCGATGACGAAGCCCTGTCGCGACAAGCGCTCCGTCGCATCGCCGGCTGCCATCAGGTCGGCGTCCGGCTCGACATTCAGCAGCACGACGGCATCGAGCGGCTCATCGAGCAACGCGGCCGCGGCGCGACCCGCCAGCGGGCGCGGCACGCCGCCGGCGCCGCGGTGCGGCAGTACGCCGGCGAGATGCAGGCCGGCCGTATTCGCGCCCTCCGACAGGCTGCCGAGCGTGGCGCCCGTTGCGCCGGCAATCGCCGCGGCGAGCGCACGGACGGCCGAGCCCGCGGCATGCCGTCCGGCGATGTTGCCGAGCAGCACGAGCGCCGGGGAGGAGCTTGCGAGCGACTCCGCGATGCTGGCCTGCTCCGCGCTCGCCGTCACGCCGTCACACAGCCCCGCCACGGACTCGGGCAGGCGATCCCCGCACGCGGCGACCGCCACGCCTGCGAGCAATTCGACCAGGCCGGCCCCTTGCAGTGTCGCGGCTGCCCGGAAGTAATACTCGTACGGCTCCGGGGTCGCGAAGCTGACCTTCGCGCCGGCCAGGCTCGCCTTGCGCACGCGATGTGCGAGGATCGGGGCCTCGTGCCGCAGGTGTGAGCCGACAACGAAGATCGCGAGTTGCTGCTCGAGCTCCGCGATGGTCATGCCGAGCGACGGGTACCGTGGATCGCCGTCCTGGTCGCGCGTGTCGCGCCGGGACAGGCGGTGGTCCAGGTTGGCCGTACCGAGATGCGCCGCGAGCTGCGCGACGAGATGACCCTCCTCCAGCGTCGCGCTCGGCGATACCAGGAAGCCGGTTTTCTCCCGCGCTCGTCCGAGGCGTTCGGCGGCGAGTTCGAGCGCCGCCTCCCAGTCGAGTTCGCGCCAGCTCGCGCCGTCGCGCACCATCGGCGCCGGCAGCCGGTCGGGCGAATAGATGCCTTCGTAGCTGAAGCGGTCGCGATCGGAGATCCAGGTCTCGTTGATGGCCTCGTTCTCCCGCGGCACCACGCGCTTGATGCGGCCGCGCAGAACGTGCGCGTACAGGTTCGAACCGACGCAGTCGTGCGCTGCGATCGTCGGCCGCTGCAGCATCTCCCAGGCGCGGGCGCTGTAGCGGTACGGCTTGTTGTTAAGCGCACCCACCGGGCAGAGGTCGATGATATTCGCCGACAGCTCGTGATCCACGCTCTTCTCGATGTAGGTACCGATCTTCATGTTCTCGCCGCGATCGGTCGTTCCGAGTTCCTGGATGCCCTGAATCTCTTCGCCGAAGCGCACGCAACGCGTGCAATGGATGCAGCGGGTCATGTCCGTCGACACGAGCGGGCCGATGTCCTTGTCCTGGACGGCCCGCTTGCCCTCGTTGTAGCGCGAGATGTCGCGCCCGTAGCCCATCGCGAGATCCTGCAGTTCGCACTCGCCGCCCTGGTCGCAGATCGGGCAGTCGAGGGGGTGATTGATGAGCAGGAACTCCATCGTCGCCTTCTGCGCGGAGATCGCGCGCGGCGAGCGCGTGAAAACCTTCATACCCTCCGCCACCGGCGTGGCGCAGGCGGGCAGCGGTTTCGGCGCCTTCTCGACCTCGATAAGGCACATGCGGCAGTTGGCGGCGATCGACAGCTTTTCGTGGTAACAGAAACGCGGCACGTAGGTGCCGATACGATCGGTCACCTCGATGAGCATCTGTCCCTTGCGGGCTTCGACGGGGCGGCCGTCGATCTCGATCTTTACCAGGTCGTCGCTCATTCGCTCAGGCAGCCGCTTCGGCGGCGCCGTCCACGACGCTGCGTCCATTGTTGTCGATCATGTACTCGAATTCGTGGAAGAAGTGCTTGAGGAAGCTCTGTACCGGCCAGGCCGCCGCATCGCCCAGTGCGCAGATCGTGTGGCCCTCGATCTTGTTCGCGACGTCGACGAGCTTGCCCAGGTCCTCGCGCGTGCCCCGGCCCTCGGTGATGCGAGTCAGCATGCGGTAAAGCCAGCCGGTGCCCTCGCGGCAGGGCGTGCACTGCCCGCAGGACTCCGCCATGTAGAAGCGCGAGATGCGCCGCAGCACGCGTACCATGTCCGTCGTCTCGTCCATGACCATCACGGCGCCGGTGCCGAACGAGGAGCCCGCCTTCTGCAGCGACGGGTAATCCATGGTGCAGCCCATGATGACGTCGGCTTTCATCACCGGCACTGAGGAGCCGCCGGGAATGACGGCCTTGAGCTTCCGGCCCTGCCACACGCCGCCCGCTATATCGAGCAGGTCCGGGAACGGGATGCCCATCGGCAGTTCGTAGTTACCGGGCTTGCCGACATGGCCGGACACGGAGAACAGCGCCGTACCGCCGGAGTTCTCGGGACCGAGCCCGGCAAACCACTTGGCCCCGTTGCGGATGATCGCCGGTACGCTCGCGAGGCTTTGCGTGTTGTTGATCGTCGTCGGGCGGCCATAAAGACCGAAATTCGCCGGGAACGGCGGCTTGAAGCGCGGCTTGCCCTGCTTGCCTTCGAGCGACTCGAGCAGCGCCGTCTCCTCGCCGCAGATATAGGCGCCGGCGCCGACGAACGTGTACAGGTCGAAGTCGATGCCGGAGCCCTTGATGTTTCGTCCGAGCAGGCCCGCCTCGTAGGCTTCGCGAAGCGCCGCTTCGAATCGCGGCACGGGCTCATCCAGGAACTCGCCACGGATGTAGTTGTAGCCGACCGTGGCACCCATGGCGTAGCCGGCGATCGCCATGCCCTCGATGAGCGCGTGCGGGTTGTAGCGCAGGATGTCGCGATCGTGGCAGGTGCCGGGTTCGGACTCGTCCGAGTTGCAGACCAGGTACTTCTGGACGGTGCCGCCCTTCGGCATGAAGCTCCACTTGAGGCCGGTCGGGAAGCCGGCGCCACCGCGTCCCCGCAGACCGGAGGCCTTCACTTCGTCGATGACCGCGGCGGGCGCCAGTTCGCCGGCCAGGATCCGGCGCCACGCCTTGTAACCATCGCGGCGCTCGTAGGTCGCAAGGCTGTGCGGATTCGCCTCACCGAAGGTCGAGAAGCAGACGAGATTCTGCGGGTACGCCATGGCGGACTACTCCAGCTCGTCCAGGATGCGGTCGAGGCCCGCGATCGTGAGATTCTCGTGGTACTTGTGATCCACCATCATCATCGGGGCGCCGCAACAGGCTGCCAGACACTCTTCTTCCTTCTTCAGGTAGATGCGGCCGTCGGGCGTGCTTTCGCCAAGCTTGATGCCGAACTTGCGCTCGACGTGCGCGACCAGGTTCTCGGCGCCCCGCAGCATGCAGGAAACGTTCGTGCAGATCGCGACGTTGTGCCGGCCGACCGGCTTCGTGTTGAACATTGAGTAGAAGGTCGCAACCTCGTAAACCTGGATGGCCGGCAGGTCGAGGTACTCGGCCACCGCGTCCATCAGCTCGACCGTGAGGAAACCGCCATTCTCGTGCTGCACGGCGTGCAGCGCGCCGATAACGGCGGACCGGGAATGTTCGGCCGGGAACCGCGATTTCCAGTGCTCGATCTCGTCGATCACGTGCGAGGACAGCGGTGCACGCGCGCTCATGTACCGGCCTCACCGTGCGCACGCTCGAGCAATCTGAACCGCCTGCTCATCGGTCCACTTCCCCGAACACGATATCCTGCGTGCCGATGACGGCCACGACGTCGGCGAGCATGTGCCCCTGCACCATTTCCGACATTGCGGACAGGTGCGCGAAACCGGCAGCACGAATCTTCAGCCGGTACGGCTTGTTCGCGCCGTCGGACACGAGGTAGACACCGAACTCGCCCTTGGGGTGTTCGAGCGCCGCGTAGACTTCGCCCTCCGGCACCGAGTAGCCTTCGGTGAAGAGTTTGAAGTGGTGGATGAGGGACTCCATGTCGTCCTTCATTTCGACGCGCCGCGGCGGCACGATCTTGTGGTCGTCGGCGATGACCGGCCCCGGATGCGCGCGCAACCAGTCCACGCACTGCCGGACGATGCGATTCGACTGGCGCAGCTCCTCGATGCGCACGAGGTAGCGGTCGTAGCAGTCGCCGTTGACGCCGACCGGGATGTCGAAATCGAGCCGATCGTAGACCTCGTACGGCTGTTTCCGGCGCAGGTCCCACTCCACGCCCGAACCCCGCAGCATCGGGCCGGAGAAGCCGAGCTGCAGCGCGCGCTCCGGCGATACGACGCCGATGTTGACCGTGCGCTGCTTCCAGATGCGGTTGTCGGTGAGCAGCGTCTCGTACTCGTCGACCCGCGCCGGGAAGCGGTCGGTGAAGTCCGCGATGAAGTCGAGCATCGTGCCGTCGCGCGCCGCGTTCAGGCGCTTGAGGTCCTTCGCGCTGCGAAATTTCGATTCCTGGTATTTCGGCATCGTTTCAGGAAGGTCGCGGTACACGCCGCCCGGGCGGTAATACGTGGCATGCATGCGCGTACCGGAGACGGCCTCGTACAGGTCCATGAGGTCCTCGCGCTCGCGGAAACAGTACAGGAATACCGTCATCGCGCCGATGTCGAGGCCGTGGGCGCCGAGCCACATCAGGTGGTTCAGGATGCGCGTGATCTCGTCGAACATCACGCGGATGTATTGCGCCCGTTCGGGAACCTCGACGCCGAGCAGCTTCTCGATGGCCATCACGTAGCCGTGCTCGTTGCACATCATCGACACGTAGTCGAGCCGGTCCATGTAGCCGATGTTCTGGTTGAACGGCTTCGACTCCGCCAGCTTCTCGGTCGCCCGGTGCAACAGGCCCACGTGCGGGTCCGCCTTCTGTATCGTCTCGCCGTCCATCTCGAGCACGAGGCGCAATACGCCGTGTGCAGCCGGGTGCTGCGGCCCGAAGTTCATCGTGTAATTCTGGATCTCAGCCACTGGCGCGATCCTTGAGGTCGGCCTCGTAGCGGTTGTCCTCGCGGATGACGCGCGGCACCAGCGTGCGGGGCTCGATCGTGACGGGCTGGTAGGCCACCCGGCCTTTCTCCTCGTCGTAGCGCACTTCCACGGTGCCGGTGAGCGGGAAGTCCTTGCGGAACGGATGGCCGATGAAGCCGTAGTCCGTCAGGATGCGGCGCAGGTCCGGGTGACCCTCGAACAGGATGCCGAACAGATCGAACGCTTCGCGCTCGAACCAGTTCGCGCTGTTCCAGATGTCGACCACGGACCGGACGACCGGCGGATTATCGGTGCCCGTAAACGTGCGCAGCCGCAGCCGCGCGTTGTGCTGGATCGAGAGCAGGTGGTAGACGACGGCGAACCGCCTCGGCGGGAATTCGTCCGCCTCGTCGAGCAGGACAGGCTTGCGCTCCACGCCGCGGCTGAACCCGGACTCGGTCGCGTCCACGGTGGTCCACTCGTCCGAGCCGTAGTCGAGGTAATCCACGCCGCAGACATCCATCAGCATCTCGAAGCCGAAATCGCTCCGCAGCGCCGAAGCGACCTCGATCAGGTCGGCTTTGCCGACCTCGAAGGTCAGCTCGCCGACCCGCGAGTCGACGCGAATCACCTGCTCATCGAAACGCTCGACGATCCGAGCGGCTAGGGTCTCGTAACGATTGTTCATGCCGTTGCTATGACCTGGCTATCGTGCTCGTGCGACGGATCTTCTTCTGCAGCTGGATCAGGCCGTAGACGAGAGCTTCCGCGCTCGGCGGACAGCCCGGCACGTAGACGTCGACGGGCACGATGCGGTCGCAACCCCGCACGACGGAGTACGAGTAATGGTAGTAGCCGCCGCCGTTGGCACAGGAGCCCATCGAAACGACCCAGCGCGGCTCCGGCATCTGGTCATAGACCTTGCGCAACGCCGGCGCCATCTTGTTGCACAGCGTGCCGGCGACAATCATGCAATCCGATTGGCGCGGACTCGGCCGGAAGATGATGCCGAAACGGTCGAGGTCGTAGCGGGACGCCCCGGCGTGCATCATTTCGACCGCACAGCAGGCGAGGCCGAACGTCATCGGCCACAGCGATCCGGTGCGCGCCCAGTTCATGACCGCGTCGACGCTCGTGACGACGAAACCTTTCTCCTGCAGCGATTCGCCGGCCTGTGCGGCTTCGCGCGGTGCCGGATCGGCTGCCGACGCTAATCCCATTCGAGCGCCCCTTTCTTCCATTCGTAAATGAAACCGACGACCAGGATGGCGAGGAACAGCGCCATCGCAAGCATGCCGAAGACGCCGACGGCGTCCAGCGATACGGCCCAGGGGAAGAGGAAAGCAATTTCGAGATCGAAAATGATGAAGAGAATCGCAACGAGGTAGTAGCGCACGTCGAACTTCATGCGCGCTTCGTCGAACGGCTCGAATCCGCACTCGTAAGGCGACAGCTTCTCCTTGTCCTTGCTGCCGCGCCCGATCAGAAAGCCGAGCGCCATCAGCAGCAGCCCGATCCCGGTCGCTACTCCGAGGAAAATGAGTATCGGAATGTATTCCTGAAGCATGATTGCCTGCGCGTGAACTGCAACGATCCGAGCGGAAGGTCAGCGTTGCATTGTATCAGTGCGGCGCCGCGCGAATACAGCCCCTTGCAAGCTCGATTGCGCCGCTGCGGCCGCTCTGTTGCATGGCGAAGGACCCGGCATGAGTCACGCCGGTAACCATTGCAAAAAACCCGGCGAAGCGCCGGGTTCTGCACGTGTTTGGTGCTCTGGGCGAGACTCGAACTCGCACGGCTCGCGCCACTGCCCCCTCAAGACAGCGTGTCTACCAATTCCACCACCAGAGCAGAGATGTTCATTCTATTCGCCGGTGTCCGCCTCGTCCGGTACGGCCGGCAGTGAATCCGCCGCCGGCTCATCGGTCGCGGGCTCGACTGTCGACTCGTCGGCCGCATCCCCGGCCGGCGTATTGGCCGGCGTATTGGCCGGTGCATCGAGGGCGTCGTCGACCGGCGGCAGTGCCGGCAAGCCGTCCCCGGCTTCGGGTACGTCGTCCGGCAACGGTTCGACCATTTCTTCCGCCGCCGGTTCGTCCAGCAGGCTCGCCGGCCCCGTGTCCACCTGCTGGCTGCTCAGGTAGGCGAGCGACAGGCTGCTCACGAAGAACATCGTCGCGAAGACCGCCGTCATACGCGAGAAAAAGCTGCCCGACCCGCGTGCGCCGAACACGGTGCCCGAAGCGCCTGCGCCGAATGCTGCGCCGGCGTCGGCGCCCTTGCCACGCTGCAGCAGCACGAGCGCGATGATCAGGATCGCGATCAGCGTGTGCAGCCCCAAGACAACCTGTTGTAGCGTACTCATAAGCCCTCAATTCGTGCCGGCGGCAGCAATGATCGCCAGGAAGTCGTCCGCCTTCAGCGACGCACCGCCGATGAGGCCGCCGTCGATGTCCGGCATGGCCAGCAAACCGGGCGCATTCTCCCCTTTCATGCTGCCGCCGTACAGTATTCTCAAGTCCGCGGCGACCGTCTCGTCGCTTGCGGCGACCTGCTGCCGGATGTGCGCGTGCACGTCCTGCGCCTGCTCCGGCGTCGCCACGCGGCCAGTGCCGATCGCCCACACCGGTTCGTAAGCCAGGACCGAGCGCGCGAGGCCTTCGGCGCCGCAAGCCGCGATGACGGCATCGAGCTGCTCCGACACCACGGTTTCCGTGCGGCCGGCCTCGCGTTCCGCGAGCGTCTCGCCGACGCAGATTACCGGTACGAGGCCCGCGCCGAGCGCGGCCGCTGCCTTCGCCGCCACCTGCCCGTTCGTCTCGCCGTACAGGCTGCGCCGCTCCGAGTGACCGACGATCACGTAGCGGCAGCCCAGGTCCACCAGCATCCCGGCCGACACCTCGCCGGTATATGCCCCCGCGCCGTGTTCGGAAACGTTCTGCGCGCCGAGGGCGATCGGCGTGCTCCGGAGCTCTGCGGCCACGGCCGCCAGGTACGGAAACGGCGGGCAGACGAGCACTTCGGCCGCGGCGTCCGCCGCCAGGCCGGCCAGGATGCCCTCTACGAGCTTGCGACTCGCGGCCGAGTCGCCGTTCATCTTCCAGTTGCCGGCAACCAGCGTCGTACGCACGTCGTAACCTTGGTTTCTTGCGATCGGACCTCGAACGGCCCGCCGGGCCGCACGGTCGGAGGCCTTGCGGGCGCGCAAGGATACCGGGGGGGAGCCGCCAAATCAACGTGCGGGCGGCCCGGCGGACGGCGTCCGGAGCGCCCCCGGCGGCCGGCCGGGCGGGACGGGATCAGCGCGCGGCCTCGGCCACGACGCTTGCCAGGCGATTCGCGATTTCGCTCACCACGCCCTCGTCGCGCCCCTCCACCATCACGCGAATTACGGGTTCCGTGCCCGAGGCACGCAGCACGACCCGTCCCGTGTCCTTGAGGGTCTTCTCGGCCGCGGCGACCGCATCGCAGATGGCCGGCGAGTCGGCGGGATCGAGCTTCCGGTCAACGCGGACGTTCACCATCGTTTGCGGGTACTTCGACATGCCGCCCGCGAGGCTGGCGAGCGACTGGCCGGTTTCCTTCATTACCGCCAGCACCTGCAGCGCGCAGACGAGCCCGTCGCCGGTGGTCGTCTGGTCGAGCACGAGCATGTGCCCGGACGTTTCGCCGCCGATGACACCGCCCGCCGCCTTCAGCGCCTCCAGCACGTACCGGTCACCGACTCTCGCGCGGCGGAACTCGATCGACTGCTCCCGCAGGGCATGCTCGAGGCCGAGATTGCTCATGACGGTGCCGACCACCGGCCCCTTCAGCGTTCCGTGGCGATGCCGGGCGGTGGCGAGCACGTACAGGAGCTGGTCGCCGTCTACCAGGTTGCCGTGCTCGTCCACCATCACGACCCGGTCCCCGTCGCCGTCGAGCGCGATACCGACGTCCGCGCCGATGGCCGGCACGGTCGAACGCAACAGCGCGGGCTGGGTCGACCCGAAGCCGGCGTTGATGTTGCGCCCGTTCGGCGAGCACCCGATGGGCACCACGTCGGCCCCGAGTTCCGCCAGCAGGCGCGGGCCGACCTTGTACCCGGCGCCGTTCGCGCCGTCGAAAACCACTTTCAGGCCGTCGAGCTTCAGGTGCGCCGGGAAGGTCGCGGCGCAGAAACGCTGGTAGCGACTCCGCGCGGTATCGATGCGCTTGGCCCTGCCGAGGGAGGCGGAATCGCGCGTGATCGCCGGCCGCTCCAGCTCCGACTCGATGGCCTGCTCGACCTCGTTGGACAGCTTCGAACCAGAGCCGTCGAAGAACTTGATGCCGTTGTCGACGTAGGGATTGTGCGACGCGCTGATGACGACGCCGAGGTTGGCTTTGCAGTCCTGCGTCAGGTAGGCGATGCCGGGCGTGGGCAGCGGACCGACCAGGAGGACGTCGGCGCCGGCGGCGACGAAGCCCGCCTCGAGGGCTGACTCGAACATGTAACCGGACAGGCGGGTGTCCTTGCCGATCAGCACGGTGCCGCCGTCCGCGACCAGGACCCGCGCCGCGGCGCTCGCAAGCCTGAGCGCAAACTCGGCCGTCATGGGATCGACGCCGACCGTGCCGCGGATTCCGTCGGTGCCGAAGTATTTCCTGCTCATGCCGTCAATTTCCTGCTGCCATCACCGCACGCGCGACACACAATGCGTCTACCGTTTCCGCGACATCGTGAACGCGCACGATACTCGCCCCGTTCAGCACCGCGATCACGGCGGCCGCAACGCTTGCCGCCAGGCGGTCGGAGACGTCGCGGCCCGTGAGCTGGCCCAATGTCGACTTCCGCGACAAGCCGACCAGCAGCGGCCGCCCGAGGCGCGCCAATTCTCGCAGATTTGCCAGCAATTCGACATTGTGCGCCGCGGACTTGCCGAAGCCGAACCCGGGATCCAGCACGATGCTGTCCGGCGGGATGCCTGCGGCCGTGCACACAGCCAGCCGCGCCGCGAGGAATGCGGCCACTTCGCCGCAAACATCCGCGTAATCCGGCGCGGCCTGCATCGTTCGCGGCGCGCCCTGCATGTGCATGAGGCAGACGGGGACCCCGAGTTCCGCCACGGCCGCGACCGCCCCGTCCTCCCTGAGCGCGCGGACGTCGTTGACGAGCGCGGCACCGGCTGCGACCGCGGCGCGCATGACGGCGGGCTTGCTGGTGTCGATGGACACCGGGACGTCCGACAGGTCGCGCAGGGCCTCGAGCACGGGCACGACCCGCTCGAGCTCCTGCTCCGCGGTCACATTGGCGGCGCCGGGCCGCGTGGACTCGCCGCCGACGTCGAGTAAGTCGGCGCCGGCGGCAAGCATGGCTTCGGCCTGGCGCAGCGCCGCATCGCGGCCGACGAAGCGCCCACCGTCGGAAAACGAGTCGGGTGTTACGTTGAGGATACCCATCACGGCCGGCTGCGGGAGTCGCAGCCGGCCGGTTCGGGAAACGAGGGTAAGGGAACCGTCGCGCAAGCTGCTGACGGGCCGCTGCTGCGGCTGCCGGTCAGTTTTCGACGGCAGGTCCGCCGATGGGGCCCGTCGTGCCCGCTTCGGGGCGCTTCCTGCCGGGCTCGGCCGAGCCACCGCCCGTGTCCTCCCAGTCGGCGGGCGGCCGCGGCTCACGGCCTTCCATGATGTCCTTGATCTGCTTCTCCTCGATCGTCTCGTACTTGATCAAGGCGTTCGCCATCATGTGCAGCTTCTCGAGATTCGCCTCGAGAAGCCCCTTCGCCCGCTTGTAGTTCGCATCGATGATGCTGCGCACCTCTTCGTCGATGGCGTGCGCGGTATCGTCCGACACCTGCTTGTGCTGGGTGACGCTGCGCCCCAGGAACACCTCGCCGTCGTCCTCGCTGTAGGTCAGCGGGCCGAGCCGGTCGGAAAGACCCCACTTGGTGACCATGTTGCGGGCGATCTCGGTCGCGCGCTCGATGTCGTTCGACGCGCCCGTGGTCACGCCGTCCGGCCCGTTGATCATCTCTTCGGCGATGCGGCCGCCGAACAGGCTCGAAATACGGGATTCGAGCCCCTGTTTCGACATGCTGTAACGGTCTTCCTCCGGCAGGTACATCGTCACGCCGAGCGCCCGGCCGCGCGGGATGATCGTTACCTTGTAAACCGGATCGTGCTCCGGCACGCAGAAGCCCACGATCGCGTGACCCGCTTCATGGTAGGCC
>DASUOE010000283.1:0-2241 GCA_036276805.1 Woeseiaceae bacterium | reverse complement strand
GTAGAGCTCGTCGGCCTCGCGCAGCCCGCCCGCCTCGTATACCCACTTCTGCAGCCGCGCGGCCGTCGCGGGGTCGAAGATGCTCTCTGCTTCCTTGAATGCGTTGAAGCCGTCGGCGTCGAGGATCTCGGACCAGAGATACGCGTAGTAACCGGCGGAGTAGCCGCCGGCGAAGGTATGGCTGAAATACTGCGTCCGGTAGCGCGGTTCGATCTCCTCGATCAGGCCGTACTCGTCGAGTACCTGCTCCTCGAACGCGCGGGCATCCGTGATGGCGGCGGCTTCGGCGGCACCGAGGCTGTGCCAGCGCAGGTCGAGCAGCGACGCCGCGATGTATTCCGTGGTCGCAAAGCCCTGGTCGTGGTTGGCGGCGGCGAGCAGGCGCTCCACGAGGTCGGCCGGGATCACTTCGCCCGTTTCGTGATGCCGCGCGTACAGCGCGAGCATTTCCGGCTCCGAGGTCCAGTGCTCGAGAATCTGGGCAGGAAACTCCGTGTAGTCGCGCGGCCCGTCGACGCCCGCAAACCGCGGGTAGTCGATGCGGGTCATGATGCCGTGCAGCCCGTGCCCGAACTCGTGGAACAGCGTTTCCACCTCGGAGAAGCGCATCAGCGTGGGCTCGCCATCCTGCGGCTTTGCCAGGTTCAGGTTGTTCGTGACGATCGGCCGGACGTTTTCGCCGTCGATGTTCGACGCCTGGCGATACGAGTTCATCCAGGCGCCTCCGCGCTTGGAGTCGCGAGCGTACATGTCGAACAGGAAGACACCGAGATGCACGCCGTCCCGGTCGCGCACTTCGAATGCGGTGACGGCGTCGTTCCAGACCGGCACGTCGACGGGCATGAAGCGGAGCCCGAAGAGCCGGCTCGCGAGTTCGAAGGCGCCGCCACGGACGGATTGCAGCTCGAAGTAGGGCTTCAGCGCGTTCTCGTCCAGGTTGAAACGCTGCTGCCTGAGTTTCTCCGCATAGTGCCACCAGTCATGGCCGGCGATCTCGAACTCGTCGCCTGCGAGCGACTGCATGGCTGCGCGGTCCTTTTTCGCCTGCTCGAGCGCCGGCGTCCAGACCGCGAGCAGGAACTCCTCGGCCGCCGCGGGCGTCTTCGCCATGCGGTCCTCGAGCTGATAGTGAGCGTGCGATTCGTAGCCCATCAGATCGGCGCGCTGCGCGCGCAGCTCGGCGATGCGGATCGCCAGCGGGCCGTTATCGTATTCGCCGCCGGCAGCACGCAGCCGGTACCCGTCGAACAGGCGCCGCCGCAATTCGCGATTCTCCGATTCCGTCATGAACGTCTCGAAGACGGAGCGGCTGAGTCCTAGCACCCACGCGTTCTTCTCGTCGTCCCACAGCGTGTTCCTGAAGTCCGCGGACAGGCCGGCGAGCTCGGCCTCGTCCCGCACCTCGATCTTGAAGGCATTCGTCGCCGCGAGGAGGTTCTGCGCGAACTTCGTCTGGAGTTCGGACAGCTCGGCATTGATGTCGCTCACCCGTGCCTTTACGTCCGGCGCCAGTGCGGCGCCTTCGCGCACGAAGTCGCGGTACGTGAGTTCGAGCAGGCGCGCGTCCTGCTCGGCGAGCCCGAGCCGGGCGCGCTGCCCGTACACGGCCTGCACGCGCTCGAAGAGCCGGCCATTCATGGTGATGGCATCGCTCTCGCGCGACCACATCGGCCAGAGTTCCGTCTGCACGGCCTTGAGTGCATCGGTAAGCTCAGTGCCGGTCAGGCTCGAGAACGTGTAGATCACCTTGTCGACGAGGTCACCCGAGCGCTCGAGCTCGACGATCGTGTTGTCGAAGGTCGGTGGCTCGGGGTTGTCGACGATCGCGTCGATGTCGGCCCGCAGCTCGAGGATGCCCTTCCTGAAGGCAGGCATGAAGTGCCCGTCCTCGATCTCGCCGAAAGGCTGGATCCCGTAGGGCGTGTCCCAGTCCTCGAGGAACGGATTGCCCGCGAGTTCGGCGTCGCTCACGGTGATCTCGGGCAGGTCCCGGTCCGCCGGGGCCCCGGCAGCCGGCTCGCTGCCATCGCCGCCGCAGGCCGCAAGCGCGACGGCCGCGATGCCGGTCGTGAGGGGTTTCGTCGTCGTCATGGTCATCCTTGCGATCGATGGGAATTCCCGGGCGGGCCGGGCGAAGCGCACAATGTTAGTTGCCTGACGCCCACCTGCAAGCGCGATCTGTCGGGGAGCCACGCGCGCGGACCCGGTTTGCCCGCGCGCGGGTAGCGGGGCCGTGGGAAC
>DASUOE010000282.1:0-31529 GCA_036276805.1 Woeseiaceae bacterium | reverse complement strand
AGAAGGGCCGCCTTGCGGCAGCCCTTCCATCCTGCATCAAACGTCGGTCTAGTTGAACCGGTAGCGTGCGCCGAAGGCGTAGCGCGGCTCGTACTCGTAACCCCAGATGAACATCGATTCCTTGCGACGGTATTGCCGCAGGTTATCGCCGCTCAGGTTGATGCCCTCGAACGAAAGCTGGATGTTGTCCGTCACGTCCCAGGCCACGCTCGCGTCGATCTGCCCGTATTCGTCCGTGTACTGAGGACTCCGGCCGCCGCCCTGGTTCGTGGCGTTCAGGAAGGAATCGCGCCAGTTGTAGGAAACGCGAGCCGACCAGCCGAAATTCTCGTAGATCACCGACAGGTTCGCCGTGTCCGACAGGCCGACCAGCGCGAACTGGTTGTCGTTCGGGTCGCCGGCATCATCGGCCTCGACGTCGCCTTCGACGATCGTGTAGTTCGCCGACAAGCCGAAGCCGGTGTCACCGAAGAAGTGCTGCCAGGCGAGTTCCCAGCCGTGGATATTGCCTTCCTCCTGGTTGATCGGCTGCGTCACCCGGAAAATCATCTCCGGGTCGTTCGCGTCGCCAGTGACGTCGTACTGACCGCCGATCTGGTCCACGTAACCCTGCGGCAGCACGCCGTTGACCAGGTTGGCTTCGAACTCGGCCTGGGCCGCCGCCAGGTCGCCGCCGTTCGCGTCGATCAGGGCGACGAGCGTGAACAGGTGGGCTTCCGACTGGTCGACGCCTATGTCGTTGATGATGTCGAGCGCAGCGCCGGAACGGGAACCCGGTACGCCGGCCGTCGGGTCCAGGAGGCCGAACAGTGGACGTTCGAAGACACCGGTGCCGAGGAAGTTTTCGACTGTCTTGTCGAAGTACCCGACGGACACGTAACTGGCATCGCCGTAATACCACTCCACCGACAGGTCGAAGTTCTCCGACTCGAGCGGCAGCAGAGCCGGGTTCTGCGAATTGCCACCCGTCACGCCGCCCAGAACGGTGGGCCGGTTCGGCGCGCCGGCCGTCGTCGACGCGATCAGGTTGCCGTAGGGCACGCGTCCGACCGTCTGGCTGTAGGACATGCGTGCGACGACGTCGTCCGTGACATTGAGCCGGAAGTCGATGTTCGGCAACAGGTGATTGTAGTCACCCTCTCCGACGACGTTCTCCTGTTCCGGTCCGTAGGTGATCAGGAAGTCGTTGTCGAGGATCCACAGGATGCCCGTCGGCACCGGCTGCAGGGCCGTCGCGGTCACGTCGCTCTGCTCGTAACGCAGGCCGCCGTTGATCTCGAGGTCCTTGCCCATGAACTCCGTCTCCGTCGAGAACTGGGCGTACAGCGAGATGATGTCCTCTTCCACCCAGTTCTGGGTATCGGCCACCGTGACGCCATTACCAAAGGCCTCGTAGATCGGGGTCATGATGCGGAACAGCTCGGTCGCGTCCGCGCGGAACGCAACGTCCGTGTCGCCGGCCGGGAAGTCGTCGAACTCGCAGGCCATGCAGAATTCCTCGACCACGCCGGGAGCGTACTGCTCGATGTCCCTGGCGTTCGCCATGCCCCAGCTGCCGAGGTCCTGTTGCGTCGTGCGGCTGCGCAGGAAAATGTCGGTCCCCCGGTAGTTCACGCCGAAGTCGAGGCGGCCGCCGCCGTCGCCTTCGAGCGTGTAGCGGAGGTCGAACTCGTCGACGTCCATTTCCTGCCAGTTGGACGCGCTGCGCCAGACCTGCGACGCAAGGTCACCGACGTCAAGCACGCCGTTGTTGTTGCCGCGCGCCGAATCGTCGAAGGTGTAGAACTGTTGCGGCGCTTCGCTCGAATAGTCGGTCGAATGCTGCACCACGACCGGCGCGGCAATCGCCGTAAACGTCGCGGAGTGGCCGAGAGGGTTGTCGGGTGTGGACTCGCCGCTGGACGTGTGTGCATCGAAGCGGAACGACTGGGACTCCGACATCTGCCATTCGGCATTGAAACCGAAGCCGTTGATCTCGTCCTTCTGCTGGCGATAGGTCTGCTCGAAGCCCACGTCCTTGGTGCCGTCGTTGTTTTCCTGCATGAAGGTGGGAATCAACACCGGACCCGAGGTGTCCATGACGATCTGGTCCATCGGCGTCGCGTACCAGTTCGTCTGCTCGTAGCGGAGTTCCTGGGTTTCGTTCGCGATGTACATGTAGTCGGCCGTCAGCGTCAGCCCGTCCGTCGGCCGGAACTGCGCCGTGATCTGCCCGTTCAGGCGCTCGCGGGTGAGGTCCGAGAAATCGTTGCGGCTGTCCTGGGGAATTGCCCACAGCTCGCCGTCGCCCGGCGGGTTGGTCAGCTGGGTCGAGCCGTCGGCGCGCAGGTAGCCCGATGACAAACCCGGCCCGCGGCCGAACAGGTAGTCGTTCACGTAGGCGCTGGCGCCGCCCGAGTCGCGTTCGGAGTACGCGCCGAAGACGGTGACGCCGAAGGTTTCGTTGTCATCGACCCAGCTGTAGAGGCCCGTCAGTTCCGGGGTGACGCTGTCGCCCTCGCTGACGCTCGTGTCCGCCAGGGCCTTCACGCCGAAGGTGCCCTGGGTGCCGCCGGAATCCAGCGGCTTGAACGTCTCGATGTTGATCGTCGCGCCGATGCCGCCCGACGGCAGCGTCGCCTGCCCGGTCTTGATGACCTCGAGGCTCTGGACGCCTTCAGAGGCGATGTTCGAGAAGTCGAAGCTGCGCCCCGCGCCGCCGGCGTAGCTGCTCAGGCCGCCGACCAGCCCGACCTCGGCCGTCGGGATCGTGCGGCCGTTGTGCGTGACGAGGTTGTAGCCCGGCCCGAAGCCGCGGACCGTCACCTGCGAGCCTTCGCCGTTCAGTCGGTCGATCGACACGCCGGTGATGCGCTGCATCGACTCGGCGAGGTTAGTGTCCGGGAACTTGCCGATGTCCTCGGCCGAGATCGCGTCGACGACGCCGGTCGAGTCACGCTTGATGTTCATCGAACTCCGCAAGCTGCCGCGGATGCCTGTGACCGTGATTTCCTCGAGTGCCTCGTCCTGCGCAAGCACAGGACCGGCGCTGCCGATGAGCAGCGCGGAACTCACCGCGGCGGCTATCGGCGACACCTTGAATTTGACTTTGCCGTTCATGGATCCCCCCTTGTCAAAGAATTCCGTCAATTGAAGTCGGATTGATGAATTCGTCGCGATAAGGAGGAGCTGGCGCGTCTGTGCGGATTCCGGCAGCGACCGGGCCGCCGGCAACGGCGCCCGGCCGGTAACGGCCTCTTTGCATGCACCGATTCCCGCGGATGCGGGAAAGGGCGTGACGGCGCGGTATCCCCCCGTTTCGTCGATTCAACCCCCACGCCCCCGCGCGTGCCGGGGGCCGGGCCTGAGCCGGATCGGGTCTCCCGCCCGCAGTCCGGCACATAACGGCGTTAATAACTAGACCCCTGAAAAGCGCTTGTCAACGAAAAATGTTAGCGGTCACATTTCTCCGTGGTAGCGTTCACATCGAGACACCGGTTTCCCGCGAAACCACAGCGACAGCGCTGGACATTTGCAGGGCGCCGCAACCCTTGCGCTACTTGGTCTTCAGCCGTTTGTCGCCGCCCGCTGCGGGCGCCCGGGACGCTGCTTCCCGGGTTCTCTGCAACGCCCCGGCCCTGCGCTTCCGGCAGGGCTCGCCGGAGCGCGCGCCTGCGGGTTTTGCGCACGCCGGCGCATCGGGCGCGATGCAGCGCGACGGGCGTGTGCACCTCAGTGGACGTACGGCAGCAGCCCTTCGCTCCGTACTGCCCAGCGGCCGTTCGCCGGGAACCCCGGCGCCGGCCGGTCCGGCGCGCCGTCCCAGCCCGCGGCGAGCATGGCGACCGCGGTGAGCAGCGCGCCGTTCGCCGGCAGGTAGACCGGCAGGTCGGCACCGGGCTGCGGGCAATGGCCGTTTGCGAGCCAGCGATTGTGCGGCGCGTCGGCGAGCAGGATGTCGAGGGCGATCTCCGGCCGGCCGAGCCGGGCCGCGGTCATAGCGATCATCGGGTAATCCCATCCCCAGATCTTCGCCTGGAAGTCCCACTCTGCCAGCACGGCATCGAGCGTCGCCTGCATCGTACGGCGATCGACGGTGGGATCGTCGAGGAACCCGAAGGGCGCAAGCATCGTGGGATGGTCGATGCGGCGTCCCGCGTCGTCCCACGTATCGGGGATCGACTCGATCGCCACGTACCGTCCCGCCTTTTGCGGAAGGCCTGCCAGGCTGGCCATACGCTCCTGCCAGCCGGCTTCCGGCGGCAATTCGAGCCGCGCGCGCCACCGCCCGGCGATGTCAAGGCCGGCGCGCCAGTAGGCGAGTTCGAACGCCGGGTTCCGTGTCCGTCCGGGCGCGTAGATTTCCTGCGCGATCCATATCGGCGGCCCCAGTTCCCAGCGCTTGCCCGCGGCGTCGTAGCTGAGCATCGACGCCATCGCGGCGGCGGACTCGAGTACGAGCTCCCGGTAGCGTTCGAGCGCGTCGGTGCCGCGATCGGCGCGGTAGAGCATTTCGGCTAGGTGGATGAACTGCGGCTGGTTCCAGGCGATGAGCGGGTTGCCGCCCGGGCTCTCGCGGTTGTCGGGGCCCACCATCTTCGCCCAGCGCGCGCCATCGAGGCCGCGCTCCTTCGCGAGCGCGCGGGCGGACGGCAGCTGCCCGGCATACCAGTCGAGCACACGCTCGAGTTCCCGTGGATTGCCCCACAACACCCAGTGCGCCGCGTGCCAGAATGTCATCTCGCTGTGGTGCTTGCCGTACCACGAACTACTCGTCAGTCCCGTTTCCTGCGCCGGCTGCCTGGCGCGTGCCTGCGCCTGCAGCAGGTAGCGCGACAACACGACGCGGCGTTCGAGTTCGGCGGCACGCGGGTCCGTGCTGCCGCCGAAATCGAGCGCACCGCCGGAACGCCAGAATCGCTCCCAGGCATCGGCCGCGGCACGGCGCACCGCGTCGAAGCCGGGTGCCGTCGCGTCACTCGCCGGCGGCGCGGGCAGGAACTCCACCGAGACGTCGAGAGATTCATCCGCCGGCACGAGCCGGAAGACGTGCGCGCCTTCCGCGACGAAACGTGCGTCGCCACGCCAGGCAATGCGCACGTGATGTTCGGCGACATCGACCCGGCGGCGCAGCAGCACGGCATGATCGTCCGCGGACGCGATCGACGTGGCGTGCGGCGCGGCATCCCAGTCGAGGTCCGGCGTGTTCTTGACGGCCGGGTCGTAACCGCGCGGGAAACGGAAGACGAGCGACAGCCGCCCGCGCGCGGCCAGCGCCGACTCCGTACGAACGGCCAGCAGGTCCCGCACGTCGTGCACGGCGCTCTGCACGCGTACGGCGGCACCGTCGAGTATCCAGCGGCTCTCGAGTCGTCCGCTCCAGAGATCGAGCCGCTGGTCGACGTCGCCGACGTCACCCGGGTCGAGCGGGCCGCCGTCGTACTCGAAGGCGATGCGGGCGAGAGGCAGGTCGTGCGGGTTCTGTCGCAGCCACTCCGCCGCCGGCGTGCCCGTCGCGACGGGAAAGGCCACCTCGCGCCCGTACGCCCGGAGCTTCTCGCTCACGTCGGCGAGCGTGTAATTTTCGGGATTCGGCCGCGAGTGCCAGGCCCAGCGCGCCTTGGTCTCGAGCGGGATGCCTTGCCTGAAATACAGGTCCGCGAAACTCTGCAGGCCGGTGACGTCCGCCGTAAACGCGAACCGCCCGTTGCCGAGCGTGAGCGGGTTGTCCGGGTCGATGCGCTTGACGACGGGGTCGTGTCGCCGCACGAGTGCGTGCCGGTCGATGGCGACCGGCGCCAGCGCTGCCGCCTCGGCGGCGGGCAGGGCCTCCCCGGCCTGGAGCGGGGGGCCCGAGGCGCACGCCATGAGGACGCATGCCGCCCACGACACTGCCGCCCCCACACGCCGGGGCACCGTCCGGTTCATCGCCGGGCGCCCGGGCGTGCCGGCCGGTCGTCGCCGGCCGACGCGGCGTCTCCCGGTACGCGGGCCGTCGCGAACAGGCGCGCGACGTCGAGCGATGCCTCGAGCCCGTCGGCGAGTTCGTCCAGGGCCGCATCGACGCTCGCATCGTAGTCGAGGTCCGAAGCCTTGCCGCCCGAACCTTTGCCGCCCGAATCTTTGCCGCCCGCGCGTCGAAGCCAGCCTGCACGGTACCCGTCGCTGGCGAAAAGACCGTGCACGTAGGTCCCCTCGATGCGCCCGTCGGGGGATCGCGCACCGTCGGCCGTGCCCTCCCCGCCCGCGCCGGGCACGGCGAGCCGCAACAACGGGCGTTTGCAGTCGGCGCCGCTCGTCCGCCCCGCGTGAATCTCGTAGCCGCGACAAGCGACCCCGGTCTCTGCACAGCGGCCCCCCACTTCCCGGACGGACTTGTCGCCCTGCATGCGCGTCCGCACGTCGAGCAGGCCGAGGCCGGCGGCGGCTCCGGGCCGGCCGTCGACGCCTTCCGGGTCCTCGACGGACCGGCCGAGCATCTGGTAACCGCCGCAGATGCCGAGGACCCGACCTCCCGAGCGGGCGTGCGCAAGGATGTCGTGGTCCCACCCCTGCGCGCGCAGGAACGCGAGTTCGCCGATCGTCGACTTCGTGCCGAACAGGATCACCACGTCGGCATCGCGCGGCAGCGGCCGGCCCGGCGGGATAAAGCGGAAGTCGACACCGGGTTCGAGCCTCAACGGGTCCGCGTCGTCGAAATTCGCGATGCGCGAAAGCATGGGCGCGACGACGCGGAGCGGGCGCTCGCCGGCAGCGGCATTGCGAGCGAGCGACACCGCGTCCTCGGCCGGCAGGCGCGCGCAGGCGCCAAGCCAGGGAATGACGCCGAACGACGGCCACCCGGTGCGCTGCTCGATGTCGCGCACGCCGGCGTCGAACAGCGCAACGTCGCCGCGGAACTTGTTGACGGCGAAGCCGGCCACCCGCGCGCGATCCGCCGGGTCGAGGACCGCGTGCGTGCCGACGAGGTTCGCAATGACGCCGCCGCGTTCGATGTCCGCGAGCAGCACGACCGTAACCCCCGCCTCCGACGCGAAACCCATGTTCGCGATGTCACGCTGCCGCAGGTTCGTTTCCGCGGGACTGCCGGCGCCCTCGACGAGCACGAGGTCGTGTCGGGCCACGAGCCGGGAAAAGCTCGCAAGCACCGCCGGCATCAGCGATGCGCGGTCCTCGATGAACCGGCCCGCCTCGAGCGTGGAGTGCGCGCGCCCGTGCACCACGACCTGCGCGCGGCAGTCATCTTCCGGCTTCAGGAGCACGGGATTGTGGTCGACGCAGGCCACGACCCCGGCCGCGCGTGCCTGCAGCGCCTGCGCGCGCCCGATCTCGCCGCCGGCGCACGCGGCCGCGTTGTTCGACATGTTCTGCGGCTTGAACGGCGCCACGTCGACACCGCGGCGCCGCGCGGCGCGGCAGAGTCCCGCCACGACCACGGACTTGCCGACGTCGGAGCCGGTGCCCTGGATCATCAGCGCGCGTGCCGTCACAGCACTCCCTCGATGCGCACGTCGATTCCGCGCGACTCCACCGTCACGGTCGCGCAAACATCGTAGACCCGCGCGACCAGGTCGGCGGTGAGAATGTTCGCCGCCGGGCCGTCCGCGACGATGGCACCGTTGCGTAGGAACACGAGGCGGTCGGCGATGCGCGCGGCCAGCTCGATGTCGTGCATGACGATGAGCGCGCCGCCTCCCGCCTCGACATAGCGCCGGATCTGCCCGGCGACGCGCAGCTGGTGACGCGGGTCGAGCGCCGCGACCGGCTCGTCGGCCAGCAGCAGCGCGGTGCGCGCGGCAAGTGCCCGCGCGATGTGCACGCGTGCGATTTCGCCGCCGGATAGCGTATCGGTCGGCCGGTGAGCGAGCGGCGCGAGGTCGCAGGCGTCGATGGCCTCGGCCACCGCCGCCGCGTCCTCCGCGCCGAGCCGGCCCGGCGCCGCGCCGTACGCGTAACGGCCGAGCGCGACGACGTCCCGCACAGGGCTCGGCCACGCCAGCGGCCGCTCCTGCGGCAGGTAGGCGACACGTCGCGCGCGCGCGGCGGCCCGGAGCGCGCGAACGGGCATGCCGTCGAGCGTGACGGTGCCGGCGTCCGGCGCGATGAGACCGGCCAGCGCGCGCAGCAGGGTGGTCTTGCCGGCGCCGTTCGGACCGAGCACGGCGACGAGCTCACCGCCGGACACCGAGACGCTTGCGCCGCGGACGAGCGCCTTCTGCCCGGCCACCACGGTCACGCCCTCGGCCCTGAGCACGGTCACTCGAGCGTCCTTCGGCGCACCGCGATCCACGCGAACACGGGCGCACCCAGGAGCGCCGCGACGACACCGAGCTTCAGTTCGTTGGTCGTCGGCAGGAGCCGCACCGCGATGTCTGCCAGGACGAGGACGAGACCGGCGAGCAACGCCGAGGGGACGACGCTTTGCGCCGGGTCGTGAGCGACGAGCGGCCGCACGAGATGCGGCGCGACGATGCCGACGAACCCGATCGCGCCGGCGAGCCCGACGGAGGCGCCCGTCGCGAGCCCCGCGCCGAGCACGACGGTGAGCCGCTGCCGGGCGAGGTCGAGGCCGGCGCCCGCGGCGGCTTCTTCCCCGAGCGTGAGGATGCCGAGCCCGCGGCGGCCGACGTACAACACGCCGATGCCGGCGCCGATGAAAGGCAAAGCGAGGCCGAGGTCGTCGAAGCTCCGGTTTGCGACCGAGCCGAGCAGCCAGTTGATCATGTCGGCGAGCGTGAACGGATTCGGTGCGAGATTCAGCAAGAGCGACATCACCGCCGCGGCGAAGCTCGACAGCCCGACGCCGACCAGGATCAGTGTCACGATAGAGCGTATGCGCAGCGCGGCGAGCGCAAGGAGCGCGGTCGCCGCGAGCGCACCGGCGATCGCGGCGACCGGCACCACGAAGGCGCCGGCGGCCGCGAGGCCGTAGTAGAGCGCGACGGTGGCGAACAGCGATGCGGTCGCGGACACGCCGAGCACCCCGGGCTCCGCCAGCGGGTTTCGCAACAGGCCCTGCAGCGCCGCACCGCTCGCGCCGAGTGCCGCGCCCGCCGCGAAGGCCGCAAGCGCCCGCGGCAGCCGGATTTCGAGGACGACGATGGCGTCGGCGACGCTCGCCTGCCCGAGAAATGCGGCGAGCACGCGGTGCGCGTCCAGCGGCGTGGACCCGAGCAGGCAGGCGGCGCCGAGAGCCAGCACGCCGGCCGCGAGCAGGCCGAGGTTCAGCGCCAGCGCCGGCATGCCGCGCGTCCGCCGCCGGCGCTCAGCGCGCACCGGCGAGGATCTCCACGGCATCGGCGACGAACCACGCGCCGCAGGCCGTCAGCGCGCCGGGCAGCGCGATCACGGGCCGGTCCTCGAGCCGCCGGCGCGCGACCGGATGGCGCACGGCGCTCCAGTAGGCCGTCATCCCCGTGGCGCCCTCGAAGAACGATGCGACGACGACGTCGGGCTCGGCCCGCACGAGGCGCTCGAGCGAGAGCATGTGCCAGCCCGGGCGCGATTCGTAGTTCGCATAACCGGCCGCCGCGAGGACCTCGTCGATGAGGGTTCCCGGGCCGCCGGCGGCGCCGCCCGCGGTCAGGTAGAGCGCGGCGGGTCGACTGCGTACGTCGTCGACCGCGCCTGCGACGGCGTTGAGGCGCGCCTGCATTTCCGCGACCACCGCCGCCCCGCGAACGGGAACGCCGAGACCGTCCGCGACGGCGCGCACCGCCGCCCGGACGTCGTCGAGGGTTTCTGCATACGGCACCTGCACGACCGGGATACCGGCACGCTCGAAGAAACCGAGCGCCTGCGGGCCGCCGCCGTAGGAGCGGATGACGAGTCCGGGTGCAAGCGCGATGACGTCTTCCGCGACCGGGCGAACCTTCGGCAGGCCCGCCGCGCGCTCCCGCAGGTAGGCATATTCCTGCTCGGCGTCGGGCGAGAGCGCGAGGACGTGCGCCCGCGGCAGTAGCTCGAGGACGTACTGGTCGGCGCAGTAGTCGAGGCTCACGACGCGCGTCGCCGGGCTGGCGGCGGCGACCGCGAAACAGGCCAGGCCGGCGAAGCAGCCGGCGAGCGCCAGGATGAGCCGCACGCCCCGCACAGGCCTCAGAAACGCAGTCGCGCACCCAGGTGGCCGGACAGCCCCGGGGTGCCGTAGCCTAGGACCTGCTGGTACTCCTCGTCGAACAGGTTCTCGACCCGCGCGAACAGCTCGATGGCCGCGTTCAGCCGGTAGCGGCCGGCGAGGTCTACTCGGGTCCAGGCATCGACCTCCCCGCCCGGGTCCCTTTCCTCACCGTTGTACCGGAGGAGCACCGATCCCGAGAACGGGCCGCCGGGGTCGAGCACCAGCATGAGGTCGCCGCTGTGCTCCGGCACCCGCACGAGCCGCTCGCCGCTGCCGTCCTCGGCATCGATGTACGCGTAGTCGATCTCCACGCCAACCCACTCCGTCAGCGCGTAGGATGCGGTGAGTTCAAGGCCGCTCGACGAGGCCCTCGCGACGTTCTCGTAGCTCCCGTTGCCGAAAGCGATCAGGTTCGACGTGTCCTGGTCGAACCAGGTGATGCCGAGCTGGCCGCGCCCGTCTCCGGTCCGGAACTCCGCACCGACGTCCCAGCCGTCGGCGGTCTCCGGCTCGAGGTCCGGGTTCGGCCCCGTCGCGCCGCAGCAGAAGAATGTCGCCTGGAAGAGCGTCGGCGCCTTGAAGCCCTCGCCCCAGCTGGCGCGCAGCGTGAGCAGTTCGTGGGGGTTGTACGCGAGGGCAAAGCGTCCCGTCGTCTCGCCGGCGAACTCTTCGTGCTCGTCGCGGCGCAGGCCCGCGGTCAGCGTGAGCTCGTCATGCGCCTGCCACTCGTAGAGCGCGAACAGGCCGTCGAGCGACGTCTCGCCGTCGGGCGTCACGATCGTCTCCCGCTCGGCGCCGAAGGCGAGCTCGTTCGCCTCGTCGATGCGCACGGTGCCCTGGTAGCGGTACTGGTTCCGTTCGCCCTCGCTGCCGAAGGAGAACGCACCGTTCGTGTAGTTGTCTCTCTCGATCTCGGCATAGCCGGCAAGCAACCGGTTCTCGAAGCGGCCATCGAGGAGCGAAAAGTCGAACGTGAGATCCGCCGTCAGCTCCCCGGATTCCACGAACTCGTCGCCGTCGCCCACGTTGCCCTCGGCGCCGAAGACGAAACTGTCGTATTCGGCTTCCGCGTCGACCCAGAGGAAGTTGACGCCGAGGCGGGCGTCGTCGCCGACGGCCATTCCGCCGTTCAGATTGAGGGTCGTGGCGTCGTACGCGTCTGCTTCGTCATTGCCGTTGGCTGCGTCGGCCCTGGAGATGCCATCCGTCGAGTGATCCACGGCGGAAAGGCGAAGATCGTAGCCTTCTGTGCCGACGGACAGCTCGCCGCCGCCGCGCAGCATGCCGAACGAGCCCGCCTCCAGGAACACGTTGCCGCCGAAGCCGGGCACCGGCCGCTTTGTCACGATGTTGACGACGCCGCCGATGGCGTCGCTGCCCCATAACGTCGACTGCGGCCCTTTCAGGACCTCTATGCGCTCGATGTTCGCGGCGTCGAGCGTCGCGAAGTTGAACCCGCCGCCGGGCGAGGACGGGTCGTTCGTCACGACGCCATCCACCAGGACCAGCGTCTGCTCGCTCGCCGCGCCGCGGACGCGTACCGATGCCACGCCTCCGAACGCGCCGTTCTGGTTAACGGTGACGCCCGGCACCCTGGCCAGGGCGTCGACGGCGAGATTGACGCCCAGCGACTCGATGTCCTCGGCAGTGATCACCGAGACGCTCGAACCGACTTCGGTCAGGCGCTGGTCGAGCCGCGTGCCGTACACCGTGATGGTCTCCGGCGGCTCGAGTGGCGGTTGGGCCGGCTGCTCGGCGGCGTGTGCGAAGACGGCGAGCACCAGTCCCGCGAGACCGGTGAGACAGGCAGGTTTCCGCATGGTTGCTTCCCGGTGCCCGGCCGCCGACCGCGGACACGTTGATTGAAACGCTTGCGGCGTCACTGGCCTGCAGTGCGGCGCGCCGACTTGTCGTTTCACGGGAAGAAGCTTCCGGTCCTCGGGGCTGACCCGGCCCTGGACGAACGACGCGATGGCAGGTTTCCTGGCTTGCCGATCGTCGCTCTCGGCGGCCTTCCCGGGACGGATCGTCCAGGTGGCACGCGGGGCCTCGAGCTCCCGGCTTACAGTTGCGGGCACAACTCCGGATTCACACCGGATTCCCTCTTAGCTTCCTCGTCGGAAGCACCATCTGCCGGCAAGCTAGTGCATGGTCGGTAGGGCTGTCAATGCGACAGCCGCGGCGCGTCGGGTGCGGCCGCCGGCTTTACGAGCGCTGACGCGACCGGATCGCGGTAGTACACCGCGTCCCGGAAGTCCTTCATGATCTCGGTCTGGCCCCAGGGCAGGTACTGGTTGAACAGCACTGCCGCGATGTCGTTCTCCGGGTCTACCCAGAACAGCGTATTCGCGAGGCCGTCCCAGAAGAACTCTCCGACGGCGCCTGAGGCTTCCGCGTCGTTCGCGGGCGGCGCCACGCGGACCGCGAAGTCGATGCCGAACCCCACCTGGCCCTTGTTCGGCAGCCAGCCGCGGTCCTGCACCGTGGCCGGCAGTGCGTCGGTCGTCATCAGCGCGACGGTTCCGGGCGCGAGTATGCGCACGCCGTCGAGTTCACCGGCTTGCAGCAGCATGCGCGCGAAGCGCAGGTAATCGTCGAGCGTGGACACGAGGCCCCAGCCGCCGGGCGTCAGTGGCCATTCGGCGGAGTTGAAGTCCGCGAGCCCCGGGTCCATGGCGCGGACGAAGCTGCCGTCCGGAAGTCGCTGGTGGAGGTCCATCAGGCGGCCTTCCTGGTCCGCGCGGAGCAGGTAGACAGTGTCGCGCATCGCGAGCGGCTGCAGCACCCGCGTCTCCAGTACCTCGATGTAGGGCTTGCCGGCCAGCACTTCGACGAGACGCGCCTGAACGTCGACGGACGGCCCGTACCACCACCGGGTGCCCGGCTGGTCCGCCAGCGGGACCGTCGCGAGCCTCATCGACAACTCGGCCAGCGTATTCTCCGGTGCGTCCGCGCGGGCGTCGCGCATGCGCCGGCCGGCGTAGTGGTCCTCGCCGCCGCTCGCGAAGCCGGCCGTGTGCCGCAGGATGTCGCGCACGAGTATCGGGCGCCGCGGCGGCTCGAGCACGGCTGCATCGCCGTCGCCGCTCACGTACACCTGTACGTCCCGGTACTCCGGCAGGTATTCGTACAGCGGGTCGTCGAGCCCGAAACGGCCCTCGTCGTAGAAGGTCATCAGGGTGACGCCGGTGACCGGCTTCGTCATCGAGAAGATGCGCGCCAAGGTGTCGCGGGCCATCGGCCGCCCGGTTCGCCGATCCGCCAGGCCGAATGCGCCGAAGTACGCTTCTTCGCCGTCCTCGTACACGAGCGCCGAGACGCCGACCAGTTCGCCGCGCTCGACGTAGCCCGCCAGGACGTCGTCGACCCGTGCCGGGTCGACGAGCGTATCGGGGCCAGCGTCGCGGGATGGCGCGCAGGCGACGAAGCACACGCAACAGACGAGCTGAACTATTCCGCGCATCGGCGCGCTCCTCGCCGCCGTCGGACGGCGCCGTCAACAGTCCGCACAAATAACGGGCGAATCGCGCCGCGTCAATTGCCCGTGCCGGCCCGCGCCGTCCGGCGTGCGCACTGCGCCCGCCATGCTAGACTGGCCGCGCGCCGCTGGCCGCGCGCCGCCAATGGGCCCCCATGTCCGACAGGCTGTCCATAACCCGCCGTGATTTCCTGAACGGCATCGCGCTCGGCACTGCGGCCGGCGCGAGCCTGTCGCCCGCCGAACTCCTGGCGAAGCTCGCGAAGGATACGCCCTACCCGCCGTTGCTCACCGGCCTCCGCGGCAGCCATCCCGGTTCGTTCGAGGTCGCGCACAGCGTGGCCTGGGCCGGCGCCACCTGGCCGCGCCCCGATGCGCTCACCGACCGCGAGTACGACCTGGTCGTGGTCGGCGGCGGCATCTCCGGGCTCGCCGCCGCGTTCCTGTTCCGCCAGCGGGCCGGCAACGACGCGACCGTACTCGTGCTCGACAACCATGACGATTTCGGCGGCCATGCAAAGCGCAACGAATTCGTCGTCGATGGGCGTACGCTGATCGGTTACGGCGGCAGCCAGTCGCTGGACGGGCCATCGAGCTATTCCCGCGCGGCACGCCAGCTGCTCGTCGACGTCGGGATCGACACGCGGCGCTTCTACGACTACTTCGACCAGCGCTGGTACGAAGAGCGCGGCCTCGGCACCGGCATGTGGTTCAGTGCGGCCCGGTACGGCCGCGACGTCACGGTGACCGGGCTGCGCCGCGGCGGCATCCGGGCGGACACGGCGACCATTGACCGCATGCCGCTGCCGGCGGCGGACCGTGACGCGCTGAAAGCGCTCCTCACCGGCGATAAAAACCTGGTTCCCGAGCTGTCCGGGGCCGCGCTCGAAGCCTGCCTCAGGCGAACGAGCTACCGCGATTTCCTGCTTGAGCGGGCGGGCGTGCCGGAGAGCGTGTACCTGCTGTACCGGGACAACGTGCGCGGCCTGTGGGGCGTTGGCTGGGACGGGCTCTCGACGCTGGAGGCCTGGCGCCGGGGCATGCCCGGCACGCGACGCCTGGGGCTCGCCGCGCCGGAAGGCGATGCGCACGGGGAAGAGCCGTACATCTTCCACTTCCCGGACGGCAACGCGGGCGTTACCCGTGCTCTGGTTCGCCAGCTCGTGCCCGCCGCGGTCCCCGGCGAGTCCATGGAGGATCTCGTCACGGCGCGCGTCGACTACGGCGCGCTCGACGCCGACGGCGCCGCCTGCCGCATACGCCTCGAGTGCACGGCCGTCGACGTCCGGCATGCGCCCGGCAGTGCGGCGGTCGACGTGACCTACGTGCGCGCCGGCAAGCCGTACCGCGTGCGCGGCCGTCACGCGGTCCTCGCCTGCTACAACAACATCATCCCGAGCATCTGCCCCGAGCTGCCCGCGACGCAGGCGGAAGCCATCGCCTATGCCACAAAGGTGCCGCTCGTCTACGTGAGCGTCGCGGTGCGGAACTGGCGCGCATTCGCCGAACTCGGCATCCACCACGTCGACGTCCCGCAGCCCGAGCTCATGCATTCCTTCGGCCTCGACTTTCCGGTGAGCATGGGCGGGTACGACTTCACGAGCCGGCCGGACCAGCCGACCGTCATCCACGGGACGTTCGTGCCGACCGTCCCGGACCGCGGGCTCTCCGCCCGCGAGCAGCACCGCCTCGGGCGGCGCCGCCTGTACGAGATGACCTGGGGCGACTTCGAAAGCGGCATTCTCGCAGAGCTCGAGGGGGCGCTCGCCCCCGGCGGCTTCGATGCAGCGCGCGACATTGCCGCGATCACGGTGAACCGCTGGCCGCACGGCTATGCGTACGAGTACAACGATTATTCCGACCCGCCGGAGTACGGGCGGCACGTCGGGCCGCACGTTGCCGGGCGTGCGCCGATCGGCCGCATCTCGATAGCGAACTCCGACGCTTCGGCCTATGCCTACGTCGACGGCGCGATCGACGCCGCCCGCCGCGCGGTCGATGAACAATTCCAGCTTTCCTGACGCCGCCGGGTGACCATGGAACCATCGCCGACGTTCTTCTCGCTCGTTCCCACCCTGCTCGTTTTCGTTCTCGCCCTCTGGACACGCCGGCCCATCGAGTCGCTGGTTTCCGGCGCGCTGCTCGGCCTCGTGATGCTGCACGGCTGGCAGTTCATCGGCGGTTTCGCCGAGACCTCGTTGCGAGTCATGACCGACGAGGACGTAGCGTGGGTGATCCTCGTCTGCGGGTTCATGGGCAGCCTCATCGCACTGCTCATCCGGACGGGCGCCACCGCGGCCTTCACGGCGCGCCTCGCCAGGGTCGTGCGCTCGGCGAAGAGCGCGCTCCTCGCCACCTGGGGCCTCGGCCTCGTCATGTTCGTCGACGACTACCTGAACTCGCTCGCAGTCGGCTCCGCGATGCGTGAGCTGACCGACAAGTTTCGCGTGTCGCGCGAGAAGCTCGCGTACGTCGTCGACTCCACGGCGGCGCCCGTCAGCGTCATCATCCCGTTCTCGACCTGGGGCGCGTTTTTCGGCGGGCTCCTGGTCGCGAACGGGCTCGCGCCCGAGGGCCAGGGCCTCGACGTGTACATCAGCGCGATCCCGTACATGCTGTACGCCTGGGTCGCGGTGTTCCTGGTGCCGGTGGTCGTCGCCGGCGTCATCCCCGACCTCGGGTCGATGAAGAAAGCCGAACGCCGCGCGCGGGAGCTCGGGCAGACCGTGCCGCCGGAGGCGGCGCACATCGAAGTCGCGAACCGTTCCATCCAGCCGAAGCCCGGCATCACGCCGCGAATGAGCCTGTTCGTCCTGCCGATGCTTTCGCTCGTTCTCGTCACGCTCTGGCTGGACAACGAGTTCCTGAACGGCGTCTACGTCACGCTGTTCGGGTTCGTGGCCCTCGTCATGGCGCTCGGCCTGCTCGACCTGAACGAGACATTCGATGCCGTCATCGACGGCTTCAAAACGATGATCGAACCGCTCGGCGTGCTGGTGGCCGCATTCATCCTGAAGGACGTGAACGATGCGCTCGGGTTGCCGACCTATGTCGTCGAGTCGATGCAGCCGCTCCTGACGCCGGAACTCCTGCCCGTCATCGTCTTCACCACCATGGGCCTCGTGTCGTTCATGACCGGCTCGAACTGGGGCGTGTTCGTCATCATCCTGCCGATCGTTACGGCCCTCGCCCAGAACCTCGGCGCGGACATGACGGTCGTCATCGGCGCAACGCTCTCGGCCAGCACCTTCGGCAGCCATGCCTGCTTCTACTCCGACGCCACGGTCCTGACGGCCCAGGCCACCGGCTGCACGCCGCTGCAACACGCACTCACCCAGTTTCCGTATGCACTGATCGCCGCGGCGATTACCATCGTCGGCTATCTGCTCATCGCCTTTATCTGATACCCGGGAGATCACTCATGAACAGACTTGCAATCGCAGCGCTTGCCATCGGCACGTTTCTCGCTGGCTACGTCGTGGCATCGGACGACAAGGCCGTGCACCCGGCGGAAATCACGGCAGCCGACATGCAGGGCGCGATCTTCGAGCGCGACAACACGATCCGCACCCCGGGCGAGGGTTATACGGTGCTCGATACGACCACGCTGAAGAGCAGCGACGGCAAGTTTGCCTCGGGCATGTACGAATCCGGCAAGAGCCGCTTCGAAGTCACGGAGCCCTACGGCGTCGATGAATTCATGTACTTCCTCGAAGGCGGCGTGACGCTTACGTCGTCGGACGGCACCGTCACCGAGATAGAGGCCGGCGAGGCCGTCACGATCCCGAAGGAATGGACGGGCGTCTGGGAGACCGACGGCTACAGGAAGATCTGGGTCATCTATTCGGCCGACGGCTCGGGGCTCTGAGCCAGGCGAACGGCTCGGCCGGCACACGCCGCTCCCTGCGAGCGGACGAGTTTACACGGCGCGTAAGCCTTGCAATCCCCGTATCCGGAATTGCGCGGGCGAACCCTCAGCACACCTGCCGGCGCAAAAAAAAACATGCCGGGCAAAGCCCGGCATGTTCTTACCGCGTGGCCAATCTTTACCGTCTTTGCTCGTTCTCACGGTTGCGATCGCGGTCCGGATTGCCGCCTTGTCCCTGTCGGTTGCGGTCGCGGTCCTGATCGAGATTGCCGCCTTTGCCCTGCCGGTCGCGGTCGGGATCGCCGTCCGGACGCTTGTTGCCCTGGTCGCCTGGTCGGCGTTCCTGCTTCGGGTTGACGCCCGGCTTGCCGGGCTTGTTTCGATCACGCTCTTCGCTCTTCATGATTACGCTCCAGAATGTCGTTCGAATGGATTGGACGGCGCCGGTTCGCCCTCGAATCAATATAGAAAACGGGCGTTTGGCACCGCCGCGCGCCGGATTGAGCGCGTACGACATTCACTGCAATTCCCGTACCAGCCGCGGGGTAGGCGAAGGACACAAACGCGACAAGACCGATCCCGTGTCACATTCGCGGCGTTACCGCCGCTCCTCCGGGACCTGGAACGGCAGGTTCGCGTGGCCGGCGTTGCCTTCACCGTCGCGCACGTAGACGAAGAGCCGGTAGGCGCCCGGTTCAGCCGGCGCCGTCACCGCGGCGCTGCCGTTGCCGGTGTCCGTGACGAGTCCCGGGAAAGCCTCGGGCACTGCCTCCGGATCGCCGCCCGTGCTCGTTGCAGTGCTTTCGCGCATGACCAGCCATTCGAAATCGAGCGAATCCGCGTCCGGGTCCGACGCATCGACACCGGCCACGACTTCCGTGCCCGGCGCGAGCGTCACGTCCTGCCCGGCGCTTCGCGAAGCGAGCAGGAGATTCGTCACACGCGGCGCGCGATTCTCCGGCCAGGCGCCCGTCCAGAGATAGTGCATGACGTCGACGGCCTCGGTCTCCGATCCGTCGGCGAGGAACATGCCGTACCATGTGGGCGTCCGCTCCTGTTTCTGGCCCCAGAGGAACGCGTATGAGCCGATGACCTGACCGGGCATCGCCGCGATGGCCTTCTCGTAGCTCTCCCGATAAAAGTCCGCCTTGGCGCTGCTGTCGAGCTCGATCGGCGCGCCCCAGCTCGTCAGCGGCATCTCCCAGTGCCCGACCGTGCCCCACTCCGTCACCATGACCGGCTTGTCCCAGCCGATGTCAGCAAGCATCCCGGGCAGCACGACGAGCCCGCCATAGAACTGCACGCTGACGAAGTCGAGGTCGGGCGCCCGCGTTTCGATGAGGCCGGCGAGTTCGGCGCTGAATCCCGCGAGCGCCGTGGTCGTCGGGTGGCGGCCGTCGACCGCATGGATCATCTGCGAAATCCCGTCGATGGCATCGAACACTTTCGGGTTCCGGAACTCGAGATTCGGCTCGTTGCCGATGATCCACGCCAGCAGTGCCGGGTGATCTTTCAGCGCCGTCACCTCCGCGCGCAAGCGCGCGAGCTGGGCCGCAACGGCGCCCGCATCGTCGTAGTCGAAACCGTGACGTTCCTTGCCGACTTCGAGGCACATCGCGACCGTCAGTCCGAGTGCATGCGCACGGTCGAGCTGGCGGCGCGCGTCGGCAACGTCGGAGCCGATGCTCCAGGTGCGGTACGAGTTGCCGCCGTGCGCGGCGAGCAGCGCCGCGTCGCCGCCGCTCAGGCCCGCGCCCTCCGGCCGGTACGGCACGCCGTCGCGCACGAGGGTCCAGCCGGCGCCGACCCGCTCCAGGGTGACCCGCGGGCCGGTACCGGTGCCGGGCGTGGGCTCGGCAGGATCCTGGCCGCCGCCGTTGCTGCTGCCCGCGGCGAGCACCGCTGCCAGTACCAGGGCGAGACCTTTGTTCATGCCAACCGTCTCCCGACGAGTTCCGTTTCGAGTTCCTCGAGGCTGCGGCCGTTCGTTTCCGGGAGTAACCGGAACACGAGCAGCAGGCCCACGGCTGCGAATATGCCATAGATCAGAAACGTCGCCGCGTTGCCGAAGTTCTCGAGCTCCCAGGGAAACACGAGCTGCACCACGAAGCTCGTCGCCGAGTTCAGGAGCCCGCACACCGACACCGCGAGGCCGCGCAGGCGGTTCGGGAAGAGTTCCGAGAACAGCACCCACATGACCGGCCCGAGCGAGACTGCGAAGCTCGCGACGAAGCCCAGCACGCCCCCCAGCACGACCCCTGAGTCGATGTCGATCGCCGCGGCCACGATTGCAGCCTTGTGCATTTGCCAGGTTTCGAGCCCTAGCACGCCGACGACCGCTTCGCGAAAGGCGACGTCGTCGGCAAACGCCTGGCCGGCGAGTGCCGCGAGAACGTCCGCGTCGACGCCCTCCGGCAGGCCTGCGAGCGCCGCCGGGGCCACGGCGTAGCTCGCGCCGGCGAAACCCCACGCGAGCAGGAACAGGCTGGCCGCTACCCCGGTCAGGCCTGCGAACAGGAGCGGCCGGCGCCCGACGCGATCGATGAGCAGGATCGCGAGCACGGTGAACACGAGGTTCGTTAGCCCGACGAGGGCTGCCTGCATGAAGGCTGCGTCCGTTCCAATGCCGGACTGCTCGAAGATCATCGGCGCATAGAAGAACACCGCGTTGATGCCGGTGATTTGCTGCAACACCGCCATCACCACGCCGATCGTAAGCACGAGCCGCATCGACGGGGCGAACAGCTCGGACAACGGCGTGTCCGCACGGCGCGCCTGCTCCGCGATCGACGCCAGAACCGCGCCGATGTCGACGTCCGCCTGCGCCGCGTTCCCCGCCCTCGCAAGGATCCGGCGCGCCTCGTCCTCGCGTCCGTGCATGACGAGCCAGCGGGGGCTCTCCGGCACGAAGACAAGCGCCAGCAGGAAGACGAGCGCCGGCAGCGTCTCGATGCCGAGCATCCAGCGCCAGGCCGCGTCACCGCGGACGTAGGGCGCGAGCAGGCCTTCGTCGACCTGGCCGAGCTTCAGGATCAGGTAGTTGCTGAAGAACGCGAGCGAGATGCCGACCACGATGTTGAGCTGGTTGATCGACACCATGCGCCCGCGCAGCGGCGCCGGCGAGATCTCGGCGATGTACATCGGCGCGGTGATCAGCGCAGCGCCGACGCCAAGGCCGCCGATCATCCTGGCCACGACCAGCCACAGGAAGGTCGGCGCCAGCGCGGAAAGAATGCCCGACACCGCGAACAACAGACCGGCGATCTGCAGGACCGGGCGTCGCCCGACGCGGTCGCTTAGCGGCCCGGCGCAGAGCATTGCGATCGTCGCCGTGAGCGTCAGCGACGCCACGGCCCAGCCGAGCTCGATCCTGTCCAGTTGGAAACGGGGCTCGATGAACGTCACGACACCCGCGATAACCGAGGCATCGAATCCCATGAGGAATCCGCCGAGTGCGACGCACAGCGACATGCGCAGCGTGTAGCGTGTGCCGGGACTCAAGACGGGTTCGCCCGCACGGTCAGACTCGGTAACCAGGCTCGGGAATCGACAATACCAATCGCCGCAGTGCATGGCCATGCGTTCGTAAGATCCCGGTTCACGACGTCCGTGCGCCAAGGAAGTGCCCGCCGCGCTCCCGGGTTATCCTCGCAGACAACGCAACCAGGGAGGCACAATGGCGGAAGTGATCAGGATTGGCGGCGTCCCGGAGCACTTCAACCTGCCGTGGCGCCTGGCCGCGGATGCGGGCGCGTTCGCGGGCACGGGGGTCGAGGTCGCCTGGCGTGAATACTCCGCCGGCTCCGGCGAACTGACGCGCGCACTGCGCGACAACGAACTTGACCTCGCCGTGGTGCTGACAGAAGGCGCCGTGGCCGACATCCTGAACCACGACCGGAACCGGATCGCTAAGGTATGGGTCGCCTCGCCGCTCGTGTGGGGCATACACGTCGCTGCGCAGAGCAACTTCGACGACGTGCGCGACACCCGCGGGCGCCGCATCGCGATCAGCCGCTACGGTTCCGGCTCGCACCTCATCCCTATCGTGGACGCCGCCGAGCGCGGCTGGCCGACCGACGGCATGGAGTTCGTCGTCGTCAACGGGCTCGACGGTGCGCGCGAGGCACTGGCCCGCGGACGCGCGGACGTTTTCTTCTGGGAGCGGCACATGACGCAGCCGCTCGTCGATGCCGGCGAGTTCCGGCGCGTCGGCGAACGCGAGGTGCCGTGGCCGGCATTCGTGGTCTCAGGCCGGCGCGACGTGCTCGAGCGGCGCAACCGTGAAGTTCGCGCGGTGCTCGACGTCGCCGCCAGGGCCGCAGTCAACGTGAAGCGCCGCAAGTCGACGGCGCCGCTGGTGGCGGAGACTTTCGGACTGAGGGGCGAGGACGTCGACCGCTGGCTTGCGCACGTGCGCTGGGCGCGCGGCTACCGCTGTCCGGCCGCCGCCCTCGAACGCGCCGCCGGCGCCCTGCAGGCGCAGGGCGTGGTCCCGGCCGGCCGCATCGATGCTGCACGGCTGTGGTTCCGGCTGTGAGCTACGGCCGGCTCAGAAGCGCCAGACGACCCCGAGCGACGGCACGAGCGGCAGCCAGTGTCCCTGCTTCGCCGCCAGGCTGCCGTCGCTGGCGAGGGAATACTCCGTACAGCAGGGGTTGGCGCGATCGTACAGGTTGCTGATTTCGAGAAACGTCGTGAGGCTGCCGCGCGCCAGCCGGAAATCGCGGCTGACACGCACGTCCAGGATGTGGAATGACGCGAACGCATCGGCGTTGCGGTCGCCCACGTCGAGGACCAGCGAATCGCCGCCTGGACCCGACATCAGTTCGCCGCCGAGATCCGTCTGCGGCCAGCCGCTGTGGTACTCCGCCGCGCCGCTGAAGTTCCAGTCGCCCCAGCGCCAGCTGACGCCGCCCTTGGCCGTGTGCACCTGGTCCCAGCTGCGCGGCACGCTGCCCGCCGCCGTCTCGTCCTCCGCGCTCGACCAGGCATAGCCCAGCCACCAGAACAATGACTCGCCGGCACCACCCCGTGAGACCAAGAGCTCCGCACCGACCGCCTCCGCCGTCAGCGGCGCGATGCGGACGCGGTCGAACTGCAGCTCCGGTACGAGCGTCAGCGTGTTGAACACGTTCTCGAAACGCGGCCGCAGGCTGCCGAACTTCTTCCGGTACGCGGAGATCTCGAGTCGCAGGTCGTTCGGGAAGCTCTGCTGCACGCTGCCGACGAAATGCTCCGCCCGCTGTGCCGGGTAGTAATCGCCGACGCCGTCGCTCAGCTGCAGTTCGTTGATTTCCTGCGCCTGGTAGTGGCGGCCCCAACCGATGCGCAGCTCCGTCGCGGCGAGCGGCCGGAACAAGAGCGCGAGGCGCGGGCTCACCTGCGTGTCGTCCTCTGCCGTGGTGTAGGTTTGCTGGTCCCAGCGCACGCCAGCCTCCAGCGCGACGCGCTCCGCCGGACGCCAGCGCCCTTCCAGGTACGCGGCATACTGCGCACCCGAGGGCGAAACATCGAAAACGCGTTCGGTATGGGGCCGGTTGTCGAGGATTGCATCGAAGGGGGCACTGACCGACTGTTGCGACTGCACCCGGTAGGTCGCGTCGAGGCGCTTCAAATCGGCGCCGGCACGCAACAGCCAGTTCGGCGCCGCGAGCCACTCCCAGTCCTGGCGCAGCTCGAGCACGCGAAACTCCCGGTCGTCCGTGAGCTCGCCGTTGACTATCCCGGGCAGTTCGAGGCTTGCCTGGCGACGATTGGTGATATCGCTGTACGCGACGATCGTGTCGCTCGCAAGCTTATCCGACCACTCCGCGCCCCACTTCAGCCAGTAGACTTCGTTCTTGTAATCCGCCGAGGCCGCTTCGCCGCGATCGGGATCGAAAAGGGACAGCTTGTCCCTGGAGTACAGCAGGTTTCCGGAAAGCGCTGCGTGCGGGCCAAATGACCAGCCGATTCGGCCGACGATGTCGTGGTACTTCGGGCTCCCGTACTCCGGTTCCATCACGTCGACGATGACGTCCATGTTGCCGCGTCGGGCGGAAACGAGCCAGTCGCCCTCCTCTGCCGCGCCGAAAGTGCCGAGCGAAAGCGCGGACGTATTGAAAAAACTCAGCGACAGTTCCGTTGCGAGCGATTCGCTTGGCTGCCGGAGGTCGATGCTCATGACGCCGCTCATGCGGTCGCCGAAGCGCGCCGGGAACGCCCCGGTGAAGAAGTCGATGCCGTCGATGGCGCTCGCATTGACGACAGTGGCTATCGCCTGGAAGTCCTTCATGTGATACGGCTCGTACAGGCGCAAACCGTCGAGCAGGAACAGGACTTCGTTTGCCTCGCCGCCACGGACGTGGTTGCGCGTCGACACGCCGCCGCTCGCCGTGCCGGGCAGGCGGTCCGTCAGCCGCACCGCCTCTTCCGCAACCGCAGGTATGCGGGTGGCAAGATCCCTGTCGAGATAGGTATGCGTGACCGGCTGGGTATACTCCAGCCGGTGCAGGCTGGAGGTGACGACGATCTCCGGCAACGGGGGCTCGGGCGTTCCCGACGTTGCATCCGTGGGTGTGCTCGTCGGCCCGTCGGCGGACGGGTCGCGTACGACCAGGAGACTGCCGGACGGGCCGGGCCGTACGGCCAGATCGAACGGCGCAAGCACGTTCGCGAGCTGCTCGGCCGGAGTCTTACCTTGCGGCTGCGCGGTTACACGCATGGCGGGAGTGACGAGGTCGGTCGAGTAGACGATTTTCGAGCCTCGTGCGTTCAGCCGGTCGATGAAGTCCGACAGGCGCTCGCCCGGAGCGGCTGGCAGCGCAGGCGACGGGCACGCCGCGCCTGCCAGCAGCAGCACGGCCAGGACCGGCAGGATGTGTCGCATCGATCCGATCTTAGGCCACGATGCGGCACCCGCCAACGGCGGGTTTCGTGACAACGTTCGGCGGACACTCAGCGTTCTATTACGATGCGCTCCGCTTCGATGCGATACCGGAACCGGGTCGTCGCGAGTACCGACTCCGCCGCCTCGAGCGGCTGAAAATCAGCGACCGGCCCGTGCAGGTCGATGCGCATGGCGGCCAGCCGCAACTCATCGTCCTCGAAAACCAGTTCACGCCCGGTCTCGCGAGCCGCCCACCGCAAGACGTCCAGCACCGACCCGTCCGTCGCGTCGAAAGACGGTGCGAGGGCCGCCGTCCAGTCCCACCATGGATCGTACGGCGCGAGCTTCTCCACGACCGGCGTGAACCTGCCGGAAATCCGCAGGCGCTCGCCGGCAACCGCAATGGCCGTGTGCCCCGCGGACTCCACGTCGACACGGCCCTCGCGCACCGCGATGCGCAGTTCGCCCGCCTCTGTCTCAACCGCGAACTGCGTGCCGACGTCCCGCACATGGCCGAGCGCCGTCTCCACCACCAGGCCGCGATCGCGGTACACGTGATCGCCGCTGTCGGCATAGAGCCGCCCGCCGTCGAGAGCGATACGGTGCGTCGCCAGGAACGTGACGGCCGTATTCTCGTCCAGGCGCAACGATTGGCCGTCCGCGAGTCGCAGGCTCAGGCCCTCGCCTCGTGCCGTACGCACCCGGTCGCCCACGTGCAATTCACCGCCCGCCACCGCAGCACCGCCGATTCCGCGCTCCACGTGGGCCGCGACTGCCGGAGCGAGCGGCGCAACCGGGAGCGGTCGCAGCCACAAGCCAACCGCCGCAATCGCCGCCGCCGCAAGCGCCAACGGCAGCAACAGGCGCCCGCGCCGGCCACTGCGGCGCCATTCCCGACGCACCTCGGCGAAGACCCGTTCCTCGCCCGGCTGCGGGTTCGTCGCCTCCCATTCGCGCCTGACCTGCTCGTACACGCGGGCCTCGACGTCGCCGGGCACCGGCGTGCGTGCGCCGCCGAGCCGCAATAGCCGCGCGAGCACGGCTTCATCGCGCTCGTTCAACCGGTCCCGTTCGCCCTGTTCGCTCATGTGCTCGCCCTCGCTAGTCCACCGCGAACCCGGGTTCGACGTCCCACAGGGACCGGAACCCTTCGCGGAATGCCGCCCGGGCCCGGCTCAAGACCGATTCCGCGGCCTTCTCCCCGACGCCCAGGCGGTGTGCGATTTCGGCGACGGTGCAGCCATTGACGTATTTCATCTCGAGTGCCGTCGCGTAATTGTCCGGCAGGTGATCGAGCGTGGAGCGCACGAAAGCCGCCACCTCGTCGCGATACCGTTGCGTCTCCGGCCCCTGATCGCCGCCCATCACGGACTCTAGCGCCGCCTGCACCGCCGGATGGTCGTCCAGGGGCACGTCCACCCGCCGTTGCGCGCCGGACTGGCGACGGACGGCGCCCGCCTCGCCGCGGCAGATCTGGCACAGCCAAGTGAACAGGAGCGCTTCGCCGCGATAGCTGCCCATCTTCCGGACGACGATGCACATGGTCCGTTGCACGGCTTCCTCGGCGAGCGAGGGGTCCTGTCCGACGCGTGGCAGCGCAAAACGGTAGAGTCGCGGGAAGTATTCCCTGAAAAAGGCATCGAACGCGCGCGCATCGCCGCCGGCCACGCGCGCCGCCAGCTCCCGGTCACGCTCTATCTGCGAAACGCCGGTGTCCAATCCTGCCTGCTCCGCCCGCAATCATCCCACGTTAGAGCCGGCTGCCGCGCAAATCCTTCGGGGACATCGGTGGCGTCCGAAGAAGAACACCTGGCCGAGGAATCTGAACAGCTGCCAGGCGATGGCGGACGGCACGGTTCATAGCTGCCTCTTCTGCAGCCACATCACGCCGAGGAGATCGGCGATACCCACCCACAGGCGCTTATTGACCACGTACTTCGACCGTCCGCACCGGCGTGGCCGGTCGTTCACCGGTATGGACCACACCGCCCGGCCGTTACGCCGCATCAGCGCCGGCAGGAAGCGGTGCATGTGGTTGAAGGCCGGCAAGCCAAGGTAGTCGTTTCGGTAGAACACCTTGATGCCGCAGCCGGTGTCGCGGAAGCCGTCGCCGAGGAGCCGGGATCTCGCGGCGTTGGCCACGCGCGAGGAAAGGCGGCGCAGCCAACCGTCCTGGCGACGTTGCCGCTCGCCGATCACCATGCGCAGGCACCGGACCGCGCGGAGCTGCCCGTACAAGCGCAGGATGTCCTTCGGGTCGTTCTGTCCGTCGCCGTCCATGACGGCAATCGTGGCGCTGCGCGCGGCCTCTACGCCGGTACGTACGGCAGCGCTCTGCCCGTAATTCACGGGGTGATGGACTGAACGCACCACCTCGTGGGCCGCGACCTGCGTTTCGATTTCCCGCCCGGTGCCGTCCGTGCTGCCGTCATTGACGAAAATGATCTCGTACCGCAGGCGCCGATCGAGCACGGAGCGCACTTCCTCGACCAGCGGCAGAATATTGCCGCTCTCGTCGTACACGGGGATGACGATACTGAGCTCCGGTGTGTCCATGGCGGATTCCATTCAATGGCCTTCCAATGATTCGAGCTGCAGCCGGGCGCAGGCTCTCCGGTAGTTTGAGCGGCCACCCCGGCAATTCCTTCGCTGAAAAAAAAGACGCCGCTCGGCGAAGGATTTCCTTCAGCCGACCCTCTCACGTGGCAACAAGACCGTTCCCAAGGAAGATCGCAGTGCTGCAAACCCGTCCGGCCCGGTTCTGGGCCCATAGCAGAATTCGCCAGTTTGCCGCGCGCGCGCTTTTCGCCACGGTGCTCGCGTCCGCCGCGCTGGCGTCTGCCGTCACGACGCCGTCCGCCGATCCCCTCTCCCCGCACTCCGGCAAGGTCGTACTCGTGGATTTCTGGGCCTCGTGGTGCGCTCCTTGCCGGAGTTCTTTTCCCTGGATGAACGACATGCAGACGAAGTACGCCGACGATGGACTGGTCATCGTGGCCGTGAACGTCGACAACGACCGCGAAGCCGCATTGAAGTTTCTCGACGAACACCCGCCGGAATTCGAAGTGCACTACGACGCCGACCGGGTACTCGCGCGCCGCTTCGAAGTGGTCGCGATGCCGAGCTCGTTTCTCCTGGACCGGGACGGCCGAATCGTCGATCGGCACCTGGGTTTCAAGGTGCTGCAACAGGATGAGTACGAAGCGGCGATTCGGGCCGCGCTCGGCAGGGAATAGACATGAACGAACGGATGCTGCGCGCAGCCAGCGCGCTGGTGCTGGCCGCTGCGCTTGACGGATGTGCCGGCCTCGGCGTGGCGGCCTGGGACCGGGACGTGCTCGCACGCGACGACATGCAGTTGACACCGGATCCGGTGGAAGCGGCGCTCGACGAGCATATCTATTTCAGCAAGGAAGCCTCGAGCGGCGGCCGCGGATTCGGCGGCGGCGGCTGCGGCTGCAATTAGGCTGCCCATGACGAAGCAGCACGGTTCCGGCCTGTCGGCGACGCTCGCTACCGCGACGTGCACGCTGCTCGGCACGGCCGCCGCGAACGCCGTTCTTGCCGAGGAAGCGGACGACTGGGATTTCGATACGGCGTTGCTGTACTACGGTGAGAGTGACGGACGTGTACAGGACGCGAGCCTGAACGTCCTCGCCAACCGGCAATTCACCGACGACCGCAGCCTTTCGCTCGGGCTGACGGTGGACGCGCTGACCGGGGCGACGCCGAACGGCGCCATTCGCATCGGCGAAGCGCAGACCTTCACCCGCCCGTCCGGCAATGCAGCTTACGACATTGCGCCCGGCGGACTGCCGCTCGACGACACCTTTCTCGACACGCGATACGCGCTGACCGCCGGGTGGAAACAGCCGCTTGGGCGGTTGAATACGTTCGGCGTCGGCGTCAGCGCTTCGAGCGAATACGACTACACGCATGCCGGCTTCAACACGCAGTTTGCGCGCGACTTCAACGACCGGAATACGACGCTGTCGGCGGCGCTGGCAATTGCGCGCGACGAGATCGACCCGGTGGGAGGTACGCCGCTCGAACTGTCCCCGATGCTCGACGTCGGGGACCTGTCGAACCGGCGCGGCGCAGAGTCCAAGGAGGTAGTCGACGTCGTCTTCGGCCTGACGCAGGTGATCTCCCGTAACACACTGGTGCAGGTCAACTATTCGTGGAGCGACGCCTCCGGCTATCTGACCGATCCGTACAAGGTCCTCAGCGTTGTCGACCCGGAAACCGGCGTCACGCTGCCCCGCGCGGTGACCCCGGAGGTCGTCGGTCCGTCGCACGCATTCCTCTACGAGGGCCGGCCGGAAGAGCGGAGCAAGCAAAGTCTTTACGGCCAGGTGCGGCACTACATGAATGGCAAGGTGCTGGACGTTTCCTACCGCTACATGACGGACGACTGGGACATCGACTCCCATACCGTGGATACGCACCTGCGTTGGCCGGTGGGCACCGCAAGTTACCTCGAACCGCACCTGCGCTTTTACGCGCAGACGGAAGCCAGTTTCTACAGCCCCAGCCTGCCGGCGGGCATACCGATTCCCGCCTTTGCCTCCAGCGATTATCGACTCGGCCGTTTCCAGGCGCTGACCGCTGGCGTGAAATACGGTTGGCGGATGCGCGGTGACCATGAAATGAGCGTCCGCCTCGAGTGGTACCAGCAGCGCGGCGACGTCCCGGCCGACATGCTCGTCGGGGGGCAATCCGCAGCAGATGTGTATCCCGACCTCGACGCCGTCATCGCGCAGTTCAGCTACCGGTTCTGAGCATGCGGGCAGCGCACCTCGTGGAGAACAGCGGGGAGCGCGAACGCCGCGTCGACCTTTCGCCGACCGTGGAGGGCGGGTGGTGCGGGCGATTCTTCGCGATGGGCAGCCCCTGTGAGGTCCTCGTCGAATGCACCTCCGGCAGCGAAGCGTTCGACCTCGTGGGCCTCGCGGCCACCGAGGCCTGGCGGATCGAGGACAAGTACAGCCGCTACCTCGGGGGCAATATTGTCGCGAGGATCAACTCGGCGGCGGGTGAGCCGGTGGAGGTCGATGAAGAAACTTCGAGGCTGCTCGGTTTCGCTGCTACGCTGCATTCGCTGAGCGGAGGGCGCTTCGATATCACCTCAGGAGCCCTGCGCAGGGTCTGGAGGTTCGACACCGGCAGCCTGGTGCCGGCGCACGACCGGGTGCGGGCCGTGCTGTCACTCGTCGGCTGGCATCGCGCAACCTGGCAGCCGCCGGTCCTGGTGATTCCTGCCGGCATGGAAATCGACCTCGGCGGGATCGGCAAGGAATACGCCGTGGACCGGGCGGTGGCATGTCTCCGCGACGTCTCGGAGTATGCCTGCCTCGTGAATTTCGGCGGCGATCTTGCAGTGACTCGTGTACCGCAGCGGCGGAAGGCCTGGCACGTCGGCATCGAGTCACTCCGCGGCGTCCGGCAATCGCCGGAGAAGCTCATACGCCTCGAGGCAGGTGCGCTCGCGACGAGCGGCGATACGCGGCGGTTCGTGCTCAGCGAGGGGCAGCGTTTCGGCCACATTCTCGACCCCCGCACCGGCTGGCCGGTCCGGGGCGCTCCGGCGTCCGTCACCGTCGCGGCCGACTCGTGCATACAGGCGGGAACGCTCTGCACGCTTGCGATGCTCGAAGGCGACGGTGCAGAGCACTTCCTGCGCAGACACGCCGGCAAGTTCTGGGTGACGCGCGAGGAGTCGTGACGGGCCGGCGGGCGCTTCACAATGCAGTGCCGCCGCGCGCGCTCACTCCAGCACGTTCAGCTGCCAGAGATCCTTGCGGGTCATGTGCAGGAACGGCCGCATTGCGAGGATGCCGGTCCTGCCAATGCTGTTCTCGAGGTATTCGAGCTCGGTGAACTTCTCGCGGGTGCGCTCACCCACCGGCACGTTCAGGCCGTTTTCCCGCATCATCAGGACACCCTTCGCGCGGAGCGCCAGTTCGGTGTAGAGCCGCAGGTAACAGAGCATGTCCACGACGACGGGGCCCTCGAACTTGGCGCGCAGATCGTTCAGGAAACGGCCGACACGGGTCTCCGGGAACTCCCCGGAAGTGATCTGCTGCAGCAGCTCTGCATCGGCGTCGAAGTCGAGCTCCAGCCACTCGTGCAGGTGCGCTGCGCTCTGCTGGAAAACCAGGTACAGGATCGGCGGCAGGACCACGAGTACGGCGGCCGTCATGAGGATCGGCGGCAGTATGAAATGATTGAACACCGAGTGCAGCCCCGCCGCGACCAGCAGGCCCGGCAGGTAGCGCAGCAGGTTCGCTTTCATCTGGCGTTCCGTCAGCGCCTGTGCCAGAACCGCGAATATGGCCGCGACGCCGCCGTGCATGATGGCCGTACCGAAACCGCGCACGATCCAGATACCGAGGTGGCCGTCCGCCAGCGTCGACAGGTAGTACAGGTTTTCCGCGAAAGCGAATCCGGCGCCGACGGCGAAGCCCATGATAGCTCCGTCCACGAGGAAGCCGATGCGGGCCGTATGAAACAGGTAAACGACGATCAGAGCCTTCAGCAGCTCCTCGGAGAGCGGCGCGACGTACCGCGTGAACGCCCGGTAGTCGCCGACCACCTCTTGGAGCAGCCAGCCGTTCACGAACCAGGCGGCGACCGCCGCCAGGCCACCCCCGGCAATCACGGCGAGCACCGTGCGGACATTGACGAGCTTGTAGCTGTCGAGCCAGAGCAGCGCCACCAGGAACAGGAGCACCGGCAGCAAGCCTACGGGCGCCGCAAGCAGCAACGGCGGCGACATGCCTTGTCTCTCCGTGTCGGACCTTGGTGCTATTCTGCCCGACGCCGCCCGCCTGGCACAGGCCGACTCAGAGGATCTTCAGGGACAGGATCACCTCGTCGTCGAGGCGGCTGCCCTCCTCCATCCCGACCGCATAGCCGAGCGACAACGTCATCGGCAGCCGGTGACCGAGCGTGAAGCTCAGGTCGACCTGCGCCCCGACGGTCGAGACGTTCCGTTCGAACGCCTCGCCGGGATCGGCGATGACGTGCCCTGCGAACAGCGCGGTGCGGACGTGCCCGAGGAAGAACCCAGGCTTGCCCACCTCTCGAAAGCGCCACGGGGGCAGGTTCCATTCGAACACCGACTTGACGAAGTCGGTCGCTGCCAGCGAGTCGATCTCGATCCCGGGCAGGCTGTGGAATTCCCGGTAGCGCTTCACTTCCCCGTCGTCTACGT
>DASUOE010000281.1:0-13443 GCA_036276805.1 Woeseiaceae bacterium | reverse complement strand
CATGCCTGGCGCGCGCGTCCTGAGGACTCCGACGATGATCTCGACGGCGCCGGCGCTCGCCGATATTTCGATGAAGCCAATACCTAAAAGCCAGAAGTCGGCGTTGATGCCCGGCGAATGCGCAGCGCTCGTCAGCGGCGGGTACATGAACCAGCCGCCGTTCGGCGCGAGACCGAAAAAGAGCGAGCAGAAGAAGGCGAGACCGCCGACGAAGTACGCCCAGAACGCGTAGGCCGAGAGTCGCGGGAAGGGCAGGTCGCGCGCGGCGAGCATCTGCGGCAGCAAGAGAATGCCGAGCGCCTCCACCGCCGGGGCCTTCCTGCTCTTCGGCGGGGCGCTCGCGATCCTGATGCGGCTGCAGCTGGCTTTCCCCGGCAACGACTTCCTGTCCGCGGATTTCTACAACCAGGCGTTCACGATGCACGGCTCGATCATGATGTTCCTCGTGGCGGTGCCGTTGTTCGACGCCTTCGCGATCCTGCTCCTGCCGCAGATGCTCGCCGCGCGCGACCTGCCGTTTCCGCGGCTGTCGGCGTACGGCTACTTCTGCTTCCTGGTCGGCGGGGTGTTCGTCTGCGGCTCGATACTCTTCGGCGCGGCCCCGTCCGGCGGCTGGTTCATGTACCCGCCCCTCACGAGCGATTACATGGACGGCATCGGCGCGGACATCTGGCTGCTCGGATTGAGTTTCATCGAGATCGCGTCCATCGCGGCGGCGGTCGAGCTGATCGTCGCGGTGCTCAAGTGCAGGCCGCCGGGGATGACGCTCGGCCTGATGCCGCTGTACGCGTGGTACGCGCTGATCGTCGGCATCATGATCCTGCTCGCGTTTCCGCCGCTCATCGTGGGCGACATCATGCTCGAGGTCGAGCGAGCGTTCGACTGGCCGTTCTTCGATGCCGGGCGCGGCGGCGATGCGCTCCTGTGGCAGCACCTGTTCTGGATCTTCGGGCACCCGGAGGTGTACATCATTTTCCTGCCGTCGCTGGCACTAGCCGCGATGATCGTGCCCACTTTCGCCCGGCGCCCCGTCATCGGCTACCGCTGGCTCGTGCTCTCTGCCGTGTCGGTGGCGTTCCTGAGCTTCGGGCTGTGGGTGCATCACATGTACGTGACAGGCCTGCCGTCCGTGTCGCTGGCTTTTTTCTCCGCAGCGTCGGAACTCGTCGCCATCCCGACGGCGATTTCGATCATCGCACTCGTCGCCACGGTCTACTGCGGGCGCTTCGTGAATTCCGTGCCGATGCTGTACATGGTCGGTGCATTCGCGCTGTTCGTCCTGGGTGGCCTCACGGGCATGATGGTCGCGCTCGTGCCGTTCGATGTGCAGGCGCACGATTCGTACTTCGTCGTGGCGCACCTGCATTACGTGCTGATAGGCGGCATGCTAATGCCCGTGATCGGCGGCGTGTACTACTACTACCCGATCATGGCCGGCCGGCGCCTTTCGGACCGCATGGGCCGCATCGCGTTCTGGCTGCTGTTTGCCGGCTTCAATATTACGTTCCTGCCGATGCATCTCACCGGCCTGCTCGGCATGCCGCGCCGCGTGTACACCTATCCGTCGATTGCCGGCATCGACGAGCTGAACCTGCTGTCCACGGCCGGGGCGCTGGTCATCGCTGCCGGCGTGCTCGTCCTGTGCGTCGACGTCTGCCGGCCCAACGCGCGCAAGGCCAGGTCCGAACGCAACCCCTGGAACGCAGGCACCCTCGAGTGGCTGCAGCGGATGCCGGGTGAGAACTGGGGCGTACGCAGCGTGCCGCCCGTGAGTTCGCGTTATCCCCTCTGGGACGACGCGGCGCTCGCAGCGAACGTGGACGCCGGCGCGTACTTCCTGCCTGATGCGACGGCGGGCCTGCGCGAAACGCTCCTCACCACCCCGGTGAACGCGGAACCCGCGCAATGCCTGCGCGTGCCTGGCCCCACGTGGATCACCCTGATCGCGGCGCTCTGCACCGCCGGCGTCTTCGTCTTCGCCACCTATCACTGGTGGCTCGCGACCGGCGTCGCTTCGCTGTGCACGCTCGCCGCTATCCTCTACTGGCTATGGACAGGCACGGCACGCATCCCGGAACGGGACACGCTGGACATCGGTCACGGCGTGACGGTGCCGCTCTACCGCGCCGGTCCCGCCTCTGTCGGCTGGTGGGCGCTGCTCATCACGCTGATCGCCGACCTGTCGGCCTATGCGAGCCTCGTGTTCGCGTGGTTCTTCTACTGGACCGCGGACGCCGGTTTTTTCAGTGCGGCCGGCCGGCACCCGGACGTCGTGTGGCTGGGCGCCGCCGCGCTGCTTCTGGTTGTCGCCTGGCTGGCGACCCTCGCCGCGGATCGCCTGCTCGGCCGGCTCGGCAAGGGCGGTTTCGCCGCACTGCAGGGCCTCGGCGCGGTGTGTGCGGGGCTCGCCGCCGCGGCGCTCCTGCTGGCGCCACGCGGGCTCGACCCGACGGCACACGTGTACCCGGCGATGGTATGGCTGCTCGCCGGCTGGACCGGCGCGCACCTCGCGCTCGGGATCCTGATGCAGGGCTATTGCATTGCGCGCCGTGCCTTCGGCCGGCTGTCTGCGCGTTACGCGATCGACAGCCGCAACACGATTCTCTACTGGCACTACGCGGCTGCGACCGGGCTGGTCACGCTCGGCCTGCTCGTCCTAGCCCCGGAGCTCGCATGAACCTGCCGGGAAGGTTCACGAGCCTGGAACTCTGGTACCTCGCCGCGGCACCGGCGGCGTGGCTCGCGCATTTCGTGTTTCTCTACGGGGCGGCGGCCGTCGTGTGCGCGCGCCCGGCCTTCGACTACGCGGACCTGTTCATGCCTGGGTTACTCGGGACCTTCGCGGCGCTCGTCGCCGTCGCGGCCGTCGCGCGGCGGGGAGTTCGCGCCCGCCGCCACGACGACGCCGCCGCGAACGCCGGGACGCCGCCGCGCCGGCCGTTCCTGGGCGACCTGCTATTGGGCCTCGCCGCGGTCGCCGGCGCCGGCATCGTGGTAACCGCGCTCGTCCCGGCCGCCATCGGAGGCTGCTGGTGATCCGGATCGCCGCCGGCCTCGTGGTACTCGCCATGGCCTGGTTCGGGCCGCCCGGCGCACAGGCAGCGGAAAGTTTCGCAGCACACATGACCATGCACGTCAGCGTAGTGGCGGTAGCCGCGCCGCTGCTCGCTGCCGGCCTCCTGCGCGTCGCAGTGCCGACCGCCTGGCTGGCAGGCCTCGCCGCCGCACCGGTCGTAGCGTCCGTGGCGGAATTCGTCGCCGTCTGGGGCTGGCACCTGCCGGCCATGCATCACTTCGCCCGGCACTCGCCCGCCGGACTGGTGCTCGAACAGGGCTCCTTCCTTGTCACCGCCCTGTGGTTGTGGACGGCAGCGCTCGCACGCCCGGCCGGCCGGGAGGATCCGGCGGGCGCCGGCGTGTTCGCGCTGCTCCTGACGTCGATGCACATGGTCCTGCTCGGCACGCTGCTGACGCTCGCGCCGCGCTCGCTGTATCACGGAGGCGGCACGCTGGACGACACGCGCATCGGCGGCCTCGTCATGCTGGCCGGCGGCGGGCTGCCGTACCTCCTCGGCGGGCTCGTGCTCGTGTGGCGGCTGCTGGATGACGCGGGCCGGCAAATGCTGCCGCGGGCAGGAGCCGCCGCCGGTCGGCGCGTGCGGGGAGTCGACGATGCGCCGTGAACACCGTTACGTACTGCGTACCGGCATCGGCCTCCTGGCGCTCGCCGTCCTTGTGATCGTCGGCGGGTTCTACGACGTTTCCGCCCGTGCGGGCCACTGGTCGGCGACAGCGTGGCTGCTGCATTTCACCATGCGCCAGTCCGCGCGCGCGCACTCGCTCACGATCGACGTACCGGTGCTCGACGAACCGGAGCGCATCGTGCGTGGCGCCGGCCATTACGCCGTCGGCTGCGCGCCCTGCCACGGCTCGCCGGCCGACAGGGCACCGCGGCTTTCGGATCACATGACGCCCGACGCCCCGGAGCTCGCGCCCCTCGTCGACGGATGGCGCCTGCGCGAACTGTTCTGGGTCGTCGACAACGGCATCAAGTACACCGGCATGCCGGCGTGGCTGACGCCGCATCGGCCCGACGAGGTCTGGGATGTCGTCGCGTTCCTGCGCGTGCTGTCGCGCCTCGATGCGGGCGAGTATGCCGACCTGGTCGACCGGACGCGTGCGCCGGCAGCACGACTCGCCGAGGCGGAAGAGCGCGTGTTTGCGGCGGTGCTCGCCGAATGCGCCATTTGTCACGGCTACGACGGCCATGCCGGCGCGAAACGGGCGTATCCCGTCCTCGCGCAGCAGAACGAATCCTACCTGCGAGCGTCGCTGGCGGCGTATGCGGGTGCGGAACGCGCGAGCGGAACCATGCAGCTCATGGCCCAGTCGCTGGATGCCGGCTTGCGCGAGCGCCTCGCACGCTACTATGCGGCGCAACCGTCGCCCGATTCGCTGGCGGTGCCCGCGGACGATGGCGAACGCGCCGCGCTCGTTGCGGAGGGCGCACGCATCGCGGCGGCCGGACTGCCGTCGCGCGGCGTCCCGGACTGCAATCATTGCCACGGCGAACCCCCGGTGGCGCGGAGCCCTATGATCCCGCGCCTCGCCGGCCAGCCCGCCGGGTACCTGCGGACGCAACTCGAACTGTGGCGCGACGGCCAACGCGGGGGGACGGTCTACGCGCCGATCATGACTGAGATCGCCGACGAGCTCGAGCCGCGTGAAATCGAGGCGCTGGCCGCCTATTACGCCGTGCTGCCCCGCGTGGAACTGCGCGAAACGTTGCCGGACGGGCGATGAACAGGGCTGGTACGGATATTGCACCCTATGCAATTACACGATCGAGCAATGACACGATCGAGCAATGGCACGATCGAGGCAACGACACGACAGAGCGGCCGCGCTTTCGCGGGGCGACACGCTGGGAGACACACATGAACACATATGACCGAAACCGGGGCCTCAGCGTATTGACGCTGGCCCTGGCCGTGGCGATCGGCGCAGCGGCCTGCGATGCCGGGCCGGACGCCACCGGCCCGACCGGGGCGCAGCAGGACGCCGGGACTTATGACGATGCGTACGAAGTCGACGGCGTCGAGCGGCCGACTCGCTCACGCATCGACGATAAGACCGGTGAGACGGACGCAACGGCTCCAGATACGCAGCTCGCAGTCTCAGCGACGGCCGCAGCCGAGCTCCGGGCCGCATCCGACAGCAACGTGGCCGGGACGCTCGAGTTCATCCAGGACGGCGATACGCTGCGCATCGAGGGTGAGATCACCGGGCTGGCACCCGGCCAGCATGGATTGCACGTGCACGAATTCGGCGACTGCTCCGCGCCGGATGCAAGCTCCGCCGGTGAGCACTTCGCCCCCCGCTCCTCGGAACATGGCGCACCAACCGACCCCACCGACGAACGGCATGCCGGCGACCTCGGCAACATCGTCGCCGGTGAAGGCGGTCGGGCGAAGGTGACCGTCGTCGCCGACTCGCTCACCCTGCAGGGCGGCGAGAGCATCGTCGGGCGGGCTATCGTCGTGCACGCCGATGCCGACGACCTCGAAACTCAGCCCTCCGGCAACTCGGGCAGCCGCGTTGGTTGCGGCGTGATCGAGCGCCAGGCGACGGGCACCGCGACGGGCTGACAGCTCGCAGCAACCACGACACACTGGAGACAAAGTCGATGAACAGGAGTGATCCGCCGCTGCCCTTCGCGCAGCATGGCCTCGACCTCACGGACGTGCTCGAGGCGGCCAGGAAGCGCGGCTACGAGCACAACTTCGGGTACGCGCACGAGCGACTGCACTGCGCGGACACCGGTGAGGATTTCGATCTGGCCCACAGCTGGATCGTCGAGACGACGACAGTGGACATGGGCACCGACCCGGGCGACGACTCGACGGTGTACCTCATCGAAACCGACAACGGCCGGCGCGGCTACGTCGTCGTGCCGGCCTCGTTCTACGCCGAGCCTGCGAAGGCGGCGTTCATCGACCGGATGAAAACGCACCCGCGGTCGAGATCCGGCTGACGCGGCCGTTCGCCACCGACAGTCGGTCGACAGTCAATAACATGGGCCTGCTCGTCGATGGCGAATGGCGCGACCAGTGGTACGACACGTCGGCCACGGGCGGTCGCTTCGAACGGCAGGCCTCCTCGTTCCGGCGCTGGGTAACGCCGGACGGGAAGAAGGACGGATTCCCGGCCGCCAGCGGCCGCTATCACCTGTACGTTTCCTATGCCTGTCCATGGGCGCATCGCACGCTCATCCTGCGCAAGCTGAAGCAACTCGAGGAGCATATCTCCGTGTCCGTCGTGCACTGGTACATGGGCGAGGCGGGCTGGACGTTCGCCGATGCGGAAGGCGTCGTTCCGGATCCCGTGAAAGGCGCCGAATTTCTCTACCAGGTGTATCTCGCCGCCGATGCCCGCTACACGGGACGGGCCACCGTGCCGGTGCTCTGGGATCTCCGGACGAACACCATCGTCAACAACGAGTCCGCGGATATCATCCGTATGCTGAATTCCGCGTTCGACGAGTTCGCGGCGCCGGGCGACTACTACCCAGCGGAGCTGCGCGACCAGATCGACGCCATTAACGATCGCGTGTACACGACCGTGAACAACGGCGTGTACCGGGCGGGCTTCGCCACGACGCAGCAGGCCTACGAGGAAGCCGTCGGCCCGCTGTTCGAAACGCTGGACTGGCTTGACCGCCGGCTGGACGACTGCCGCTGGCTCGTCGGTGATCGCACGACCGAAGCCGACTGGCGGTTGTTCACCACGCTGCTGCGCTTCGACGCGGTTTACTTCGGGCATTTCAAGTGCAACTGCCGGCGCATCGTCGACTACCCGAACCTGTGGCCCTACCTGCGCGATCTCTACCAGGTGCGCGGCATCGCGGACACCGTGCATTTCGATCACATCAAGCCGCACTACTATATGAGCCACCCCGCGATCAACCCGACACGGGTCGTCCCGGTCGGTCCGGTAATCGACTTCGGCGCAGCCCACGACCGCGAACTGCTCGGCTGAACCGGCCGCGGCTGTGGTACGGATATTGCAAGCCGCATATTGCGGTCGCAATCCCGCGACGTGCATGCAACGACAGGCGACGGCGTCGCCGGAGGAATGATGGCAACCTGCGAGAATTGCGGCAACGACTATCACCGCTCGTTCGAGATAAGCATGGACGGCGAGACGCACGTGTTCGACTGTTTCGAATGCGCCATCCACGCGCTTGCGCCGGTCTGCAGGGTCTGCGATACACGCGTGATCGGCCACGGCATCGAGGCGAACGGCGACGACATCTACTGCTGCGCGCACTGCGCAGCCCACGACGGCGTGACCGAGGCCGTCGACCACGTCCGCGCCGGCGCGGGAGCCTGAGACATCCTGCAAGCGTTACACCGGCAATTGTAAATATTGCCTGCCGCGGGTTCGGGCGGGGAGGATCGGGAATGTACCAGACGATACACGAGCTGCCGGCCTCTATACGGAACGGGATGCCTGAGCAGGCCTGCGAACTCTACGTGGCGGTCTACAATCGCATCAGCGATAAAAGGACCCGGCACGGGGAAGACGACCCGGCCGCGATCGCGCAGGAAGCGCATGACGGCGCGATGCTGGCGGTGCAGGCGGAATTCGAGATCGGCGACGACGGAGAATGGCGTCGCGCGCCAATCGGTCTCGAGATGGAGCGCCTCGGCAAGGCGAACCCGGACAGGCAGGAAGGCACGGGCCGCGACTGAACGCCGCGCGGCCCGCGTTCAGCCGCCGATCGCGCGGACCAGGTCGGCGAGCGACCGCCTCAGGAGCCCGCAGTCCAGTTCCGGTTCGCGCAACTTGCGCACCTTCAGTCCTTCGATCAGCAGCATGAGCGAGAGCGCGCGCTCTTCGGCCGCCGGCAGGTCGAGTCCGCGCCCGCCCTGCTCCGGCTGCCGCTGCAGCCAGTCGACGAATTCGGCGCGTACGGCCCTGTCGAAGCGGCTGACGGCCTGCGCAATCTCCGGGTCGCGCGTCGCTTCCGCCGCCATCTCGAGAAACAGGGCTGCGCTCATCGATCCTTCCGGGTCCGTGTCGTGCGCATTGAAATAGGCGATGAGCCCGGCGCACAGGTCGTCCGTCGAGCGCATGTCGCGGATGCGCCGCTGTGCCGTGCCGAGCTGCTGGTCGATGATAGCGAGGATGATCGCGTTCTTGTTGTCGAAGTAGCGGTAGATGAGCCCCGGGCTCATGCCGGCGGTCTCCGCGATCGTGGCCATGCTCGCATTGTGGAAGCCGCTGCGTATGAAGCAGCCCTGGGCAGCCGCGAGAATGCGCGCCCGCTGCGCCTGCTTATGCTGTTCCGTACCGGGCACGGTCGCCGCGGGCCGGCTCATGCTTTCGTCCTCGCTTCCAGTACAGGCTCTTCACTGCCATCGCCGCCCGGCACGTGCGCCGCCGCCGCGGGCGCGCGTCGGCCAAACAGGCGCTGTACGAGCACGAAGAACAGCGGCACGAAGAAGATACCGAGAAATGCGCCCGCCACCATGCCGCCGAGGACGCCGATGCCGATGGCGTTCTGCGCCCCGGACCCGGCGCCGTCGGCGAGCGCCAGCGGCAACACGCCCATGCCAAACGCGAGCGACGTCATTATGATCGGCCGCAGCCGGTCGCGCACGGCCTGCAGCGTCGCGGCGACGAGTTCCATGCCGCTGTCGTAATACTCCTTCGCGAACGCGATGATCAGGATTGCGTTTTTGCTGGTGAGCCCGATAGTCGTGAGCATCGCCACCTGGAAGTAAATGTCGCGATCGAGTCCCGCCAGCGTGGCGGCGGCGGCGATGCCCAGAATTCCGAGCGGCGCGACGAGCAGGACGGACGTCGGGATCGACCAGCTCTCGTACAGCGCGGCGAGGCACAGAAAGACGATGAGCACGGACAGCGTATAGAGGAGCGGGGTCTGCGCGCCGGCGCGCCGTTCCTGGTAGGACTGGCCCGTCCAGTCGAGGCCGAAACCCGCCGGCAATCCGGCGACGATTTCCTCGACCGCGGCCATCGCGTCGCCGGAGCTGACGCCGGCCGCCGGCTCGCCCACGATCTCCATGGCGGGCGTGCCGTTGAACCGTGCGAGCTGCGGCGGGCCGTACTCCCAGTGATAGTCGACGAAGCCGGACAACGGCACCATGTCGCCGTTCGCGTTGCGTACCGACCAGAGCCGGAAGTCCGACGGGACCATCCGGTATGGCGCATCCGCCTGGAGGTACACACGTTTGACTCGTCCGCGATCGATGAAATCGTCGATGTACTGGCCGCCCCATGCCGCCTGGATGGTGGTGTTGATGGACTCGACGTCGAGCCCGAGCGCGCCGGCCTTTTCGTAGTCGATGTCGAGCCGGAACTGCGGTGCATCCGCCTGGCCGTTGTGCCGAACGTTGGCGAGCCGCGGGTCCTGGGCCGCCGCCGCCAGGAACTGGTTCGTCGCGGCCACCAGCGCGTCGTGGCCGAGCCCTGCGTTGTCCATGAGGTAGGCATTGAATCCCGCGGAACGCCCGAGCTCCTGGATAGCCGGCGGCGCAAACGCGAACGCGAGCGCGTCCTGGATCGTCGTGAGGAAACCGGAGGCACGGTTCGCGACGGCGGAGACGCCGAGCTCGTCGTCCTCGCGCTCGTCCCAGTCCTTGAGCTTCACGAAAGCGAACGCATTGTTCTGCCCGCCGCCGGCAAAGCTGAAGCCGGCGACACCGAACATCGATTCGACGGCCTCCGTCTCCTCTTCGAGGAAGTAGTCCTCGATCTTGTATACCGTCTCGAGCGTGCGCTCCTGCGTCGCACCGACCGGCGCGATGGCCTGCACGAACAGGATGCCCTGGTCTTCCTGTGGCAGGAACGAGGTCGGCCGGTTCAGGAACAGGATCCCCATGAGCCCGACTAAGACGAGGAACAGGGCCACGAAGCGGCCGCTGCGGGCCAGGATGTAGCGCACCGCGCCGCGGTAGCGCCTGGAACTCGCCTCGAATGAACGGTTGAACCACGCGAGGAAGCCCTTCTTCGCGTAGTGCTCACCCTTGTGCAGCGGTTTCAGCAACGTCGCGCAAAGCGCCGGCGTGAGCACGATGGCGACCAGCACGGACAGCGCCATCGCCGACACGATGGTCGCCGAGAACTGGCGATAGATGACGCCGGTCGCGCCGCCGAGGAACGCCATGGGCACGAAGACGGCCGACAGTACCAGGCCGACGGCGACCAGTGCGCCGGTGATCTGGCGCATGGATTTCCGCGTCGCCTCCTCCGGCGGCAAACCTTCCTCGCTCATTACGCGCTCGACGTTCTCGACGACCACGATCGCGTCGTCGACGAGCAGCCCGATTGCCAGCACCATCGCGAACATGGTCAGCATGTTCACGGAGTAACCGAGCGTGGCGAGGATGCCGAACGTCCCCAGCAGGACGACAGGCACGGCGATCGTCGGGATCAGCGTCGCGCGCAGGTTCTGCAGGAACAGGAACATCACGCAAAAGACGAGCACGATCGCCTCGGCCAGGACCTTGATGACCTCCTCGATGGCCATGCGCACGAACGGCGCCGTTTCGAAGGGGATGACCGGCGTCAGGCCCGCGGGGAAGAAGCGCCGCAACTCCTCCACGCGTTCTTCCACGGCACGCGCCGTCTCGAGCGCGTTCGCGCCGGACGCCAGCATGATCGCCATGCCGGTGGCCGGTTGGCGATTGAAACGCGACACGAAGCCGTAGTTCTCCGCGCCGAGCTCGACCCGGGCGACATCGCCGAGCCGCAGGACCGAACCGTCCGCGTTGGTGCGGACGGTGATGTTGCGGAACTGCTCCGCCGTCTGGAGCCGGCCCTGGGCCGTGATCGTCGCCGTCAGTTCCTGGCCCGGGACGGCCGGCGTGCCGCCGAGCTGGCCGACCGCGACCTGCTGGTTCTGCGCGCGCACAGCCGCTGCGATGTCGGCAGGCGTCAGCCGGTAGACGTCGAGCTTGTTCGGGTCGAGCCAGATGCGCATGGCGTACTGGGATCCGAATACCTGTATCGAGCCCACGCCCGGCACGCGGCTGACGGGATCGACCATGTTGGCATTGATGTAGTCGGAGATGTCGTCGCGCGACATGCTGCCGTTTTCGGAGACGAAACCGACGACCATCAGGAAGCCGCTCCGCGACTTGCCGACGTCCACGCCCTGCCGCTGCACTTCCTGCGGCAACAGCGGCATCGCGAGCTGCACCTTGTTCTGCACCTGGACCTGGGCGATGTCCGGATTGATCTCGTTGTCGAAGGTCAGGGACACCGATGCGCTGCCGTTCGATGAACTCGACGACATGTAGAGCAGTCCGTCGAGGCCCTTCATGTTCTGCTCGATAACCTGTGTGACCGATTCCTCGACGACGTCGGCGGAGGCGCCGGGATACGACGCACTGATGTTGACCGTCGGCGGCGCGATGTCCGGGTACATGGAAACCGGCAGCCCGGTAATCGCGAGGCCGCCGCCGAGCATGATGATGATCGCGATGACCCACGCGAAGATCGGCCGACCGATGAAGAACTGCGCCATCCGGGTCTACTCCGCGCTCGCCGCGCTGGCCACCTGTACCGTCTGCCCGGGCTGGATCTTCTGCAGGCCGGACACGACGACGCGGTCGCCTGCGCTCAGGCCGCTCTCGACGAGCCAGCTGTCGCCGACGGTTTCCCGCAGCTCGACCACGCGTTGTTCGACGACGTCGCCGTCGGTCAGCACCATGGCGGTCGCCTGCCCCTTCGGGTCGTGCGTGATGCCCCGCTGCGGCACCAGCAGCGCGTCATCGAGGACCGCGTTGCCGACTTCCGCACGCACGTACATGCCCGGCAGCAGCAAGGACTCGGGATTCGGCACGACGATGCGCATGGCGACGCTGCCGGTCGTCGGGTCGACCGCGACGTCTTCGAAGGTCAGCGTGCCCTCGTGGGCGTAGCGTCCGCCGTCATCGAAGAGGATCGCCACCGGTATCTCGCTGGCGAGCTCGAGCGCATTCGCCGATAACTGCCGCCGCAGGCGCAGGATTTCGCTGGCCGACTGGGTTACGTCGACGTAACTGGGGTCGAGTTGCTGGACGGTCGTCAGCACGTCCGCCTGGTCCGCGGTCACGAGGGCGCCGGCGGTCACCGTCGATTTGCCCACGCGTCCGGAGATCGGTGCCTCGATGCGGGCGTAGTCGAGGCGCACCCGTGCATTTTCGAGCTGGGCCTTCGCCACCGCGACGTCCGCCGCGGCCTGCTGCTCGATGGCAAGCAGGTTCTGGTACTCCTGCTGGCTGATCGCGTTGGTCTTGCGCAGCTCCGCCGCCCGCTCGGCATTCAGCCGGGCGATTTTCTCGGCCGCTTCGGCGCGGGTCACCGATGCCTCGGCGCTCTGGAACGCTGCGCGGTACGTCGCGTCGTCGAGCTGGTAGAGCGGCTGGCCGGCCTCGACATAGCTGCCTTCTTCGAACAGTCGCTCGCGGACGATGCCGGACACCTGCGGGCGCACTTCCGCGACCAGAAGCGCATTGGTGCGCCCCGGCAGCGCCCTCGTGAGGGTTATGCGCTCTGGCACGAGCGTGGCGACGCCCACTTCGGGCGGCGGCATTTCGGCGGGCGCCTCCGCGCCCGGGTCGCCGCAGGCGGCGAGCAACACGGCGGCAACGGCAGCGAGGAACGGCGACGCGGACCGCAGCCTCGGCTGCGGGCGGGGAATCGGGGAATGCACGGGGTCGGGCCTGACGGGTATCTCGAACCCGGGCGAGAATGAACGTTCATTTACAGGCTGTCAAGCCGATGCGCGCACCCTGGTTTCCGGCCTATTGCAAACGTTTCCTCGCCCTTGCTGGTACAGTGCCGCAATGAATGCACCGGATCCGCCCGAGACCGTCGAAGCGCCGCCCTACGTCCTGCCGGCCGTGCTGATCCTGGTGACGCTCGCGTTCATCCTGCTGATCCTCGACTTCTACAAGGCCATCGTCTGGGCGTTCGTTTTCGCGCTCCTGGCCTACCCGCTGTATACCCGGCTGCGCGGCCGGGCAGGCGGCCGCGGCGCGGCGGCCGGATTGACGACGGTCGTCGTCGTACTCCTGGTACTACTGCCGGCCATAGGCTTCGGCACGATCCTCGCGCGCCAGGCCACCGACGTCGTGCAGGGTATCCAGGACGGCGAGATCGACCCGGCGGCGCCGGTGCGCTGGATCACGGAGCAGGTGCCCCGGCTCAGCCGGTGGCTGGAATCGGTCGGCGTGAAGGTCGGCGATATCGAGTCGCAGCTCAGCGGATCGATTTCGAGCGGCGGTGAACTGGTTGCGTCGCAGGTGTTCGTGCTCGGTCAAGGCGCGCTCAGGACGAGCCTGCTGCTCGCGCTCACCGCGTACCTGTTGTTCTTCTTCCTTTACGACGCCCGCCGGATACTCCGCTTCATCCAGCAGGCGCTGCCGATCC
>DASUOE010000280.1:0-2326 GCA_036276805.1 Woeseiaceae bacterium | reverse complement strand
GGAATGCCGCCGGGCCGGCAGCCGGAGAGGACGTTCCCGCCCGTATGCTTGAGAGCGCGCGCCATCAGGCACTGAGCCTCTGGTTCTTGAGGTCGATCAGCTTGCGCACGTTGGCCATCGAAGCCAGTACCATGAACATCGGCAGGAGGTACCCCTCGCGGCTGAACTCCTCGAGCACGAGGCCCGGCAGCGCGCGGATCCTGTCCTCGTTCAGCGCGTGGAAGCCGAGGAGCTGGTTGCGCGAGCCGTCGGTCAGCCGGATGTCGAGAGTCACGGGCTCGAGCAGTTCCTGCTCCTCGAGCGCCGCCACGAACGCGGCGCCGTGAGTCTGCCCCGCGTAGATGCCCTCGAGCAGCGCGGCGGTTTCCTCGAGGTAAGGCGTGCGCCCGCCGAGCGGCAGGAACAGTGCTTCGCCTTCGCTCCGGCTGACGCGCGGGTGATCCATGTCCAGCGACAGCACCCGTGCAGGCTCGGTCTCGCTGCCGTCCCGCGGCTTCTGGAACCCTATCAGGAATGGCTCGCGGCGCACCATCGCCGGCACGTAAGCGGCGTGCCAACCCGCCGCGTCCAGGAACAGGTTCTCGCCGCGCTCGAAACCGAACAATGCGACCGGCCAGGTCTCGCCGGCCGCGTTCGAGTGGAACAGGATCGGGTAATAGGCCTGGATATTGCGGAACTCGTTCGGAAATGTGACCGCCGACATGACCTTGTCGCCGTAGTCGGCCGAGCGCGCGGTGATGATGCGCACATCCTGGTGATCGACGTTGTTCAGCAATGCGTAGTTGGCCATCTGGATCCGTTGGTTCAGGCGACGCCCGGCAATGCCGCCAGGTCGTCGAGCAATGCGCGGTTCGCAGGCAGCCGTGACAGCAACTGCCGCCTGCGCTCGTCCGCCGCCCGGCAGAGCGTCTCGACTTCCGCGCGCTCGCCGCCCGCGGGCGTGGCCGCGTGATCGGGACGAAAGCCCATGCCGTACAGGACGTACTGGTAGCTCGCCGACGGGAACAGTTCGTCCACGCGCGGCGCATCATCGTGCCACGGCGCCTGCTGGCGCCACAACACGAGCTTGTCGCGGAGTTCGTCCGGCCAGGTTGTCGCGCTGCGTGTGTCCCGCCAGTAAGGTGCTGCGTGGCGACGGCTCAGGACGTAGTGCAGTTTCAGGAACTCGACGACACGCTGCCAGTGGTAGTGCATCCTGGCATTGAAGCGCCGCGCCACGACGTCCATGGTCTGGCGGTCGACCGGGAACCGGCGGGCGATCATGTTTGCCGCCTGTTCGATCAGCGCGAGCGCCGACGCCTCGAGCGGCTCGATGAACCCGGCGGAGAGGCCGACGGCGACGCAATTGCGATGCCAGAACGTGCGCCGGTAACCGGGCTCGAAGGAAATGACGCGAAAGTCGAGCGCATCGGCGTCCACGCCGGGCGAGGTGCGGCGAACGTACCCGGCAAGTGCCTGCATTGCCGCATCGGGGTCGGCGTGCGCGCTCGAGTGCACGTAGCCGACGCCGCGCCGCGACGGCAGCCCGATGTCCCAGATCCAGCCGGCGGCGGCCGCACTCGCGCGCGTCACCGACGGCAACGGGGCGAGTCCCGGCGAGTGCGGCACCTGCACGGCGATGGCGCAGTCGTTCAGCAGGCAATCCTTGACGGACACGAACCCGATGCCGAAGTGCCTGCCGAGCAAGAGCGCACGTTGCCCCGTGCAATCGATGAACAGGTCCGCGGTGAGACGCTCGCCTCCGTCGAGGGCGACCGCGGCGATGTCCCCGTCAGGCGCTGCGTCTATGCCGGACACGTTGGCCCGGCGATAGTCGACGCCGAGCTGCCCGACCGCGTGCTCGTGCAGCAGGTCCGCGAACCGGCCCGCATCGAAGTGGTATCCGTAATTCAGCGCGAAGGCGTAATCCGGCATCGAGGCCTGCTTCGGTGCGAGCCCGGCCGCGACGACGGCCGCCTGCGGCGTGACGAAGTCGGCAAAGGTCCCGGGGCAACCCGCGGCGAGCCAGTGCTCGGCTAAGTTCAGGCGTGAATACTCTGCCGGCAGGCTGAACGGATGGTAGTAGCGGTCCTCTTCGCCGTCGCCGCCCCAGCCGATGAACTCGGTACCCTGCTTGAAACTGGCATCCGCCCGGCGCATCAGCTCGGCTTCGGCAATGCCGGCTGTCTTCAGGCTCATGCGCATCGACGGCCAGGTGCCCTCGCCGACCCCGATCCGGGGAACGTCCGGCGACTCGACGAGCGTTATGCGGGGCCCGTTGCCGCCGGTACCGCGCGCGCTCGCCGCCAGCAGGCAGGCCGTGAGCCAGCCTGCGGTGCCGCCGCCG
>DASUOE010000279.1:0-3150 GCA_036276805.1 Woeseiaceae bacterium | reverse complement strand
TCGACGCTCATCGCCCGTGCCCACGGCGGCCGGCTCGACCTCGCCGGAAACGGCCCCGCCGGCGCCACGTTCGAAGTCAGCCTGCCGATCGACTGACGGCTCCGCGCACCCGGGCGCCTTCCACGGCTGCGAACGCGGCTGTTGACCTTCGCTCAAAATGATATCAAAATAATATCACTCAAGATGTCTGTGTGTCGGCAATACCGTCGTAAGGGGAAAGCTCATGTTCCAGGAGTATTCGCGCAAGGCCGTATCCGGTTACCTGATGATCGTGGTGCTCGCGATTGCGCAAATCGCAGCGGGCTATGCCGTATTCGCCGCCGTCAGGTCGGCGTCGATTCCGGGCGTGGTCGGGGGCGTTCTCGCGTTCGTCGTCGTCGCCATTCTCTGGATCGGGCTGTTCATGGTGCATCCCAATGAAGCAAAGGTGCTGCAGCTCTTCGGCAAGTACGTCGGCACCGTCCACGACTCGGGGCTTAAATGGGCCAACCCGTTCTACCAGAAGACGCCGGTATCGCTGCGTGTCCGCAATTTCGAGAGCGGCCGGCTCAAGGTGAACGATTCGAGCGGCAGCCCGATCGAAATCGCCGCGGTCGTGGTGTGGAAGGTGTTCGATACGGCGGAAGCGCTGTTCGAAGTCGACGACTACGAGGAGTTCGTGCATATCCAGAGCGAATCAGCGTTGCGCCAGATCACGATGACCTACCCGTACGAGCCGAACGACGAGGAGCGGATCGCACTGCGCAGTCACCCGAACGAGATTGCGGTCGCACTGTGCAAGGAGATCCAGGACCGGCTCGAGAAGGCGGGCGTGACCGTCATCGAGGCGCGCATCAGCCACCTCGCGTACTCACCCGAGATCGCGGGCGCGATGCTGCGGCGGCAACAGGCGTCCGCGGTCATCGCAGCGCGTACGCAGATCGTCGCGGGGGCCGTCGGGATGGTCGAAATGGCGCTCGCGGAGCTCGAAAAGAACAACATCATCGATCTCGACCCGGAGCGACGCGCGGCAATGGTAAGCAACCTGCTGGTCGTGCTTTGCGGCGAGGAAGCGGCCAGGCCGGTGCTCAATACCGGTACGTTGCATACCTGATGCCGGGTCGGATCGCATAGCGCCATGGCGGCCCGCAAGGCATTTGCGCTGCGCATGGACGAGAAGGTCCTGCGCGCGATGCAGCGCTGGGCGGACGACGACCTGCGCAGCCTGAACGCGCAGATCGAGTACGTGCTGCGCGAGGCGCTGCGGCGTGAAGGACGGCTCAGGAAGTCCGACACCGGCAAGCCAGGCTAGGCGATCCGGCCACGTTCACTCCTGCGCCCCTTGCCGCAGTTATTCCAATGGCTATTGCGGGAGTAATTTGCACCGGCTCACGAGACGGGCGCGAAAACGGCTCGCGCGAGGCCTATGATGCAAGCATGAGCGCACTGATACCCTTCGCCGTGGTCTTGCTCGCACTGGCTGCGGCTGGGTTCATCGCCTGGATTGCCTGGGACCTCACGTCGAAGGAAACCCAGGACGTGCTGGAGCGCGCACTCGGGCAGAAGGCGTCCGGCACAGACGACGCATCGCCCCCGGATCAGCCGTTCCCGGCGGGGGGCCAGTCCGTGCAGGAACCGAAGGAGCCGCTTTAGCCGCTCATGCGCTCTAGCCGCGTTGGCGGCGCTGGCACGCCCTGACCGGTTCTAGCGCGTCCGCGAGGCGGGGCGCGCCGATGAGCGCGCCGACGACGAGCTGGCCTGCGCAGGTGCCCGGCTTTCCACCGCACGAGCGTTCGCCGGTGCGCGGGCTGCCGGTGCCGGCCGGGACGGCGTCGCCTGGCGCGCAGCGCCCGGATTCGCGGGCGCACGCTGGGCCGGGGCAGGCGCGTTCTGCGGCCGGCTCTGGCGGGGTGCCGGGGCAGACTGCGGACTCTGCGCCGTGGCCGGGGCCCGTGCAGCGTTGCGCGCGTCGCTCCACGTCCGGATCGTCGGGCGCTCGGCGGGCAAGGCGGGGCGCTCAACCGTCGCGTCGGGGCGCGCGGCGGGTACCGCCGGCCGCCGGGCCGGCACGGTCGTGCGCTCGGCCGACGATTCGCGGCCGTTTTGCGCCTGCCGGTTATCACGGCTTCCGGCCAGTGCATCGCGCACCTCGCGGACGGACGGAGCACGGCTCGGCGCCTGGCGCGTATCCCTCGGCGCCTGACGCGTATCCCGGTTTTCAGCCAGTGCGTCGCGCACTTCGCGGACGGACGGCGCACGCTGATCCGGGTTTTGCCGCGCATCAGCGCTGCCCGTGCGCGGCACCGCGACATTGCGCGGCCGCGGCGAACCCGAGGCTTCGAGGGCCTGGCGAATCTCGCGGACGTCGTCGCCGTTACGGGACCGGGCGCCGCGGGGCGGCGCAGCCTCGGCCTGCGGCACGCGCTGGCCCGTGGCGACGGTGCGCGATTGGGCCACGGTCCCGGCGGTGGCCGGGTTCGGGTAGTAACTGTTCCTTGTGATGCGCTGGTCCGCATAGTGCAGGCGCGTATTCCCGCGCGGCCGCCACTGGTCACCCTGTTCGTAGCGGTTCCGGACGACGCGCTGGTCGTAATAGTAGTTGTTGTAGACGGTCACCGACGGCCGCCGGTACCACCACGCGTTGTGGTAGCTGTACCCGTAGTAAGGATGGCCGTAGAACGTCGGGTGATAGACGTTCAGGCAGTGCGCGTTCCAGCCGATCGTGAACGCCGTCGTGACGCCCCAGAAATAGCCATGGCTGAAAGAGTGCCAGGCGGGGTAGGGGTAGTAGTACACCGGGTAGGCCCGCGGGTAGTAGTAGTACACCGGCTGCGGCTGGTACACGACGACGCGGGTCGGCTCGTAATACGGCACGAAGATGACTTCCTCGCTGACCGGCTCGATTTCAATGACGTCCTCGTCGTTGCGCGTCACCATCTGCCGGTCGTCGCTTTTCAGGTTGCCGGCCGCGTGCGCCTTGTCGCGGAACGTCGCAATGGCGGCGATCACGTCGGACTGCTGTGCAACGACCGCTTCGCCGAGTTGCCAGGTCCAGTCGAGATCGTCGTTCATCATCTCGACGACTTCCGGGTAGTTGACCAGGGCGACGATGGCGTCGTCCCAGTCCTCGTCCGGCTTGAGCGAGGGATCGGCTTCCAGGTCCTCGAGAAA
>DASUOE010000278.1:0-8817 GCA_036276805.1 Woeseiaceae bacterium | reverse complement strand
GCAGGTCGCGAACTCGTCCTGCATCCTGCTGTCGTCCGTGACCATCATTGCCGTCGTCAGGTAGTCGTCCCGCTGGTTGTAGGGAAGCCCTGCGCGCGTGAACGCGTACCAGATGGCCCGCGAGCAGTCGATGCCGAGCTCGAGGTTCTCCTCGTCGCTCGGCTTTGACCAGTCGTGCTGCTTGTAGTCGAAGCCATCCGATGCCTCGCTGTTGGCGAGCCAGTCGGCCTTCGTCAGGACCTTGTAGAGCGCGCTGTCGGAATCGTCCGGCAGGTAGGGCGCGATATTGAAGTGCGGCAGCGTGTACTCGCGCGCATTGATCTCCCCCGAGATCGCCGATCCGGCGTCCCGGGACCCGCGTTCGAGGAACCGCGAGTTCGCCTCGACCCGCGCGACCACCGTGCTCATCGTCCACGTGCTGACGTCGCTGTCCTCCACCGGCACGCCGATGCCGCGCGTGCCGGGCGTCAGGTAGCGGTCGAGTATCCGGGAGAGGCTGCTGTCGAAAGCCGCTGCCCCGCGGGTCGCCGCCGGTTGCGTCAGGAGATGCCAGGGCACCGGGTTCTGCTCCCGGGTGCCGAACACCATGATGCGGTCCTGCGTGTCCAGCGGCGGGCGGCCGTCCAGCGTTTCGGCCTGCGCGTTGAAGACCATGCTTTCGCCCGGGCCGAGGAGTTCCTGGCGACCGTCGGCGGGCAATCCGAAGGTCTGCCCGTCGGTGGACAGGATCACCGCACCGATGAGCAGCCCCGGCTCCGGTGCGTCGGCGGACAGGGTCACCTGCACATTGAACGAGTGGCACAGCGGCACGACCTGCTCGCTGTTCGGCTTTGCCTGCAGCCACTCGCCTGTTGCACAGGGCGACTGCCGGGCCGCCGGGACGAGCTGCACCTGAAGTGTCTCGTTGTCGGTGAAGTCGGCACCGCCCTCGCCGCGCAGGAGCATGAGCGCGCGTTGCCGGGCATGCCGCCACAGGCTGTCGGCTATCTCGGCTATCTCGGCGCCGGACGCGTACACGTTCCGGACCTGGTTCTCGGGGCCGCGGAGCACGTAACTGCCGTCAGGCCGCCGGCTCAACTCGAAGTCCGAATGCGTGTCGACGAGCTCGACCAGGAGCCGGTTCTCCTCGTTCGCGAGTATCCCGGCCTCGATCTCCGCACCCTGTTCCTGCGACAGCCCGCCCGGTGACGGCGCCGCCCGGATGGCAAGCCGGATCTTCAGCGCCTCGTCGCCGACCCGCGCGAGTATCGCGAGGTCGCCCGGGCGCACCTCGTCGGCGCCGGCAACCTGCCCGGCGACGTGCGCCACGGCGTTCACCCCGGTGAACTCGTCGATCACGATGCGCGCCTTCGCCCTGGACGGGTCGAGCGTGGCCGAGCCCGTGACGGCATCGTCGTAGACGTACATTTCCGCGCCCGCGCCGATGCCCGGGAGCGGCGGGCCGCTCAGGCGCAGTTCCGGCGTGACCTCCGTGACGCGGAAACCGAGCGGGGACTTTCTCTCCACCGCATCGAACACGCTTTGTTCCAGGTCGCCGTGGAAGTACGGCACCTGGTAGCTGCGCGCACTGACGAGCGGCGGTATCTGCCGGGCGATGGTCGCGTAGCTCGGCGGCTCATCGTGCGCCTGCGCGAGCACGTCGATGAGCGCGTCCGTGAAGACGCCGCGGCCGGCGATTTCGAGCGCGGAGGTGCCGTCGCTTGCCGCCGTCAGGACCACCATGCCGTCGAAGGTCTCCGGTACGAACGACGCGCTGCCGTCACCGGCGTCGCGTGCCGGGCCCGCCGCGGGCACCGCCTGGGATTCGAGCCGTTCGTGAAACCGGGGTATGCCGGCCGCGGCGCCGCGCATCGCGGTGCCGGAGTTGCACGAGTCGAGTACCGACACGATGTGCCGGGTCTTCGCGTAAAGGCCGGCGAACAGGCCGTTGATCTCGTCGTCCAGGATGTCGATGACGTCGCCCGTGCGGGCGTCGTAGGTCATCAGCGTTTCGTCCCACTCATCGGGTTCGTCGCCGTTTACGTCCCTGACCTGCGAACCGTGGCCGGCGAAATAGAATACGGCCACGTCGTTCTCGTCCGCCCGCTCGACGAGCGCTTCACTGAATGCACGTTGCACGTTGGCCTTCGTGGCATGCTCGTCGAGCAGCAGGCACACGTCTTCTTTGGCGAAGCCGTAGCCGTTGTCGCCGGTCAGGAGTTCGTAGAATCGCCTGGCATCGGCCGTCGCGCCGGGCAGCGGGTTGACGTCTTCGTTCGCGTATTTGCCGGCGCCGACGATAAGGGCGAGACGCCGAGGCGCATCGTCGCCGGCGGGCGGGGGGAGATTGCACACGCTGCCGGCCGCCGGGGCGACCGGCCCCGGCGCTTCGCCGCCGGCCGTGTCGCGGTCGCCGCAGGCCGACAACAGGAGGAACAAAGCGAGGGACAGGCAGCGGCCGGCCGCCGAAACCCGGCGAGCCAGCGCGGAAACGGAACAGTGACGCATGGTTTTGCGGCCTTCGGTAGGGTTACCGCATCGATCAATATTTAGTGCGCCGTCGAAAAAAACGCACGCCCGGGGCGGTGGTTCTTGCGCCAAGCATAGTCCATCCTGTGCATGAATTCCCACAAGGCGCATGCTACGCTTCAGCACCGGCCGGCCGTGGCATTTCTGCCGGCCGCGGCGCTCACCCGGCCGGCGCCGGGCGAAGGGGTCTGACGTGAGGCGACGCAACCGGCTGGCCGTTCTCCTGCTGCTGCCGGCCCTGGCAGCAACACTCTCTTCCACGGCCCTGGCGGCGATCGCCGTTGCCTGCCGCGATTGCGGCGAGCAAGCCGACGATCGCACGGTCAATCTTCTCGTCGTACCGGTCGACTCGACCGCAATCGAACTCGCCTGGACCAGCGATTCGGATCCGGCGGGCGACGAGGCGACCATTCGCCTGTATGCCGGCAACCCGACGTTCACGGACGCCATTCCCGACCGCGGCACCGTGGCATTCGAAGCGCAGGGCGGCAAGTGGGTCCTGTCGCGATCCTTCACCGTTGCCGAACTCGGGCGCGGCACATTTCTCACCATTCTCGTGCGCGAGGACGGCAATCGACGGGAAATACTGGACTGGCGCGCGCATCGCGTGACCACCGAGGCGGAGCTCGCGCAACAGCGCGACATCCGTACCTCGGGCGGCAACTGGTCCGTGGACATCACGCCGGCGTTGCTGCAGGTCACGTCCGGGCACGGCGAATTGCCGCGCTCGACCGGCGGCGACGAGCGCGCCTGGTGGTCGCTGTGGGCGACGGACGGGAACATCAGTGACGCCGACCTCGACGGTGCGGATTCCGGCGTTGCCGGCATCGGGGTGCAGGTGTCGACGCCCTGGCACGCACGCGAGAACTGGCGTGACAGCATCGTCGGCAACCTGTCCGGCGTGCAGGGGCACACGACGAAGTTCGGGGAGTTGAAATGGGTCGAGTTGCCCGACCGCGAAATCAACTTAGGGCCCGGCGCCGAGCCGGTCGACATCCGGCACTACTATACGATCGTCACGCTGCATACGAACGCGAGCGTGCGGACGTTCTCGGCGCGGGACCTCGGGCGCGGCGGGAACCGACGTTATTTCAGTCACGAAACGAGCGCGAGCCTCAAGCCGCCGCCCGACCCGCGCTTCTGGTCCTCCTACAGCCGTCGCGATCACGGCGCCGACCCGGTGCTGCTCGACCTGTTGCAGCGGCAGGTGGCCGCCTCGTCCGTCCCCGGTCTCCCGGACATCCAGGTCGTGGACGGTGACGGCGGCTCGGCGATCTATCGCGTCGGGCTCGTCGCTTCGGCACGGCCGTGGGAGGTGGAAGCAGCGGCGGCGGGTGACCCGCCTGCCGGCGGGTTCGTCGCCGGGTTCGTCGGCGTCGATCTCATTGCCGCACGGGCGGGACTCGGCCGCGTTCGCGTCGGCGACACGGGCGACGGTGACGGCGTTTTCTGCGCCCTCATCCGCTGCGACAGCGACGACAAGAATCTCGATCTCAACGATCCGCCGGACGGCTACGCCGTCGCCCCGCCCGTCGCCTCGCTGGATACCATCTCGGGCAAGCTCCCGATGAGCCAGGGCGTCCCGGCGCTGGCGCAGCGCGAGACGGGGCGCCTCGGCGAGGCCGACGCCGTGCGCCTGCCGAACCTGCCGTCGCAGACGTGGTTTGCGGTTGGTGCGAACCTGCGGGCCGGTGCGCTGATACGCAAGGGCGGGCTTTTCGGTACCCGCGTCGATAATGTCGTGCCGATCGACAGCTATGCCCAGTTCGTCATCAAGATGACGGTGGCCGTGGTGCCCGGCGCGGACATCGTCGCCAACGAGGAGATGATCGCGCCCGCTCCCGAGGAACTGGAGATCGTGACCAAGACGCCGCCGCCGCGCGGCTTCTTCGACTGGCTGGAGGGGCTGCTCGGCATCTCGGCGTTCGGCAAGTGGCTCCTGGCCGGCGCGATCGTCGTGGCATTGCTGTTCCTCGTGCCGGGCCTGAGGAACATCCTGAGCGCCGCGCTGAACCTGCTGGCTGCGGCGATCGACAGGGCAGCCAAAGGCCTGGCGCGGCAGGAGCGGCCGTAAGGCCGCGAATTCGGCGCGGATGGTGATGTAGGAGCGGCCGTAAAACCGCGAATTCGGCGGGAACGGTGTGTAGGAGCGGCCGTAAGGCCGCGAATGCGGCGAGGACGGTAATGTAGGAGCGGCCGTAAGGCCGCGAATGCGGCGAGGACGGAACCCGAGTTCCAGTCGCGGCGTTAACGCCGCTCCTGCGCCCCGGGATTTCGTATCATACGGGCCGTCATGAAGGTCCGAATACAGGGTACGCATCATGCGCGATGACGAGGCTTCGCCCGGCCGGGATACGCCGCCTGCCATCGCATTCGCCGCCATGGACGCCGACCTGGCCCGCCGGCTCGCAGCCATCGTCGAGTTTTCCGACGACGCGATCATCAGCATGACGCTCGACGGCATCGTGCAAAGCTGGAACCGCGGCGCCGAACGGCTGCTCGGGTACGCCGCCGACGAAATGATCGGGCAGCCGATCGCTAGACTCGAGCCGCCGCACCGGCGCAACGAGGTCGCGGCCATCATGGAGCGCCTGCGCGCCGGCGAGCACATAGAGCACTTCGAGACGGAGCGGATCGGCAAGGACAGCCGCATCATCGCCGTGTCCCTCACCATTTCCCCGATCCGCGATGCGAAGGGCCGCATCGTCGGCGTGTCGAAGATCGCCCGCGACATCTCCGCGAAGAAATCCGGCGAGGCGGCGCTGCGCGCGAGCGAGCAGCGGTTTCGCGCGCTCGTCGACACGCAGGTGGAGATGGTCTGCCGGTTCCGGCTCGACGGCACCGTCCTGTTCGTGAACGAAGCCTACGCCCGCGCCCAGGGTACGACGACCGATGCGCTCATCGGCGCCAACTTCTGGAACTTCGTCGCTGAAGCCGACCAGCCGGGGCTCCGCGAGTCGCTGCTTCGCATGACGCCCGCCGAACCCGTATTGCGTGTCGAGAACCGTTTCGAGACCCGCTCCGGCACGCTCTGGACGCTGTGGACGAATCGCGCGCTTGAATTCGATGCGGACGGACGCCCCGTCGAGGCCCAGTCGACGGGCATCGACATCACCCAGCGCAAGCAGATGGAGGAGCAGCTGCGCGTGATGGACGAGCGCAAGACGCTGTTTCTCGCGACGCTCGGCCACGAGCTGCGCAATCCGCTGGCGCCGCTGCGCACCGGCCTCGACCTGCTCGGGCAGACCGTGACGGATCCCGCCGTCGCCGAGGTCCGGGGCATGATGGACCGGCAGGTGCGGCACCTGTCGCGGCTCGTCGACGATCTCGTGGACATCGCGCGTATAAACCGCGGCCGGGTCGAGCTGCGTCGCGGGCGCGTGGATGTGAACAGCGTCATCGAAGCGGCGGTCGAACTCACGAGCGCAGCCGTCGACGAGTACGACCACCGCCTCGTCCTCGAGCTGACGTCGGAACCCGCGTGGGTGGACGGCGATTTCGACCGGCTGACGCAGGTAGTGGCAAACCTTCTCAACAACGCCGCGAAGTACACGCCGCCGCGCGGTACGATCACCGTGTCGCTGATCACCAGCCCCGACGACGTCGCCGTGCGGATCGAAGATACCGGCCTCGGGTTCCCGCCCCATTACGCGGACAGCCTCTTCGAGATGTTTGCGCAGGTGCCGCCGCTCGAACGGCCGCCGGGCGAGAGCGGCCTCGGTATCGGCCTGCCGCTTTCGCGGCAGCTCGTCGAATTGCACGGGGGCACGATACTCGGCCGCAGCCGGGGTCCCGGCACCGGCAGCATGTTCGAGGTGCGCCTGCCCTGGCCGGAACCGGCCGAGCCGGCTGCCGGGCTTGCAATCGCCGGCGGCGTGCCGCCCGGCGATGCGCATTCTGCCGCAGGCGGCCGTCAGCGCCGGATACTCGTCGTGGACGACAACATAGACGCCGCAACCGTCCTCGCCCGGCTTCTCGGCCAGTTCGGACACCTCGTCGAAGTCGTGCACGACGGCGAGTCGGCCATCGATCTCGTCGATGGGTTCGCGCCCGACGTCGTTCTCCTGGACATCGGCCTGCCGAGGATGGACGGCTACGCCGTGGCGCGCGAGATCCGGGGCCGGCCCGTCGGCAAGTCGGTGCGCCTGTTTGCGCTCACGGGGTGGGGGCAGGAGCACGACAAGCGCCTCGCGGAGGAAGCCGGGTTCGACGCGCATTTCACGAAGCCCGCCGACACGCAGACGCTGCTGAAGCACATAGAAATGTAGGAGCGGCGGTCACGCCGCGAATGCGAGGCGGCCGGATGCCATGACGCTATCGCCGCGGCCTGCGGATACAAACCATTCGCGGCTACGGCCGCTCCGGCGGGTAATCCCTTAATACGCGTTCCATCTCGCCGACCACTGCGGCGTTGTGCTCGACCAGGGCCTCGATGCTGCCGAGTTCCGGCCAGTCCATCACGCGTTCGAGGCCGTAGACGTCGCTCTCGAAACCCATCTGCAGGCTGTTCAAGAACGGGTGCGCGGGCGAACGCACGATCAACTGCGCGTCCGCGGCGATGTAGCGGGCGAGCACGCGGTTCAGCTCGACGATCCGCGAGGTGCCGCGCGCGTCGGCGGCCGTTTCCTCCCCGGTGAGCGCCGCCGTCAGCACGCGGCCGGCGCCGCCGTCGTCGTTCGGGACCGCGACGTCCATGACCCGCGCTATCGTCGGCACGATGTCGACCTGGTCGGCCCACTCGATGCGCTGTCCTCTGCGAATGCCCGGGCCGAGCAGCACGGCCGGGAACAGCCAGCTTTCCTCCGGCAGCGTCGGGTGCCAGCCCGTTTTCGTCTGGCCGTGATCGGACGTCACGACGAGCAGCGTGTCGTCCCAGCGGCCCATGGCCTTCAGCTCGTCGACCAGCCGCCCGACCTGCCGGTCGGCTTCGCGCGCGTTCGCGACGTACGGCGAATCAGCGTGCCAGATGTCGTGGCGCCAGGGCGCATCGGCGGGCGCTTCGAGCGTTTCGCTGCCGCCGTTGCCGGTGTTCTGCAAATGGATCCGCAGGAAATCCGGATCGTGCCTGCGCAGCAGGTCGAGCGCCTGGTCCACGGCGTACTCGTCGGTGCCGATCTTCTGGATGACGAACTCGTACCCGTCGGTGATCGACTGGTAGGAGCGCGAGTTAGCAACGAAGGCGGCATCCTCGAAGCTGTGCTGCAGCATGCGCTGGTCCGGCGTTAAGAAAATCGTGCCCGCCATCATCATCGGGTTCGGGTAGGACGAAGTGTGGACGTCCGCGTAGGGGCCGTGCGTCGGATGATAGGGCACGATGCCGGCGACCTTGTCGATGCGCGTGCCCGCTGCGGCGAGCGCCGCGAACGTCGGCAGCCCGAGGCGCTCCGGCGCCTCGTAGTGCAGGCCGTCGACGATGACGAGGATGGCGCGGGCGGGCGGCGCCGCCGCGTCGACGGCGAGCGGCAGCAGCGCGGCGAGGAGGGGTGCGAATCGGGTCAACAGAGCAGGTTTCATGAGACCGATGTAGCCGGACGGCACGCGGCCCTGTCAACCCGCGGGCGCCCGCAGCCGCGGCCCGCTACCGGCTGCACTTGCTATTTAGGTACCAATGTACCAAAATAGCGCCATGAAGACGATCGAACGCACGCAGACCGGTGTCCGCATGGAAAAGCGGCTGCTCAAGGTGTTGAAGGGGCTGGCCGAGCACCTCGACCTGTCGCTCGGCGACCTCATCGAGGGCATCGTGCTACACAGCTTCGAGAACAAGCCTCCCTTCGGGCGGCCGACGCTCGAGAAGATCGCGCAGCTCAAAGCGGTGTACGACCTCGACCTCACGGCCGCGGACAGCCACCGGCTGCGCGAGACGAAGGCGACGGCGAAACCTACGACGAAGGCAAAGCCGAGGACGTGATTGCACGCGTGCACGAGCAGGAGAAGAACCGGTGACAGCGCAAATGACGGCAGGAGCGAGGGCCCGGGCCGGGACCCGGGCGGGAACACAAACGCCGGGCAGCCTGCTCGACCGGCTGGAGCGCGGCGCCGTCGCGCCCGGCGGTTTCGATCACCGCGCACACCTCGAGGCGGCGTTCGAAGCGCTCCGGGCCGATGACTTCCTGGCCGCCGCGGCGCGTTACTCGCGCGCCATCGAGCGTTTCGCAACGGCGACGGGGGCGCGCGACAAGTTCAGCATGACGATAACGCTCGCTTTCCTGAGCCTCATGGCGGAGCGGGTGGCGCGGGGCGAGTACGCCGGTTTCGAGGAATTTCTCGCCGCCAATCCGGATCTCGCCGGCAACGTGCTTGGCGGCT
>DASUOE010000277.1:0-14644 GCA_036276805.1 Woeseiaceae bacterium | reverse complement strand
CGGTCGATCATCTCGCACCACGCGACAGCGGCCGGGTCGTTCGCCGCGGCGTCCGTGCCCTTCGGTCCGAAACCATTCGGTCCGAGACCATTCGGTCCGAGACCATTCGGTCCGAGACCATTCAGCCCCAGGCGCTGCATGATCGCGCCCTGCCAGGCGGCCGTACCGGGCTCGGGGCCGATCGCCGCCTCGTCCGGCCGTTTCACCGTGGATTCCACGAGCCAGAACCAGTTCTCGTTGCAGGGCTTCGGCCCGTTTTCGCCCGGGTCGTCGTCTGCGCCGAAGTCCGTGCGGCGCGCGACCGGCGCTCGCTCCACCGGCAGCAGGGCGCCGTCGGCGCGGAACTCGAGGCCCGACTCGCCGAAGTCCTCGCGCGACAGCGACTCGATGACCCGGCGCGCCCGCCCGGCCGGATCCGGCACGGGGCCGTGCGGGCGTTGTTGCACCGTGGAGATGATCTGCCCGTCGACGAAGCGGCCCTCGCGGTCGAGCCGTGCGACGAGTATCGGCGCCACGCCCGCAAGCCCGTTGATGCTGATGCCGAAGTGCGTCGCGAAGTTACCGAGGCTGTAGGCGATCAGGCGGTCGTTGTAGCGTTCCATCGCGCGCACGACGTGCGGGCCGTGACCCAGCACGAGGTCGGCGCCCGCATCGACGGCGAGCCGCGCGAAGCGCACGACGTCGCCGCGCGGTTCGCCGTAATACTCTTCTTCGTCGAACGTAACGTGCGTGTACTCCGCGCCTTCCGCGCCGCCGTGGAAGGACACGACGACGATGTCGTGCCCTTCATCGAGTTCCCGGATCGTACGCTCGGCGAACAGGTAGTCGAGCATCATGTTCGAGTTCTTCGTCACCGCGTAGGCGATGAGCGCAATGCGCATGCCGTTCTTTTCGAACGACGTGAACGTGCCGACGCGCCCGCTGTGCAGGATGCCGGCGTCGGTCAGCACGCGCATCGTTATCGTGCGTCCGTCCTCGCCAAAATCGCGCGCGTGGTTGTTCGCGAGGCTCAGGACGTCGAAGCCCGCCGCCACGAAATGGTCCGCATAGCGCACGGGGCTGCGGAAGCGGAAGCACGCGGCGGGGTTCGAACACTTCTTGCCGGGCTCACCGCCATCCGCGAGCACGCCCTCGAGATTGCCGAATGCGACGTCGGCGCCGGCGAGCCAGGGCGTCACGGCCGCGAGAAAGCCCTTCCCGTCGTCGTCCGGCAGGCGATCGTCCGGGTACTCGGTGCCGAGCATCATGTCGCCGACGGCGGCGATCGTGAGCGTGGGGGCGTCCTCGATGACGGACTCCTGCGCGACGGCGGGGAGCGTCGCGGCGAGCCAGGCCAGGGCGACGCAGGAGCGGCGCTTGCGCCGCGAATATGACGCCGTTCGATACCCGGTCTCGTTCGCGGCGCGAGCGCCGTTCCTGCACCCCATGTCAGTCGCCCATCCGGATGCGCAGCGCGTCGATCTTCGCCGCGCGCAGGCGGCTGCGCAGCATGTTGAGTTCCTCGAGGTCCTCGGTCGGGCCTATGCGCACGCGATGGTAGGTCTTGTCGTCGATCGTGACCTTCTGGATGCTCGACTCGATGCCCTGCAGCGCGAGTTCCGCCCTGCGGCGGTCTGCATCGCCGTAGGTCGTAAACGAGCCGGCCTGCAGGACGTACACGCCCGGCTCCACGACGGCTTGCGGCTCGGCATCCCGCGCCACCACCGCCTCTTCCTCCTCCGTCACGACGACCTCGAACGCCGGCAGCATCTCGTAGAAATCGAAGCGGCTTTTCTTGCGCTCGGCCTGGTCCTCTGCCGCGGGTGCATCGACCGTACCGCCGGGCTCGCCGTTGCGGTCGACGTTGCCTTCGGCGCCGCCGGCGATGCCGCCGTCGGGCGCCCGTTCCATGCTCGCCGGCTCGCGCTCCGCGACGGCCGGCGGCGCCGCGCGCCGGTCGCTGAACCAGATCGCCGCCGCGACGGAGAGCCCGATGCCGAGGCCGAAGACGCCGTACATCCAGCCCGGGTAATCGTCCCGGCCGCGGGAGCCCGAACGGCGGCGCCGGCGATCGGCCACTACATCGACTCCGGGGCGGACACGCCGAGGATGCCGAGGCCGTTCGCGACCACGACCTGCGTCGCACGGCAGAGCGCGAGGCGCGCGTTGCGGAGCGTAGCGTCGTCGACCAGGAACACTTCGGCGTTGTACCAGCTGTGGAAGTCGTTCGCGAGCTCGCGCAGGTAGTGCACGAGGTGCTGCGGCGCGCGGTTGTTCGCGGCGAGTTCCAGCACCTCCGGGTAGCGGCTGAGCGACGTCAAGAGGGGCTTCGCCTGCGGTTCCGTTACGGCGCCGAGGTTTGCGAGCCCGGCCGCGGCATCGAACGCGTGGCCCTTCTCGCCGAGCTGCCGGAACACGCTTGCGATGCGCGCGTGCGCGTACTGGATGTAATACACCGGGTTGTCGTTCGACTGGGACTTCGCGACGTCGAGGTCGAAATCGAGGTGCTGGTCGTTCGAGCGCAGGACGTAGAACAGCCGGGCGGCATCGTTGCCGACTTCGGCCCGAAGCTGCCGCAGCGTGTCGAACTCGCCGCTGCGCGTCGACATCTGCATCTTCTCGCCGCCGCGGTACAGCGTGACGAACTGCACGAGCTGGACCTCCAGGCTCGACCCTTCGTAGCCCATGGCCTCGAGCCCGGCGCGCACGCGGGTGACGTAGCCGTGATGATCGGCGCCCAGGATATCGACGAGGTACTCGAAGCCGCGCTGGCGCTTGTCGAAGTGATACGCGATGTCGGAAGCGAAATAGGTCTTCACGCCGTTCTCGCGCACCACGACGCGGTCCTTCTCGTCGCCGTAGCGCGTGGCCGGAAACCACGTGGCGCCGTCCTTCTCGTACAGGATCCCGCGCTCGCGCAGCACGTCGAGCGCCGCGTCGATGCGGTCGCTCTTCGTCAGGCTCTGCTCGGAATACCAGTTGTCGTACACCACGCCGAACTCGGCGAGGTCGTCCCTGATGTCGTCCAGGATCGACTCCAGCGACTGCTGGCGCACGCGGTCGAAGCCGTCCTCGCCGAGCAGGCGCTTCGCCTGCTCGATGACGGCCTCCACGTATGCCTCGCGCCGGGCGCGATTGGCGGTGCGCGCGTCCGCCGTATCGCCGGGTGCATCCTTCGGCCCGTCCTCCGGCAGCCCGGCCAGGACGTCCTCTCGCGACGGCTCCGCGAGCCCGCCCGTGTCGATCGACGCGGCGATCTCGCGGATGTAGTCGCCGCGGTAACCGGCGCGCGGGAACGGGATCTCGATGCCGTTCCGTTCGAGCCGGCGCAGCCACACGCTCGCGCCCAGGATGTCCATCTGCCGCCCGGCGTCGTTCACGTAGTACTCGCGCGTGACCGGGTAGCCGGCCGCCTCGAGCAGGTTGCCGACCGTCGCGCCGTAGGCCGCGAGCCGCCCGTGGCCGACGTGCAGCGGCCCGGTCGGGTTTGCCGAGACGAACTCGAGCAGGACTTTCGGGCCGGACCGCGCCGGGTGCCTCCCGTACTCCGCGCCGGCTGCGAGGATCGCCGCGACTTCGGCGTGATACGCAGCCGGGCTCAGGCGGAAGTTGATGAAGCCCGGCCCGGCGATCTCCACGCTCGCGACGGCGGCATCGTCCGCCAGCGCCGCGATGACGCGCCCGGCGATCTCGCGCGGGTTCCGCCGTGCAGGTTTCGCGAGCCGCATGGCGACGTTCGTCGCGAAGTCCCCGTGCGCGGCATCGCGCGTGCGCTCGATGCTGACGGCAACATCCAGGCCGGCGGCGGCCGCGGCGAGGGCCGGGTCGGACGCCACGGCGTCGGCAACGAGTTTTTCGAGTTTGGCTTTCATCGAGCGGGCGCAGTGAGGGTTCGGGCAGCGAGCCGCGATTCTACCTAAAACGGTCAACGGCGCCCCGTTTCGCATTAAGTGGTGCCATTGCAGGCGCGATTGCCGGAAACGGCAAACGAATCAAATCGTATCGATCGGGTCGACGTCCACGGACCAGCGCACCCTGCGGGCCTGGCGCAGGTCCTCGAGCCACGGGCGAAGTTGCCGCAGCAGGGCATGGAGCGGCTGGCGCCCTTGGCTCCGGAAAAGCAGCTGGGCGCGGTAGCGGCCGGCCTTGCGCGCCATCGCGGCGTCCACCGGCCCGAGTACTTCCACGCCCGTCGGGGCGAGGCGCACCGCCTGCCGCCGGGCGGCAGCGAGAAACCCGTGCGCATCGCTCTGCCGGTGGGCGGTCGCACGGAGGAGCGCGAGCCTGGAATGCGGCGGCCAGTGCGTGGCCTCGCGCTCGGCCAGCGCATCCCTGCTGACGCCGGCGTAACCGTCCGTGAGGAGCCGGCGCCAGAACGGGTGCGCGGGAAACGCGGTCTGGATCAGCACTTCGCCGCGGCGCTGCTCGCGCCCGGCGCGACCCGCGACCTGCACGATAGACTGCGCGAGGCGCTCGTCGGCGCGGAAGTCTGTGCCGAACAGCCCCTGGTCTGCGTCGACGACGCCGACGAGCGTGAGCTTCGGGAAATGGTGGCCCTTCGACAGCATCTGCGTGCCGACCAGGATGTCGGCGCTGCCGGCCGCGGCGGCCGCCAGCGCGTCGCCCATCGCGCCTTTGCGGGCGATGCTGTCGCTGTCGATGCGCGTCACACTGCGGCTCGGGAAGGCCCGGGCCAGTGCTTCCTCGAGGCGTTCCGTGCCGGCACCGAGCGCCCGTGCCGGTGCCTTGCATTCCTCGCAGTCCGTCTCGAGCCGCCGCGCCGCGCCGCAGTGGTGGCAGCGCAGCTCGCCGGCTCGGGCATGAACGGTCATGCGGGCATCGCAGCGGCGGCAGCCGGCGACATGGCCGCATGCGGCGCAGATGAGCGTCGGCGCGAAGCCGCGGCGGTTCAGGAACAACAGGACCTGACCGCCGTTGGCGAGGTGCGCCGCGATCGCGGCGCGCACCGGCTCGCTCAGGCCCTCGTCGGCCGGGAACCGGTTCGTGTCGACGAGGCTCAGGACTGGCGGCAGGGCGTCGCCGGCGCGCTCGGGCAGCACGAGATGCGTGTAGTTGTCGTCGCGGCAATGCTTAAGCATCTCGAGCGATGGCGTTGCGGAGCCGAGTACGACCGGGATCCCGCGGCGGTTCGCCCGCGCGATCGCGAGGTCGCGAGCCGAGTAGTGCAGGCCCTCCTGCTGCTTGAACGACGGGTCGTGTTCTTCGTCGACGACGATGAGGCCCGGGTTCGCGAGCGGCGTGAACACCGCCGAGCGGGTGCCGACGACGAGCGCCGCGCTGCCCGAGCGCGCGCGGCGCCAGGCGGAGAGGCGTTCGAGGTCCGAGAGCCCGGAATGCAGCAGCGCCGGCTCGATCCCGAGGCGCGCCCGGAAGCGGCCGACGAGCTGCGGCGTGAGCCCGATCTCCGGCACCAGCACGAGGACCTGCCGCCCGTCGCGGATGACGTCCTCGATGAGCCTCAGGTACACCTCGGTCTTGCCGCTGCCGGTGACGCCGTCGAGCAGGTAAGCCGCGAACCCCCCAGGGACGCCGGCGCCGCCCGCGATGCGCGCAATGGCCGCCGCCTGTGCGTCGTTGAGGTCGGGCGGCGGCGGGCCGTCGGGGGCGGCGGCCGGTTCCCTGTCCTCCGCGCGCGTTTCGAGCCGCAGCGCGAGACCCCTGGCCGAAAGCGGCGCCAGCGCGCGGCGCCAGTGCGGCAGCGTCTCGGTCAGAAGCGCGGCGTCCAGTCCGTCGTCGCCCGCATCCACGAGCGCCTGCAGCAGTTCCGCCTGCTTCGGCGCGCGCCGCGCGAGGCTTTCGAGGTCCGTCTCGCGCCCCGCGGCCGTCGCCGCGACGCATTCGAGCACCGGATACAGCGGCTGGCCCTGGCGCAGGAGCGCGGGCAGCGCGGTCGCAACCACCTCGCCGACGGGATGGTGGTAGTACTCGCTCGTGAAGCGGAGCAGCCACAGGCTCTCGTCGTCGATGAGCGGCGTCTCGTCGAGCACGGCGTCGCAGCGCCGGAGTTTCGTTTGCCCGATGTCGGATTCATCGGCGTGCGCGAGCACGAGGCCGGTGAGCCGTCGCCGCCCGAACCCGACGCGCACGCGCGAGCCGACGGCCGGCACGGGGCCGTCCGCGGGAGGCAGGTAATCGAAGAGCCGCGACAGCGGCACCGCGACGGCGACTTTGAGTATGGGTTCGGGCTTCACCGGGCGTAAGGAGCGGCGGCAACGCCGCGACTGTGACACGCCCGGCTGCCACGATCCATTCGCGGCCTCACGGCCGCTCCTACTTGCCGGTCGTTGCGATTGTAGGAGCGGCGGTAACGCCGCGACTGGTACGCGGCCGGATGCCCGGTCGATAACGTCATGGCCGGAAAGCGCGACCCGGTCGCGGCCTCACGGCCGCTCCTACAACCGCGGCGGCAATTTGGATAGAGTACGCCCCTTGTGCCTGGCCGCCGGCCTGCCGCGAAGGGGCGTAGATGAAGATCGGAATACCGAAAGAAATCCATCCCGGCGAGAAACGGGTCGCCACGACGCCGGACGTGGCGCGCGACCTCGCAAAGCTCGGCTTCGCCGTCGCCGTCGAGGCGGGCGCGGGCGAAACGGCGAGTTTCACCGACGACGCCTATCGTGCGGCGGGTTGCGAGATCGTCTCCGCACGCGAGATCTGGGCGGATTCGGACATCGTTCTCAAGGTGCGTGCACCGGAGGGCGGCGAAGCCGCGGCCTTGCGCTCAGGCCAGACCCTCATTTCGTTCCTGTGGCCGGCGCAGAATCCCGAACTCCTCGCGGCGCTCACGAGGACCGGCGCCACCGTCATGGCCATGGACAGCGTGCCGCGGATATCGCGCGCCCAGAAAATGGACGCGCTGAGCTCGATGGCGAACATCGGTGGCTACCGCGCCGTCGTGGAAGCCGCGCAGCACTTCGGCCGATTCTTCACGGGCCAGATCACCGCCGCCGGCAAGGTGCCGCCGGCGAAAGTGCTGGTCATCGGCGCGGGCGTCGCCGGTCTTGCGGCGATCGGCGCCGCGAAGTCGATGGGCGCGATCGTGCGCGCTTTCGATACGCGCCCCGAAGTGAAAGAGCAGGTCGAGAGCATGGACGCCGAGTTCCTGATGCTCGACTTCGCCGACGAAGACGGATCGGGCGAGGGCGGCTACGCCAAGGTCATGAGCGAGGAGTTCATCCGCGCGGAGATGGCGCTGTTCGCCGAACAGGCGCGCGACGTGGACATCATCATCACCACCGCGCTCATCCCCGGCAAGCCCGCGCCGAAGCTCATCACCGCCGAGATGGTGCGCTCGATGAAAAACGGCAGCGTCATCGTCGACCTCGCGGCGGAGCAGGGCGGCAACTGCGAACTGACACAGAGAGACAGGGTGGTCGTCGAGAACGGCGTGACCATCGTCGGCTACACGGACCTGCCGAGCCGGCTGGCCGCCCAGTCGAGCCAGCTCTACGGCACGAACCTGCGCCACCTGCTCACCGACCTGACGCCCGGCAAGGACGGCAACATCGTCGTCGACATGGACGACGAGGTCATCCGCGGCGCGACGGTCTGCAAGGACGGCGAGACGACCTGGCCGCCGCCCCCGCCGAAGCTTTCGGCCGCACCGAAAAAGCGCGCGGCGCCGCCGCCCCCGCCGCCGGCGCCGAAGAAGCCGTCGGTATTCGGGCCCGTCGCGGCGCTCGCCGTCGGCGGGCTCCTGCTGCTTGGCCTCGGCGCCGTCGCGCCGCCGTCGTTCATGGCGCACTTCACGGTGTTCGTGCTCGCCTGCTTCGTCGGCTATATGGTGATCTGGAACGTCTCGCCGGCGCTGCACACGCCGCTCATGAGCGTGACGAACGCGATCTCCTCGATCATCGTCATCGGCGCCCTTTTGCAGATCTCTAGCCCGAGTGCCCTCGTCATGTGGATCGCGGCCTTCACCATACTCATCACGAGCGTGAACATCGCGGGCGGCTTCGCCGTCACGCGGCGCATGCTCGAAATGTTCCGGAAGTGAGGCCGTCATGCTGAGCTCCGGCATTGTCACGGTTTCCTACATCGCGGCCACGATCCTGTTCATCCTGGCGCTAGGCGGGCTGTCTCACCAGGAGACTGCCCGGCGCGGCAACTGGTACGGCATCACGGGCATGGCGATCGCGCTCCTCGCCACGATCCTCGGCGTCGTCACGCAGCACTACGTCATCCTGCTGGTCGCACTGCTCGTCGGCGGCAGCGTCGGCATCGTGGCCGCGCGGCGCGTGCAGATGACGCAGATGCCCGAGCTCGTCGCGATCCTGCACAGCCTCGTCGGCCTCGCGGCCGTGTGCGTCGGCTATGCGAACTTCATGGACCCGGCGACGCACTTCACCGGCGTCGAGAAGTCGATCCACGACGTGGAGACCTACCTCGGTATCCTGATCGGCGCCGTCACGTTCTCGGGTTCGGTCATCGCGTTCGGCAAGCTCTCCGGGCGCATCGGCGGCAAGCCGCTGCTGCTGCCCGCGCGGCACTGGCTGAACCTGGGCCTGCTCGTCGGGTCGATCTGGCTCGCCTTCCTGTTCGTGCAGGAGTCGGCGGCCGGCGGCGGCATGCTGCCCCTGGTACTCATGACGATCATCGCGCTCGCCTTCGGCGTGCACATGGTGATGGCCATCGGCGGCGCGGACATGCCGGTGGTCGTGTCGATGCTGAACAGCTATTCCGGCTGGGCGGCATCCGCGACCGGCTTCATGCTGTCGAACGACCTCCTGATCGTCACCGGGGCACTGGTCGGGTCGAGCGGCGCGATCCTCTCGTACATCATGTGCCGCGCGATGAACCGCAAGTTCCTGAGCGTCATCGCCGGCGGCTTCGGCACGGGCGGCGGTTCGGCCGCGGCCGGAGGCGGCGAAGAAGAAGATGGTGAGATCGTCGCCATCGACGCGCATGAAGCGGCGGAAATGCTCGCGAACGCGAAGGAAGTAATGATCATCCCCGGCTACGGCATGGCCGTCGCGCAGGCGCAGCACACGGTGTTCGAGATCACGAAGGCGCTGCGCGACAAGGGCGTGAACGTGCGTTTCGGCATTCACCCGGTGGCCGGTCGCATGCCGGGGCATATGAACGTGCTGCTCGCGGAGGCGCGCGTGCCGTATGACATCGTGTTCGAGATGGACGAGATCAACGACGACTTTCCGCACGTCGACGTATCGGTCGTCATCGGCGCGAACGACATCGTGAACCCGTCGGCCCAGGAAGTGCCGGACAGCCCGATCGCCGGCATGCCGGTGCTGGAATGCTGGAAGGGCGGCACGACGATCGTGCTCAAGCGCTCGATGGCGACGGGCTACGCCGGCGTGCAGAACCCGCTGTTCTTCAAGGAGAACACGCGGATGCTGTTCGGTGACGCGAAGGAGTCGCTCGACGCGGTGCTGAAAGCACTGTAGGAGCGGCGGTAACGCCGCGAATTGGATGCGGCCGGACGCCACGGCGATGACGTCACGGCCGGATGGCACCAACCATTCGCGGCCTCACGGCCGCTCCTACAGCCGCCATTCCGCAGGAGCGGCGGTAACGCCGCGAAGGGTACGCGGCCGGACGCCACGGCGTAGTCGTCACGGTCGTAGGAGCGGCGGTAACGCCGCGAAGGGTACGCGGCCGGACGCCACGGCGTATTCGTCACGGTCGTAGGAGCGGCGGTAACGCCGCGAATTGGGTGCGGCCGGACGCCACGGCGATTGCGCCGCGGCCGCCGCTCAGTCGCCGGTGTCGTCGGCGGTCTTGTTCGACCGGGACGAATTGTGATCCTCGGCCGGCTGTGCCGAAGCCGTTTTGTTCGACCGCGACGAGTTATGGTCCTGCGCCGGTGTCGCTGCAGCGGTCTTGTTCGACCGCGACGAATTATGGTCGTCTGCCGGCTGTGCGGAGGCCGTCTTGTTCGACCGCGACGAGTTGTGGTCCTGCGCGGGCTGTGCGGCGGCCGGTTCGTCCGGCCGGGCCGCCTCGACGGGCGCTTTGCCCGCGTCGGCGTCGGTGTCGTCGTCGGCGAAGGCCGGTGCAGAGAAGACCAGCGCCAGTGCGACCATTCCGGCGATCCGGATTCCAGGGTAGTAGAGCAACTTGATCATGGTCGGTCCTCCCGGCAGACAGGCATTCCCTGTGCAATCGCCGAGGCTATCCCGGCGGCCGCGGGCAATCTGCATACGGCATCTCATTTCGGGGTTTTTCCCTGTTGCGGCAAGACGTTCCACCACCGGCAACCTGTGACGCAGGCCTCTTTGTTTTTCAGGGCCGCTCGGGCACACTTCGCTGCACAGGCTTGCAACATTGTTGTTGCAAGCTGTGCACGGACGATTCGTGCACGGGCAGCGGAGTAAGTATGCTCGCCGGAATGGCCTCCGACATCGCGCAGCAGGTGCTGCGCACCGACGTAGCCGGTATGCCACTCGAGTGGATCGACTACCGGGAAGCGGTGCGCCTGTATCATGCCGAGCAGGTCGCCTACGACTGCGGCACGCGGCTGTACACGGTGTTCGGCGGCCATTGTGCCTGCGACGGGCGGCGTAGCGCGATCGACGTCAGTTCGATCATCGCGACGCACGGCACGAGCCAGAGCCTTTCGAAGAACCGCGACAAGTACGTCCCGCCGCTCAACAACCGCACGCTGTTCAAGCGCGATGCGAACATCTGCCTGTACTGTGCGATGCGCTTCCCGACACGCGACCTGACGCGCGACCACATCACGCCGATCTCGCAGGGCGGCAGGGACGCCTGGAACAACGTCGCAACGGCGTGCCGCCGCTGCAACAACTTCAAGGGCGGCCGCACGCCCGAGCAGGCGCGCATGCAGCTCATCGCGGTGCCGTTCACGCCGACTTATGCCGAGTACATCTACCTGAAAGGCCGCCGCGTGCTCGCCGACCAGATGCAATACCTGCTCGCGCACATCCCGCGTTCGAGCCCGCTGCACGCCCGCCTGTCCGACCACCTGTTCTCGGGCAAGGACGTCATCGACACGCATTTCCACGATTAGCCCGGGCGGCGATAGCGCCGGTCCCCAGGTGCGACTCGGCCCCGGTCGGGCTGTCCCTAATCAGCTGTCGCTGGCATGCCGAACACGTGAACGTGGCGCGGGTGATGCGAATCCCGAAGTGCTGAGTCAACTTCGCGCACCACTCCCAAAAGCGAAGCGCATCGCCGAATTCGCGGCCTTACGACCGGTCCTCCAGTAGCCTCCCCTGGTGCCGCGTTGCGCGTTCGCTTGTAAATGCGGCGGGCAATTTTTTCTATGCCACGTAAGACGTGCCAAATCGCCGCCGGCGCCGGCGCCTGTCGCGCATTTGCGACGGAGTTCAATGCCTTACGTTACAACGGCTTCCGCGGAAACGGGCCCATAGAGGGCGGTTGGCACGCGATCTGCATTGATTACTCCGCAAACTATTTCCGCAGGAGGAAAAGAGCGATGAAAACGACGACAGAAAAGAGCAAGACGTTGCGATCGACGCTGCTCGCCGCCGCAGTTGCGATGGCATGCGGCAGCGCCCTTGCGCAACAGGACCCGATCACCGACAGCGAGGACACCGGTTCGCAGACGACGCAGTACCCGAGCGACCAGCCGTCGCTGCCGACGGACCCGGTGCCGACGGAGCAGCCGAACGATCCCATGAACCAGACCGGCAATCCGAACGACCCGACCCACGATCCGGTGAGCCCGTCGGACCCGCTGAACCAGACCATGGACCAGCCGCCGCCGCCCGATCGTACGATGCAGGGCGATCCGCGGCCGGACAGCGACCTCAGCCAGTACGAGACGCGTGAAAACCGTGCCGATGACCCGATGACCGACGAGCCGCAGCAGGCGGCCGCCGACGACCAGGCGAATGAATGGTCCGGCGAGGCGGACGGCAAGGCGCTCTCCGAGGCACTCGGCAGCGAGAACGATCTCGGCGAGTTCGTGAGCGCTCTCGAAACGGCCGGGCTGTCCAAGGCACTGAGCAGCGGCACCGAGTACACGGTGTTCGCGCCGACCGACGAGGCCTTCAAGCAGTTCCAGGAAGACAAGGGCGAGGACTGGTCCGCCGAGGAGAACGTCGAGGAGCTTCGCGAGGTCCTGCGTTCGCACGTCGTATCCGGCAAGCTCGACCGGGCGCAGCTCGAAGGGCTCGACAGCGCCCAGGTGCTGACGGGTTCGGTGGTCGAGGTCTCCAGCGAGGGCGAGGAGCTCCGCATCGGTGACGCGACCGTCGAGGGCGACGCCATCACGACGGCCGACAACCTCACGATCTACAAGATCGACGGGGTTCTCGACCCGACCGCGATGAGCGAGCAGAGCGCAGCCGCCGGGACCGACGCGTCCGCGGCCGGCGAGCAGTCGGAATCGCAGTACGGCGCACAGAGCGAAGCCGGCACGCAGGGCGAGTATGGCGCACAGAGCGACGCCGGCACACAGAGCGGCTACGACGCACAGAGCGGAATCGAGAGCGAGTCCGACACAGAGAGCACGGCAGCCGGCACGGATGCGAATTCCGGCGGCCAGCAGTCAGACACGTCGCAGCCGTACGACGACACGCAGCAGTATGAATCGGCGTACGAGTCCGAGATCGAGGACGAGGAGGAACCCGCGGAATAAGGGTTCCGATGAAGCCTTGAAGTCAAAGGCTTCTCGTACCGAGATCCACGGCGACGTGCCAAAGCCCCGGGCCCAACGGCCCGGGGCTTTGTCTTATGCGTCCGGCGCAGCCGCGGCCTGACGGCCGCTCCGAGGCGCGGGTATACTCACCCGCGATGCAATACCTCATCGACGCGAGCGTCTACGTGTTCCGGGCCTATCACTCCATGCCGCCCGACATCGTCGACGACGACGGGTACCCGACGAACGCGCTCTACGGCTTCTGCCGGTTCCTGGGCGACTTCATCGAACAGGTGCGCCCCGGGCACATCGCCGTGGCCTTCGACGAGTCGCTCGCGAGTTCCTTTCGCAACTCGCTCTATCCCGCGTACAAGGCGAATCGCGAGCCCGCGCCCGAGGACTTGAGGCGCCAGTTCGCGCAGTGCCGGCGCTACGCGGAGGCGCTCGGCGTCATGGTCTGCGCGGACCCGCTCTACGAAGCCGACGACCTCATCGGCACGCTCGTCTGCCACGGCCGCGCCGTCGGCCGCCCCTCCACGATCGTGAGCCGTGACAAGGACCTGGCGCAGCTCCTGACCGAGGCCGACGTGTTCTGGGACTTCGCGGGCCGGGGCAAGCTCTCCTACGCGCACATTCCCGGCACGTTCGGCGTGCGCGCGGAGCAGATCGCGGATTTCCTCGCGCTCGCCGGCGACAGCGTCGACAACATACCCGGCGTTCCGGGCGTCGGCCGCAAGACCGCTGCGGCGCTGCTCGCGGCCTTCGCCACCCTGGAGGAGATCTACGCGAACCTGGACCGGCTGCACGAGGTGCCGGTGCGCGGTGCGCGGACGCTGGGCGCGAAGCTCGAACTGCACCGCGAGGCGGCGCTGCTCGCGCGCCGGCTCACCGGCATCGCCTGCGACGTGCCGCTCGAGAACCCCGAGCCGGCCCTGCGCGCGCGTCGGCCCGACCTCGGCAGGGTGAACGCGCTGTGCGACGAAGCGGCGTTCGGCGCTGCGCTGCGCCGCCAGGCGGAACGCATCGCCGACCTCTACGCGGCGTGAGCCGGTGGCGCGCCGCGTCTTCCGCAAGACGGGGCCCTTAAGCGACCTCGCGCGCTTCGAGGCCGAGGCGGAGGGCTTGAACGAGCTCGCCGCGGCGGAGGCCCTGCGCGTGCCCGAGGTGTACGGCGTCGGCACGGACGCCGGCGGCGCCTACATCGAGATGGAGCGCCTGGATCTCGCGGCGCCGGACCCGGATGGCGAGCGCCGCTTCGGCGCCCAGCTCGCGGCGCTGCACCGCGTCACCGCGGATGCCTTCGGCTGGCACCGCGACAACTGGATCGGCGGCTCGCCCCAGCCGAACCCGCGTTCCCTGGACTGGCCGGCGTTCTTCCGCGAGCACCGCCTCGAGTTCCAGCTCGCGCTCGCGGCGAAGCAAGGCTATCGCGGCGAACTCGAGACGCTCGGGCGGGCGCTCGCCTCCGGCCTCGATGCGCTGTTCGGGAGCTATCGCCCGGTGCCCTCGCTGCTGCACGGCGACCTCTGGGCCGGCAACTGGGGCATGGCGCACGGGCACCCGGTCGTCTTCGACCCGGCGGTGTACTACGGCGACCGCGAAACCGATCTCGCAATGACGCGCCTCTTCGGCGGCTTCGGCCGCGCGTTCTATGCCGCGTACGAGGAAACCTGGCCGCTCGCCGCCGGCTGGGAGCGCCGGGTGGCGCTCTACCAGCTCTATCACGTGCTGAACCACCTGAACCTCTTCGGCGGCGCCTATCACGGCCAGGCGCTGATGCTGCTGCGGGAACTGACGGACCAGCAATGATCGCGAAGAACCGCTGTCACGAATGCGGGCACGATTGGCAGGACCGCCCGATGGGCTTTGCCATCCACCAGGCCTGCCCGAATTGCGCGTCGCTGTACTGGGAGTGGCGCAACTACGACGAGGCCTGCGAACCGCGCCGCCACACGCCGTCCGTGTCCCTGGCCGGCGACGAAGACCCGTAAACGCTGCCCGCAGGAGCGGCCGTAAGGCCGCGAATGGTTCGAGCTGTCCCCAATTCGCGGCGTGACC
>DASUOE010000276.1:0-18370 GCA_036276805.1 Woeseiaceae bacterium | reverse complement strand
GGCCCTTGACGAGGCGCCCCACGACCTTGTCCTTCCATGCCCGGAGCTTGTCGGCGTCGACTTTCGGCGGGCCGAACTCGACGCCGTGCGCCGCCATGGCCTCGGCGTCGTCGATGACCTTGGCGGCGTGCAGCAGGGCTTTCGACGGTATGCAGCCTACATTCAGGCACACACCGCCGAGCATCGGCCAGCGCTCGACCATGACGACGTCCAGGCCGAGGTCGGCCGCGCGGAACGCGGCGGAGTAACCGCCGGGCCCCGCGCCGATCACGACGAGCTGCGCGCGGTGCGTGGCGTCACCCGCGGCTTCCGGCGCCGCCGCGGCGAACTGGCCGGTCCGGCCGGTCGCGACGTCGATCTCCTCGGGCGTCATGACCTGCGTGCGCACGTCCTCGGGTTCGGCGGCCGGCTCGTCGGCCGGCTCGTCGGCCGCCGCGCGCTGCTTCGCTCCGCTGTCGTCGCTCGCCGCTTCCGGTTCCAGGGTGGCGAACGCATCGCCCGCATTCACCTTGTCACCGGTTTTGACGTCGATAGACACGATCCGGCCAGCCGCGGTCGACGGCACGTCCATCGCGGCCTTGTCGGTCTCGAGCGTGATCAACGGGTCTTCGACCGCGACCGTGTCGCCGACGGAGACGAGCACTTCGATGACCTCGACGTCGCTGAAATCGCCGAGGTCGGGGACGGTCAGGCGGACGCTATTGCTCATTACACGCAGCCCATTACGGAATGGCCTGCAGCAGCGTCTCGACGTCCTTCAGTTTTTCGCACAGGAACGTCGTGAAGCGCACCGCCATGGCCCCGTCGACCACGCGGTGGTCGTAGGACAGCGACAGCGGCAGCATCAGGCGCGGCTTGAAGGCCTCGCCGTCCCAGACCGGTTTCATGCTCGAACGTGACACGCCGAGGATCGCGACTTCCGGCGCGTTCACGATCGGCGTGAACGCCGTGCCGCCGATGCCGCCGAGGCTCGAGATCGTGAAGGACGCGCCCTGCAGCTGCGGAGCCTTGAGCTTGCCGTCACGGGCGGCCTGCGACAGGTCGCGAAGCTCGGACGCGAGTTCGTAGACGTCTTTCTTGTCGGCGTCGCGGATGACCGGCACGACCAGGCCCTGCTCCGTGTCGGCCGCGAAACCCAGGTGTATGTATTTCTTGACGACGAGGTTTTCGCCGTCGTCGGCCAGCGAGGCGTTCACCTTGGGAAATTCCGTGAGCGCCGCCACGCAGGCCTTCATCACGAAGGCCAGCGGCGTGAGCGGAATGCCGCGTTCCTTCGCCGGCCCTTTGAGTTCCTGGCGGCGGTTCTCGAGTTCGGTGATGTCCGCCTCGTCGTGCTGGGTGACGTGCGGGATGTTGATCCAGCTCGCCTGCAGCCGCGGCCCGGAGATCTTCTGGATGCGTGTCAGCGGCTCGAGGTCGAATTCGCCGAACTTCGCGAAGTCCACGCTCGGCGTCTTCGGCAGCCCGCCGCCCGCCGGCCCTGGCGCCTGTCCGGTGAGGATGGCCTTGACGAACGCCTTGACGTCCTCGTGCAGCACGCGGTTCTTCCGGCCGCTGCCCTTGACCTGCCCGAGGTCGACGCCGAGTTCCCGCGCCAGCTTGCGTACCGAAGGACTGGCATGCGCTTTCGCGAAGCCGGCCTCGTTGACGGGCGGCAGCTTCGCCGCCGACGCGGTCTTTTGCGCCGGCTGGGCGGCCGTCTTCTCGGGACTGCGCACCGGCGCCGGACGCATCGCGGTGCGGTCCGCCTCGGGCGTATCCTCGCCGGCCGCCGCCTTGCCGGGCCCGGCGCCGGGGTCGGACCCGGTTTGCCCCGCGACGTCGATCATGGCGATGGACGTGCCGGCGGAAACCTTGTCGCCCACCGCGACCAGGACTTCGCGCACCGTGCCGGCGCTGGTTGCGGGCACGTCCATCGCCGCCTTGTCGGTTTCCAGGGTGACCAGCGAATCGTCGACCGCCACGTCGTCGCCGGCGCTGATATGGACCTCGATGATCTCCACTTCCTCGAAATCGCCGAGATCGGGCACGACCAGCGTCTCGACCCCGGCGGACCGGCGCGGCGCTTCCTCCGGGTCGGCGAGCACCGTCGTCTCCCCGGTCTCCGCAGAGCGGTCGCCGGCGCCCGCCCCGCGGCCCGCCGGCGCAGCCTTTTCGGCATCCTCGTCGTCGCCCGGTTCGTCCGGCCCGCCCCCGTCGGCCGGCCGCATGCGGCCGATGACGTCGCCGGCATTCACTTTGCTCCCGACCTCGACCGTGAGCGACTCGATCACGCCCTTCGCGGGCGCGGGCACGTCCATGGCCGCCTTGTCGGTCTCGAGCGTGACCAGTCCGGCTTCCTTCTCCACGTCGTCGCCTTTCGCGACGAGTACCTCGATGACTTCGACGTCCGCGAAATCGCCGAGATCGGGCACCACGATGTCGATGCTTTCTGCCACGCGTCGCTCCCCGGCCTACAGCGTGACCGGATCCGGCCGGTCCGGGTCGATCCCGTATTTCCTGATGGCCTTGCCGACCGTGTCCTGGTCGATGGCGCCGTCGTCGGCCAATGCCTTGAGCGCCGCGGCCACGATGTAATGCCTGTCCACCTCGAAGTGCCGGCGCAGCGGCGCGCGCGCGTCGCTGCGGCCGTACCCGTCGGTGCCGAGCGAAACGAAGGTGCCCGGCACCCAGCGCTGGATCTGGTCCGGCACGATCTTCATGTAGTCCGTCGCGGCGACGAACGGTCCGGCTCGCTTCGCAAAACAGGTCTCGACCCAGGACTTGCGCGGCTTCGCCGTCGGGTGCAGCTGGTTCCAGCGCTCCGCCGACAGCGCGTCGCGTCGCAGCTCGTTGAAGCTCGTCACCGACCAGATGTCGGACGGGATGCCGAAGTCCGCCTGGAGCAGGTCGGCCGCGGCGATGGCCTCGCGCAGGATCGTGCCGGATCCCATGAGCTGTGCGCGGATCTTGCCCTGCCCGCCCGCTTTGAGCAGGTACATGCCCTTGAGGATGCCCTCCTCGACGCCCTCCGGCATCGCCGGGTGAACGTAATTCTCGTTCATGCAGGTGATGTAGTAGAAGACGTTTTCCTGCAGGTCGAGCATGCGGCGCATCCCGTCACGGATGATGACCGCGAGTTCGTATGCGTAGGTCGGGTCGTAGGCGACACAGTTCGGCACGGTCGACGCCAGCACGTGGCTGTGGCCGTCCTGGTGCTGCAGGCCCTCCCCGGCCAGCGTCGTCCGGCCCGCCGTTCCGCCGATGAGGAAGCCGCGCGACTGCTGGTCGCCGCCCGCCCAGATGAAATCGCCGATGCGCTGGAAACCGAACATCGAGTAGTAGATATAGAACGGCACCATCGGCACGTCGTGATTGGAATAGCTCGTGGCGGCCGCGGCCCAGGAGCAGTAGGAACCCGCCTCGTTGATGCCTTCTTCGAGTATCTGGCCCTGCTTGTCCTCGCGGTAATACGCCAGCTCGCCGGCGTCTTCGGGTTCGTAGAGCTGCCCTTTCGAGGCATATATGCCGATCTGGCGGAACATGCCCTCCATGCCGAACGTTCGCGCTTCGTCGGGAACGATCGGGACGACGTGCTTGCCGATCTTCTTGTCGCGGATGAGCGCGCTCAGGATGCGGACGAAGGCCATCGTCGTCGATGCTTCGCGCTCGCCGGTGCCCTCGATCTGCGCCTTGAAGGCATCGAGTGCGGGAACCGGGAGTTTCTTCGTGCCGCGGCGACGGGCAGGCAGGTAACCGCCGAGCGTTCTGCGACGCTCGTGCAGGTACTGCATCTCTTCGCTGTCCTTCGGCGGCCGGTAGAACGGCACGTCCTCGAGCTTGTCATCCGCAATCGGGATGTTGAACCGGTCGCGGAAGACCTTGAGCGAATCGACATCCATCTTCTTCTGCTGGTGCGCCGTGTTCTGGCCTTCCCCGGCCGCGCCCATGCCGTAGCCCTTCACCGTCTTGGCGAGGATCACCGTCGGCTGTCCCTTGTGCCGCGTCGCCGCGTCGTAGGCGGCATAGACCTTGAGCGGATCGTGTCCTCCGCGATTAAGACGCCACACTTCCTCGTCCGACATGTTCGCGACCATGGCGAGCGTCTCCGGGTGTTTACCGAAGAACTTGTCGCGCACGTACTTGCCGTCGCGCGCCTTGTACACCTGGTACTCGCCGTCGACTGTTTCTTCCATCAGTCGCCGCAGGTGGCCGTTCTGGTCGTTCGCCAGCAGTGGATCCCAGCGGGAGCCCCAGACGACCTTGACGACGTTCCAGCCCGCCCCGCTGAAAGCCGATTCGAGCTCCTGGATGATCTTGCCGTTGCCGCGCACCGGGCCGTCGAGACGCTGCAGGTTGCAGTTGACGACGAAGACGAGGTTGTCTAGCCCCTCGCGGACCGGCATCGTGAGCGCGCCCATGGATTCCGGCTCGTCCATTTCGCCGTCGCCCAGGAATGCCCAGACCCTGCGGTCGGACGGCTCGACCATGCCGCGGTGTTCCATGTAACGCATGAACCGCGCCTGGTAGATCGCCATCATGGGGCCGAGGCCCATCGACACCGTGGGGAACTGCCAGAAGTCCGGCATGAGCCATGGGTGCGGGTACGACGACAGACCGCCGCCGCCCACTTCCTGGCGGAAGCGCGCGAGCTGCGCTTCCTCGAGCCGCCCTTCCAGGAAGGCCCTGGCGTACATGCCGGGCGAGGAATGGCCCTGGTAGAAAATCATGTCGCCGCCATGCGTTTCGCTTGCGCCGCGCCAGAAATGGTTGAAGCCGACTTCATACAGTGTCGCCGACGACGCGTAGCTCGAAATATGCCCGCCGTACTCGGTGCTCTTGCGATTTGCCCGCACGACCATCGCCGTCGCGTTCCAGCGCAGCAGGGACTCGATGCGCTTTTCGAGCGAACGATCGCCCGGGTATTCCGGCTGCCGGCCGGTGGAGATCGTATTCAGGTACGCGGTGTTCGGCGTGTACGGCAGGTAGGCGCCGGAGCGACGTGCGAAATCGATCATCCGGTTGAGCAGGAAGTGCGCGCGCTCCGGCCCGTGTGCGGTCAGCACCGAATCGATGGACTCGAGCCACTCGCTCGTCTCCAACGGATCGATATCGTCGTAAAGATTGAAATTCGTCATAGACAGTCCGTATCGCCAGGAACGGTCGCAGCCCGCTCCGCGCGCCGGGTGAATAAACTCAGGCGTCCTGCTAGGATCGTCCACCTGATCGCTCCACCTTTGGATCGACCTGCCGGTCGACTCGCCTGGTCGACTCGCCGAATCGACCTGCGAACCCTTCAGGTCGAACCTGTCAGGCCGCGCGTTCACGATGGCCGCGGGCTGGATATCGGGACGGCAATGTTCCGGGTTTGGGCCGATGGGGTCAAGCTCGACACAGGAATTACATGACCATGCACGTCCTTCTAAATGACGCCGCTGACATTCGCGTCGTGCAGCATCCGGGCAGGGTAACGACGAAGCTGCTCGATCCGGTCGATCAGTTGCTGCTGATACTGCCGGAACGCGTGCCGGCGGCGGCGTGGGCCGCGCTGCCGCAGGGTGCGAAGTTGAAGGCGGCGATGAAGAAGCGTGACCGTACGACGCCGCCCGCGCTCGTCGCGCGGCTCCCGAACAAGCGCCAGACGCTCGTACTCGGCGCGTGCCTGCCTGCAACGGCCACGGTGTTCGAGGAACTGCAGCTCGGCCGGCGGCTCGCGAGTGCCGCCGCCGCGGACCAGGGCGCGACGCTCGGCATCCTCGTCGCCGGGTTCGACGGCGAGTCAGCGCGGCGGATCGGAGGCAACGTCCTCGCCGCGGCACTGGCCGCGGGATTTTCCATGCCTTCGTTCAAGGCCGCGGCCGAACCGGCGCGCGTGAAGACCGTGCGCCTTTTCGGGCTCGACGAGCGGATCGACACGAGCCGTATCGAGGCAGAAGCCCATGGCAACAATCTCGCACGCTGGCTCACCTCGCTGCCCGCCAACAAGCTCGACGCGAGAGCGTATGCCGACGTCGTGCACGCGCTCGCGAAGAACGCGGGGTGGGAGTTCAAGCGCTACGGTACCGGGGAACTCGAAAAGCTCGGCGCCGGCGCATTTCTCGCCGTGGCGCAGGGCAACGCCGACGACAGCGCATGTATCATCAGGCTGCGTCACCGGCCCGGCAGCAAGTCTGCTGCCGCGGACCTGTCCCTCGTCGGCAAGGGCATCATCTTCGACACTGGCGGCAACAACCTGAAGCCGTTCCAGTCGATGCTCGACATGCACGGCGACATGCAGGGCAGCGCCGTCGCGCTCGGCACGCTGCTTGCGATCTCGCGTCTCGAGCTGCCGCTGGCCGTCGACTGCTGGCTCGCCATCACCGAGAATCGCATAGGGCCCACCGCCTACAAGCCACGCGACGTCGTCTCGGCGGCGAACGGCAAGACGATCGAGGCCATACATACCGACGCGGAGGGGCGCATGGCACTTGCCGATACCCTGGTGCTTGCGAGCCGCGAACGGCCGCGCGCGATCGTCGACTATGCGACGCTCACGGGTTCCTGCATCAATGCGATCACCAGGCGTTACAGCGGCGTCTTCACGAATCGGCCCGACTGGCATCCGCGCCTCAAGCGCACGGGCCAGGCATCGGGCGAACGGGTGTGGCCGTTCCCGATGGGCGCGGAGTTCCTCGAAGAACTGAAGAGCGACGTCGCAGACATCAGGCAATGCACCGTGCAGGCGCTCGGCGACCACATACTCGCCGCGAGTTTCCTGAACGAATTCGTCGCGCGTGACGTGCCCTGGATCCACATCGACCTGTCGGCCGGTGACGTCGAAGGCGGCCTCGGCCACGTGCCGACGAAAGCCACGGGCTTCGGTGTCCGTTACACGCTGAGCCTCATCCTCGATGAGCAGCTGCTCGGCGCGGAAGCCTGACATGGTGTGCATGGCGGACCGCTTTCGCGGCTTCCTGCCGGTGATCATCGACGTGGAAACCGGCGGGTTCAACTGCAGGACGGACGCGCTTCTCGAGATCGGTGCGGTCATCGTGGGCTTCGACGACAGCGGCGAACTCGTACGCCGGGAAACCATACGCCATCACGTGCGGCCGTTTCCTGGCGCCAACCTCGAACTGGCATCGCTCGCGGTGAACGGCATCGACCCGGACCACCCGCTGCGCCCCGCGCTCGACGAACGCGACGCGCTCGGCCGCCTGTTCCGGGAGGTGCGCCGCGCGATCCGGGAGAATGGCTGCAGCCGCGCCATCCTGGTGGGCCACAATGCGCACTTCGACCTGGGCTTCATCAACGAAGCGATCTTGCGCTGCGGCATCAAGCGCAACCCGTTTCACCCGTTCAGCTGCTTCGACACGGCGACGCTCTGCGGCGTCGCTTTCGGGCAAACGGTCCTGTCGCGTGCCGCCAAGGCCGCTGGCATTCCGTTCGACGAGGGCGCCGCACACTCTGCCGCCTACGACGCAGAGGTCACGGCCGAGGTCTTCTGCCAGATCGTCAATCGCTTCCGGCCGCTGTTCGAAGCCGACCTGCCGGACTGCTGACGCCGTCGCCCATTGCCCATCGCGTATGGCCGGCGCGCATTCGGCCGCGGTCAGGCCTGCTCCGCCGCTTCCGGCACCGCATCCTCGATGAGCTTCTTGAGCTCGCCGGAATGGTACATCTCGAGGACGATGTCGCATCCGCCGATCAGTTCGCCCTTGACGTAGAGCTGCGGAAACGTCGGCCAGTTGGAGTACGCCTTCAGCCCTTCGCGAATCTCCGGGTCCTCGAAGATGTTCACGTAGGAATACGGGCGGCCGACGGCGTTGAGCGCGGCGACGGTCTGGCCGGAGAACCCGCACTGCGGGAAGTCGGGCGTGCCCTTCATGTACAGCAGGATGTCGTTCGACTTCAGCTGCTCTTCGATTCTCGTATTGACGTCCATGGATTCGTCCCGGTTCCAGCGGCCGAGCCGCTCAACAACCCTGCACTGGGGCCGCCGACCGACAATTCAAGGCTGGCACTGCCCCGCGCGCCGCCGTTCCTCGCTGCAGGTCTCGTCCGGCGGATCGTACCCGCCACCGCCGCTCATCATCAGGGCCGTGCAAGAACCCTGCAGCAGGGCCAGGCTGCCCAGGCAGGCCAGCCAGAACGCGCGTCGGAACCGGTAACTCACCTGCCCTTCCCCTCGATGCGGCGCACGACCGCCCACTGCTCGCCGGCACTCATCCCGCTCCAGCGGGCAATCTCGTCAACGGTGCGGCCGCAACCCGTGCAGGTGCCGGCCCCGTCGAGCACGCAAACCTGCACGCATGGCGACGCCGGCCGCGCCGGCTCCGCACCTGCCTGCGTCTTGCCGTGTGCAAAAGTCATATCGTATATACTAGCGCGCGCACGGACGCCAGATGTCGGTTAGTGGCGCAAGAATACCAATACGATACGGGGAACCCATTATGAATCCGCTGAAATCCGTCTCCGGCACGATTATCGCCGGAATCGTGCTTGCCGTGCTCATCGGCGTTGCCTCGATGGGCGTCAACTTCAACACCGGCAGTCTCATCGTCTGGATCCACGTGCTGGCCGGCATCACCTGGATAGGCTTGCTCTACTACTTCAATTTCGTGCAGGTGCCGGCGCTCGCGGCGGCGGCAGCCGACGCCGGGGGTCCGGGCGGGGCCGGCATCACGAAGTACGTCGCGCCGCGGGCACTGTTGTGGTTCCGCTGGGGCGCGGTCGTCACGTGGGTTTCCGGTGCCGCCTATCTGCTGCACCTCGGCCGGCTGCACCACGCGCTGGCCCTGGGCACGCTCGAGGGCTCGATACCCGGCGACTTCATCATCGGCGTCGGCGCCTGGCTCGGCACCATCATGCTGTTCAACGTCTGGGTCCTCATCTGGCCGAACCAGAAGAAGGTCCTCGGAATCGTCAAGGCTACTCCCGAGGAAATCGCAAAGGCGAAAAACGTGGCCCTGCTTGCATCGCGCACGAACACGTTGCTGTCCATACCGATGATCATGAGCATGGTCGGATACGGGCACGGCGGCTTCTTCATCTAGTCCGAACACGGCCCGCGCGCCCGATGCGCGCGGGCCTGGCAGCCCGCATGGAGCCCCGCCTGCTCTCCGCCATCCGCCGCAACGTGCGCGATGCGCTGGACGAAGATGTGGGCCGGGGCGATCTCACCGCCGCGCTGATCGATGCGGCGCGGGTTGCGGGGGCGACCATCATCGCCCGCGACACCGCGGTCGTCGCGGGGCGGCCGTGGGTCGACGAGGTTTTTCGCCAGGTCGACGAAAGCGTGATCCTCGACTGGTACGCGGACGATGGCCGCAGCGTCGGCAAGGGCGACATCCTGTGCAAGATCGTCGGCAACGCCCGCAGCCTGCTCACCGGCGAACGCACCGCCCTCAACTTCCTGCAAACCCTGTCCGCCACGGCCACCGCAACGGCCGCCTACGTCGCAGCCGTCGCCGGCACCAGGGCGCGCATCCTCGATACGCGCAAGACGCTGCCGGGCTTGCGGCTCGCGCAGAAATACGCGGTACGCGCGGGCGGCGGCACGAATCACCGCACCGGCCTCTACGACGCCATCCTGATCAAGGAGAATCACATCCGGAGCGCGGGCGGGATAGCAGGGGCACTCGAGGCTGCGCACCGGCATGCCGCAGCCGGTGTACCGGTGGAGATCGAGGTCGAGTCGCTGGCGGAACTCCGGCAGGCACTCGACGCCGGCGCGACCCGCATACTGCTCGACAATTTCAGCCTCGAGGATTTGCGCGCCGCGGTAACTGAAAACCACGCCCGCGGCGGCAGCGCCGCCGAACTGGAAGCCTCCGGCAACGTCACGCTGGACACTGTTCGCGGCATCGCCGAGACCGGCGTGGATTATATTTCGACCGGTGCAATCACGAAGAACGTGGTGGCCGCTGACCTGTCGATGCTGTTCCGCATCGACTGACGTTGCCGGGATCAAGCCACGGCGCGCGTCACCCGCTTCGGTTCGGAAACGCCATACCCCTGTGCATAGTCGATGCCCATGCCCCGTAGCATCGTAATGATCTCTTCATTTTCCGCGAACTCGGCAATCGTCTGCTTGCCCGTAAGGTGACCGATTTCATTAATCGAGCGTACCATCTCGCGGTCGATCGGATCATGCAGTATCTCCTTGACGAAACTGCCGTCGATTTTGAGGAAATCCACCGGGAAGTGCTTGAGGTAGCCGAACGACGACAGCCCCGTGCCGAAGTCGTCGAGCGCGAACTTGCAGCCGAGCTCCTTGAGTGCGTTGATGAAGCGGTTCGCCTGCGAGTACGAGGCGATAGCCGCGGTTTCGGTGATCTCGAAGCAGATCTTGGTGGCGTCGATGCCGCTCATCTGGAACTGGTCCACCACGAACGGCAGGAACTTTTCGTCGCCCAGGCTCTGCCCTGAAAGATTGATGGAACACAGCGCCAGCCGCTCACGCTCGTCCGCTTCGGAAACGAGCCAGCGGAACGCGCTGCGGATGACCCAGCGATCGATGTTCGGCGTGATGCCGTAACGTTCCGCCGCTTCGATGAACAGCCCCGGCGAGATAATGCCGCCGCTCTCGTCGCGCATGCGCAGCAGGATCTCGTAATGCGCGCCTTCCTCGTGCGACTGCAATGGCTGGATCGTCTGCCGGAATAGCTCGAAACGGTTTTCCTCGAGCGCGTTGTTGATCCGCGCCGCCCACTGCATCTCGCGGCGCCGGCGCATGAGGTCGATGTCGTTTTCCTGGAAGCTGTGGATGCGGTTGCGTCCCTGCTCCTTCGCGGCCGCGCAGGCGCTGTCTGCCGCGCTAAGCAATGCGGCGACGTCCTCGTTGTCCGCCGCGATGGGTACGACGCCGATGCTGACGCCGAGGCGGAATGCCCGCTCGTCCCAGGTGAACTTGAACTCGCCGATCGCCACGCGCAGCGCCTCGGCGGATTGCATCGCCTGGTCCAGGCTGCAGCTCTCGAGCAGGACGCCGAATTCGTCCCCCCCGAGCCGGGCGAGCGTGTCGCGCCAGCGAATCTTCGACTTCAGGAGCGCCCCGAGCTGCCCCAGCAGCGCGTCACCTGCGGAATGCCCGCATGAGTCGTTCACGATCTTGAACTGGTCGAGGTCGAGGTAGAGCAGCGCGTAAGACGTCTCGCGCGCCTTCGCGCTCTTCAGCGCGCGCTCGAGGCGGTGTTCGAACTCCCGCCGGTTCACCAGGCCCGTGAGGATGTCGTGGCTCGCGTGGTAGCTCAGTCGGCGATTCAGCTCGCGCGACTCGCTGACGTCGTGGAACACGAGCACACCGCCCGTGACGTTGCCTTTGCCGTCGCGGATCGGCGAAGCCGTGCTTTCGATGTACAGTTCGTTGCCGTCGCGCCGGATGAGCAGGGTCGGGCGCACGGACTTGATCGCTCGGTCGCGGCGAATCGCCACGGCCAGGGGATTCTCCAGGGGCTCGCAGGTCTCCTCGTGGAAGGCCCGGAAAATCTCGTCGATCGGCCGGCCGCTCGCATCGTCCACCTTCCACCCGGTGAGGTCGCCCGCCACGGGGTTCACATACTCGACGACGCATTCCGCGTCCGTGGTGATGACGCCATCCCCGATCGACTGCAGGGTAATCTGGGCGCTTTCCTTCTCTCGGAACAGCGCGTCCTCGTAGACCTTGCGCTCGGTGATGTCGACTTCGACGCCGAGCAGCCTCAGGAGCCGGCCATTCGGGTCCTGGACGGCCTTCGCCCGGCTCGCCATCCAGCGCCATTCGCCATTCTGGTGCTTCATGCGGTGCACGGACTCGAAGAGCGCCGTCTTGCCCTCGAGATGCTCACGCATGCGTGCCTGCACACGGGCCATGTCGTCGGGGTGCACGAGGTGATACCAGTCGAGCATCAGCTCTTCGTCGTTGACGTCATACCCGAGCATCCGGCGCCAGCGCGGCGAGAGCGTGAGGCGTTTCGACAGGCCGTCGAAGTCCCAGATGCCGTCGTTCGCCGTTGCTGCGACCAGTTCGTGTCGCTCGGTGAGGTCGCGCAGGACCTGGCGGTCGCGCAGGCGCTCGAGGCCCGAGGCCAGCGACGCGCCGAAGAGCTTCGCCAGGAGGTGCAGCCCGGCATCCCAGGCCGTCACCGGCTGTTCGTTGGCGAACGCGAGGAAGCCTGCGACCTCGCCGCCGACCGAAACGCCGATCAGGAGCAGCGATCCCATGTGCAGCTCGTTGAATCGCGCGAACTCCGGTCCCGCACGTGGCGGCGAGACGAGCGTGTCGTCGATCTCTATGACCCGGCCGTCCCGGAGCCGCTGCATGAGCCACGGCCAGTCGCCGAGGTTCTCGCCGTTGAGCACGTCAGGGCTGCAGGCGGCGAATCCCTGGCGACCGCTGAACAGCGCGTCGATGCTGCTGCCCGTCTCGTCGAACAGGCAAAGAAAGGCGGCATCGACGCCCGCTGCTTCGGGGAGTTCGCCCAAGGTCGCGGCGAGTTGCAGGTCGCGGTCGCGCGCCTCGAGGAACTGCAGGCTGACCGCGATTTTCGTCTGGAGCGCATCGACGTTGCCGCGCGTCCGGGTCCCTGCGCGCGGCCGCCGCGACCGGATGCCGCTGGGCACGTTACTGTCGGGCGACGAGGTCATTAGCTGCGCATTTTGACAGGTAACCGGAGGAACTCAAGATAAGCTACTGTATTTCAGAGGCAAAAGGAACTGTCTCGCGCAAGTCATTATCTGCTAGCATGGGCGCGCGATCGGAAAGCCTCCCAACAGGACTGAAGAACGAATGGCCGACCCGTCAGAGCGTATCAGCGAGCTCAAGATCGACCGTGACCGCCCTCCCACTTCTTCACGCAACTGGCTTTGGCCGGTACTCGCGTTGCTCGTCGCCGGCGCGGCGGCCGCCGCGTGGTGGCTCGTCGCCGGCGCTGCCGCGGTAGCGGTCGAGACGGCGACGGCGCGCAGGCCGCCGAGCGCCGCGGCGGCAAACAGCGTGCTCGATGCATCGGGCTACGTCGTCGCCCGCCGCCAGGCCACCGTGTCGTCGAAGATCACGGGCAAGGTCGAGGAGGTGCTGGTCGAGGAAGGCATGCGGGTGGAGGCCGGCCAGGTCGTGGCGACGCTCGACGACTCGACGGAACGAGCACAGCTCGACCTCGCCCTCTCGCGGGTCGCGGCCGCCCGCGCACAGCTCGACGAGATCCGGGCGCAGATCCGGATCGCGAAACTCGAGCGCGACCGGCTGCGTGACCTCGTCGCGCGAAACCTGACCAGCCAGGCGAGCGTGGACGCGGCGGAGGCCGCGCACGACGAACTGCAGGCGCGGCTGGCCACGGGGGAGGAGAACGTCGTGGTGGCCGAGCAGAACGTGGAGCTCGTCCGCGACGCCCTCTCCAACATGACCATCCGGGCGCCGTTTGCCGGCATGGTCGTTACGAAAGACGCGCAGCCGGGCGAAATGATCTCGCCCGTGTCGGCCGGCGGCGGGTTCACCCGCACCGGGATCTGCACGATCATCGACACCGATTCACTTGAAATCGAAGTCGATGTGAACGAAGCGTATATTCAGCGGGTCCAGGCGGGGCAGCGGGTATCCGCGGTACTGGACGCGTATCCCGACTGGCGCATCCCGGCCGAAGTGGTGGCGATCATCCCGACGGCCGACCGCCAGAAAGCGACGGTCCGGGTGCGCGTCGCGTTCCTCGAACGGGACCCGCGCATCCTCCGCGACATGGGCGTCAAGGTATCCTTCCTCGGCGCGTTGCCGCCGGACGAGGAGCCGGAAATCCAGGGCGTGCTCGTGCCCGGGGCTGCCCTGTACAGCGACGGGGACGGCGACTTCGTCTGGCTCGTGCAGAACGGTGCGGTCGAACGTCGCGGCATCGAACTCGGCGGGCCGCGCGACCGCCCGCAAGTGCTCGTCCTGTCCGGGCTTGCGGCCGGCGAAACGGTGGTTACGAGCGCCGAGGCGCCGCTGTCGGCCGGCCAGGTCGTGGCGCCGGAACGGGATTGAGGCAGCACCAGCACCCGCAGCCGTGACGAAGGGCACCGGGCAGCGGCGGCAGGCGGGAGTCGAACAAGAAACGGCATGCGGATCGTCCAGGGACGACCGCAGGCGAACCAAAGGGGAGACCAATGGCGGAAATACTCGCGAAGCTCGACGGCGTCAGCCGCACCTACCAGAAAGGCAAGGAGAAGGTCGAGGTCCTGCACCAGCTGAACCTCGAGATCCCGAAGGGCGATTTCGTGGCCGTCATGGGGCCGTCCGGCTCCGGCAAGACGACCCTGCTGAATCTCCTGGGCGGCCTCGATCGCCCGACGCACGGTACGGTCCGCGTCGGCGACGCCGTGCTCTCGTCGATGTCGAACGGCCAGCTGTCGCGCTGGCGCGCGACGAACGTCGGCTTCATTTTCCAGTTCTACAACCTGCTGCCGGTGCTGACGGCCCAGAAGAACGTGGAACTGCCGCTGCTCCTTACGAACTTCAACGGCGGCGAGCGCGCCCGCCGTGCCGGGATCGCGCTCGAGATCGTGGGTCTTGCCGACCGGGCGAAACACTATCCGCGGGAACTCTCGGGCGGCCAGGAGCAGCGCGTCGCCATCGCGCGCGCGATCGTCTCGGACCCGGCCTTGCTCCTCTGCGACGAGCCGACGGGCGACCTCGACCGCGAGACGGCCGACGAAATCCTGAAGCTCCTGCAGATCCTGAACCGAGAGCACGGCAAGACGATCGTCATGGTGACGCATGACGCACAGGCCGCCGAGTACGCCAAGCGCACGCTGCACTGCGACAAGGGCACGTTGAAGCTGAAGGCCGCGGCATGAAGTACTTCGGCCTCGTCTGGAAGAACGTCTGGCGCAAGAAGATACGCACGTCGCTCACGGTACTGTCGGTGCTCGTCGCCTTCCTGCTTTTCGCCCTGCTGTCGGCCGTGGCCTACGCCTTCAGGGCCGGCTCGGATCTCGCCGCGGCGGACCGCCTGGTCGTGATCCACAAGGTGTCGCTGATCAATCCGTTGCCGATCGCATACGAGAACCGCATCGCGGCGACCGACGGCGTGGCCGCGGTCACGCACTCGTCCTGGTTCGGCGGCTATTACCAGGAGCCTCGCAACCAGTTCCCGCAGTTCCCGACAGAGCCCCGCGAGTACTTTGCGATGTACCCGGAGCTCGAGATCCCGCCGGAACAGCTCGAGGCGTTCGCGAAGACCCGGACGGGGGTAGTCGTCGGGCAGCAGCTCGCGGATACGTACGCTTTCAAGGTGGGCGACCGCATTCCGCTCATATCGACGATCTGGCCCAACGCGGAGGGCGGCCAAAACTGGGAATTCGACATCGTCGGCATCATGAGTTCGAACGATGCCCGCCAGCCGACGAACTTCATGCTGATGAACTACGAATACTTCAACGAAACGCGCCAGTACGGAACGGACCTGGTCGGCTGGTACATCCTGCGCACGGCACGGGACGCGGACCCTGTCGCCGTCGCGAACGCCATCGACGAGCAGTTCGCGAATTCGTCCGACGCGACCGAGACGAGCACGGAGGCGGCATTCGCGCAATCTTTCGCGAAACAGTTCGGCAACATCCAGCTCATGGTCACCCTGATCCTCGGCGCGGTATTCTTCACGCTGCTGCTCGTCGCCGGCAACACGATGTCCCAGTCCGTGCGCGAACGCATCTCCGAACTCGCCGTGCTGAAGACGCTCGGCTTCACCGATCGCAAGGTCCTGGGCGTGGTGCTGTCCGAATCGATCCTCATCATGCTGATGGGCGGCCTTATCGGCCTGCTGCTCGGATGGCTGGTCGTGCAGGGTGCGGCCGCGGCCATGGGAGCATTCCTGCCCGGCATCTATTTCTCGCCGCAGGCAATGCTGACCGCTCTGGGCATCATGGTGGCGGCCGGCATCGCGGCGGGTATCTTTCCCGCGCTCAAGGCCATGCGCCTGCCGATCGTCGAAGCGCTGGCACGCGCCTGAGGTATGGCATGAAAACACTCAAACAGATCCTCGCCGTCACGCTGCTCAACCTGCGCAACCTGCCGAAGCGAATGGGCGCATCCGCCGTCGCCATCGTCGGCGTCGCCGCGGTCGTGCTCGTATTCGCCGCCGTGCTCTCGATGGCCAGGGGCTTCGAGCGCACGATGCTCTCGGCCGGCACCGAGAACACGGCGATCGTGCTTCGCAGCGGCGCCACGTCGGAAATGAACAGCGGGCTGTCGAACGAGCAGGTCGTCATCGTCGAGAACGCACCGGGCGTGCTGCGCGACGGCGACGCGTCCGTCGTCTCGCCGGAGTTGTACGTTATCGCCGACGTGCGCATGCGCCACGCGGACACGGATGCCAACGTACCGTTCCGCGGCGTGCTTGCCGGTGCGCTCGAGGTGCGGCCGAGCGTCCGCATCACCGAGGGCCGCATGTTCGAACCGGGCAAGCGCGAAATCGTCGCGGGCCGCGCGGCGCACGAGGAATTCATGGGGCTCGACGTCGGCAGCACGATCCGCTTCGGGCAGGCGGAATGGGAAATCGTCGGCATCTTCGACGCCGGCGGCAGCGTGTCGGAGTCGGAGATCTGGACGGACGTGCGCGTCCTGCAGGCCGCCTACAACCGCGGCAACTCGTTCCAGACGATCCGGGCGAAACTCGAAGGCCCGGGAAGCCTGGCGGAACTCGAGACCGCGCTCGAGGAAGACCCGCGCCTCGACGTGGACGTCATGTCGGAGCGCGACTACTACGCTACCCAGTCCGGGGCAATGACGGAGTTCATCGGCATGGTGGGTTACCCGCTGACCATACTGATGGCCATCGGCGCCGTATTCGGCGCCCTTAATGCCATGTACTCCTCGGTGTCGGTGCGCGGCAAGGAGATCGCGACGCTCCGCGCGCTCGGGTTCGGTCCGTTCCCCGTGATGGTATCCACGATCATCGAGTCGACGCTGCTCGCCCTGATCGGCGGGTTGATCGGGGCGGCCATCGCCTACTTCGTATTCAACGGCTTCCAGGTCTCGACCCTGAACGGCGCGAGCTTCAGCCAGGTCGTGTTCAACTTCGCGGTCACGCCGGACCTGCTGGCGCAGGGCCTGTGGGCGGCGCTGTTCATCGGCGTGGTCGGCGGGCTTTTCCCGGCGATCCGCGCGGCGCGGTTACCGGTCGCGCAGGCGCTGCGCGAGCTCTGACCGGCTGCGAAACCGCTTGCGCGCGGTGGTGCCGTGCGGCACTGTCTGTCGATGTCGTCAAATCCGAGTCTGCGCCACCACTATCCGCCGGCGGAGGAGCTCGTCAACATAATCTCGCACGCGGCAGGCCTGCTGCTCGGCATTGCCGGCCTCGTGCTGCTCGTCGCCCGGGCCGCGACCCACGGCAACGCCTGGCACGTGGTGAGTTTCGCCATCTTCGGCGGCAGCCTCATCGTGCTCTACGCTGCGTCGACGATCTATCACAGCAGCCGCGACGATCTGCGGCGCGCCCGGTTGCGCACCGTGGACCATGCCGCAATCTACGTCCTGATCGCCGGCACGTACACGCCGTTTACGCTGGTGACCCTCTCCGGCGCCGTGGGCTGGACCCTGTTCGGCATCACCTGGGGCATGGCGGCCGTCGGGATCACGCTCAAGCTGTTTTTTACCGGCCGCTACGACCTCGTGTCCACGCTGATGTACCTGTTCATGGGCTGGGTCATCGTGTTCGCGATCGAACCGCTCGTCGATGCCTTCTCAGGCCACGGCCTCGCGTGGCTCGTTGCGGGCGGCATCGCGTACACCCTCGGCGCGGCCTTCTACAGCCTGAAGCGGCTGCCGTTCTCCCACGCGATCTTCCACCTGCTCGTGCTCGGCGGCAGCGTGTGCCACTTCATCGCCGTGTATTTCTTCGTCCTGCCGGGTGCGTCAGTCGCCTGATTCCGGGACCGGGGGCGGGATGCGCGTCGCCTGCCACGCGACGGCCTGCCAGCGGCCGTCGCGCTCGAGGAACGTACCCGTGTTGAAGTACTCGGTGCGTGCCGCGCCATCCACCCCGGGCTCGGCCACGAGCCGGAAGGCCACGACGGCCGCGTCGCCGAAAACGCGAATGTCCACGTCTTCCGCGGCATACGCCGGCGACTCGTCGCTGCCGGCACCGGCCGCCGGTTCGGGCGCGGCACGCATATCGGCAAGGATCGCGGACTTCGTCGTCCGCGTACCGCTCGACGACGTGTAGACGAGATCGTCCGCCCAGAACCGCTCGTGCATCTCGACGGAAGCGACATTCGCCAGGAATTCGTCGAGCAGCGCCTGCAGTGCCGCGTTGTCGTCCGCACGCAGGGAACCGGGAACGATCGCCGCGACCAGTGCGAGCAGCCACCACCACGCCGCGCCGGCAGCGACGCGGGGAAAAGCGGTTTCACGACGATCCGACCGTGGCATCACGCCTCCCGGCACATGCTTTACGCGTTA
>DASUOE010000275.1:0-5094 GCA_036276805.1 Woeseiaceae bacterium | reverse complement strand
CACCAGCAGTATCTCGCCAAGAATCCCGGCGGCTACTGCGGCCTCGGCGGTACCGGGGTGAGCTGCCCGGCGGGGTTGCCGCTGGAACGGCAGCCGGCCTGACGTCCGGCGGGCGCGACGGGTGCCGGAACTGCCGGACATCGACGTCTACGTCGTGGCGCTGCAGAACAAACTCTCCGGCTGCGTGCTCCGGGAGGTGCGCCTCGGCACGCCCTTCCTGCTGCGCAGCGTCGAGCCGCCGCTGGCCGCAGCTCACGGACACGCGGTGACCGGCATCCGCCGCATCGGCAAGCGCATCGCCTTGAAGCTCGACAACGATCTCTGGCTTGTGTTGCACCTGATGGTCGGCGGGCGTCTGCACTGGCATTCGACGCCGCCGTCGCTCGCCGCGAAGAACCGGCTTGCCAGTTTCGATTTCGCAACCGGCTCGCTCCTCGTGACCGAGGCCGGAACCCGAAAACGCGCGTCCCTGGCATTGGTTGCGGGCGACGCCGGGCTTGCGAGCCAGGACCCGGGCGGCGTGGAACCGCTCGAGTGTGACTTTGCGGCATTCCGGGACGCACTGACCCGCGAGAACCATACGCTCAAGCGCGCGCTGACCGATCCGCACCTCGTCGCCGGCATCGGCAATGCCTATTCCGACGAGATCCTGCACGCGGCGCGCCTTTCGCCCGTGCGCCTGACGAAGTCGCTCGACGAATCGCACCTGCGTACGCTGTACGACGCGACCCGGGAGGTCCTCCGCGAGTGGCGCGAACGCCTGCTCGAGGAAGCGGCCGGCGAACTGCCGGAAAAGGTCACGGCATTCCGCCCGGAGATGCGGGTGCACGGCCGCTACGGCGAGCCCTGCCGCGTCTGCGGCGCGCCGGTGCAGCGCATACGCTACAAGGACAACGAGACGAATTACTGCGCCCGCTGCCAGACGGAGTCGCGGCTCCTGAAAGACCGCGCGCTCTCCCGCCTGCTGAAGGCGGACTGGCCGACCACGCTGTAGGCCGCCGTCGGGCGTTTCGCCGGCCCGGGCTTTTTGCAGGCTGCGCCCCGCCTTTGTACCATCCCGGGACCGCCGGGCCCGCCGCCCGGCCATCGGGGACACTGCCTTGGCCAAAGCCCGCAATACCAGGACCGCATCCGCTCGCCGCACCCGGAGCGCACCGGCGGCTCGCCCCTCCCGCGCCGAGGCCGAGGACGCTGTCCGAGTTCTCCTGCGCTGGGCCAGCGAGGACACCGAACGCGAGGGCCTCCGCGATACGCCGCGGCGCGTGGTCAGCGCCTACGAGGACTGGTTCAGCGGTTATGGCATGGACCCGCTCGCATTTCTCGCGCGCACGTTCGAGGAAGTCGACGGCTATGACGAGATGATCGTCCTGCGCGACATCGAGTTCGAGTCGCACTGTGAGCATCACATGGCGCCGATCATCGGTCACGCCCATGTCGGCTACCTGCCGAACAACAAGGTGGTCGGCATCAGCAAGCTCGCCCGGGTCGTCGAGGCGTTCGCACGCCGCTTCCAGGTACAGGAGAAGATGACGGCGCAGATCGCCAACTGCATCAACGACGTCCTCGGGCCCAAGGGCGTAGGCGTGGTCGTCGAGGCGAAGCACCAGTGCATGACGACCCGCGGGGTACACAAGACCAACGTGTCGATGGTGACGAGCCAGATGCTCGGCGCGTTCCGCAGCGACGCACGGACTCGCGCCGAATTCCTGCGGATGATCGACGCGCGGCGGCAATAGCCCGGGCCCGACCAGGCGCCGCCCATGCAGCGCGCTCTCCTGGCGTTCGGAGCCCTGGCCGGAGTCGTTGCCGTCTACTTCCTGGCCTGGCCGGTGCCGGTCGACCCCGTGGCCTGGTCGCCGCCCGCGGACGAGGGCCTCACCGGCGCCTACTCGCCGAACGAGATACTCGCGCTCGCACGCGGCATCGACCTCGGCGGCCACACGGGACCGGAGGACGTTGCCATCGACGGCGACGGAGCCCTCTACGCAAGCGTGCTCGAGGGGGCGATCGTCCGCATCCGGCGGCGCGGCAACCCCGTGGTCTTCGCCGAGACCGGCGGCCGGCCGCTCGGTATCGACGCATTGCCGGACGGCGCATTCGTCGTCGCGAACGCCGTACTCGGGCTGCAGCGCGTGGAGACCGACGGCCGGGTTTCGGTACTCGTCGATCGCACCGGGGACGTACCGCTCCGCTACACGAATGGCGTCGCGGCGGCAGCCAGCGGCAGGATCTACTTGACCGAAGCCTCGACGAAATTCGGCGCGGCAGAATACGGCGGGACGCTCGAGGCCAGCCTGCTCGACATCCTGGAGCACGGCGGGCACGGCCGGTTGCTCGAACACGACCCGGCGACGGGCGTCACACGGCTGTTGCTCGACCGACTGAACTTTGCGAACGGCGTGGCGGTGAGCGAGAACCAGCAGTACCTGCTGCTGGCCGAAACCGGGAGCTACCGGATTCTGCGCTACTGGATTGCGGGCCCCCGGCGCGGCGCGAGCGAGGTCCTGCTGGACAACCTGCCCGGCTTCCCGGACAACGTCGACAACGGGCTGAACGGCCGCTACTGGATCGGGCTCGTCGCGCCCCGGAACCGGCTGCTCGACCGGTACGCGGGTCGTCCGTTCCTGCGCAAGCTGATGCAGCGCCTGCCCCCCGCGCTGCGCCCGGAGCCGGGGCGCTCCTCGCACGTCATCGCCATCGACGGCGACGGGCAGGTGCTCATGAACCTCCAGGACCCGGACGCCCGTTTTCCCCTGCTGACCGGCACCCTCGAACTGCCCGACCGCCTCATCCTGACCACGCTCGACGGTCCCGTACTTCCCTGGATCGACAAGAACGACCTGCTCTGAATTCGCGACGCGCCGCGCGGAGGGTTATGATGCCCGCGGGTTTTCTGCCGATTGGTCGATTATGTCGTTCTTCGGGGAACTGCGACGCCGCAACGTCGTCCGGGTCGGCCTCGCCTACGCCGTCATCGGCTGGATCGTTGCGCAGGTCTCGGAGTTCTTCTTTGACGGATTCGGCGCTCCGCCCTGGGTCCTGCAGGTCCTGATCGTCCTGCTCGTACTCGGGCTGCCGGTGGTGCTGGTCTTCGCCTGGGCGTTCGAGCTGACGCCCGAAGGCGTGAAACGGGAGCGCGACGTCGATCGCAGCCAGTCGATTACGCGCACGACCGGCCGAAAGCTCAACGTCGTCATCGTGGGCGGCCTCGCCATCGCGGTCATCGTCCTGCTAACGGAACGCACGCTGCAACCGGACACCGGAACGGCAGTCGCCTTGTCGGCGGAGACCGCGCCCGACGCCGCGCCGAGCGCGAGGCAGCCGGAGAAGTCCATCGCCGTTCTGCCGTTCGTCGCCATGACCTCGTCCCAGGACGACGAGTTTTTTGCCGACGGCCTGTCCGAGGAACTGCTCAACGTGCTCGCCCAGATTGACGGGCTGAAAGTCGCGGGCCGAACGTCCTCCTTTTACTACAAGGGCCGCAACGAGGACCTGCGCACCATCGCGACCTCACTCGGCGTAGCGAACGTCCTCGAGGGCAGCGTGAGGCGCTCCGGCGACACGCTCAGGGTCACCGCGCAGCTCATTGAGGCAGCTACTGGCTTCCACCTGTGGTCTGACACGTTTGACCGGCCGCAGGGCGACATCTTCCGGATCCAGGACGAAATTGCCCGGCATGTGGCGACGGCCCTCCAGGCGAAAATCCTCGGCAGTGCGTCGCCGGCCGCAACCACCGAGGCGGCCAACCCGGAAGCGCAGAACCAGTACCTGATCGCGCAGGCCGCCGTTGCCGACCGGACCCTGCGGAGCGTCCGGCGTGCGCGGGACCTGTACGCGAAGGCGGCGGTCCTCGATCCGGACAACCCGCGCTACCTGGCCGCCTTCGCGATGGCCGTAGCATTGCAGTACTGGAACTTCCGGGACATCTCCCCGGACGAGGCGATCTACGAATCGAGCACGGCGATCGACCGGGCCCTGTCACTCGGCGAACCGTCGGCCGACACGCTCGCGGTGGCGGGCCTGGTCGAGGAACTGAAGGCCATGACCGCCAGCGACCCGAATGCGAAAGAGCGGGCGCTCGGATTCTACGAAAAGGCCATCGAGAAGGACCCGCAGAATATCCTGGCGCTCCAGTGGCTCGCATCGATCTACCTCGACATCAACCGGAACACGGAAGCCCGAGACTATTTCGAGCGGGTCGTGGAACTCGACCCGTTGAACACGCTGGCCCTGACCGGGCTGGCGAACGCCTACGCCAGCCTGGGGCAATACCAGGCGGCACGCGAGCACCTGTACAAGGTCCAGTCCCTGTTCCCGGAACTCGGCATGGCATACCGCTATCTCTCCGGGATCGAGTTCAGCAGCGGGCACGTGGACCGAGCGACGATCTGGATGCGAAAGGCGGTGGACGCCGACCCGAACGCGCTCGAAACCTACATGCTGCTGAACGGCTACGTCATCCTGGGCTGGGCCGACGAGGCGCTGGAGGTTGCGGAACAGTTTCGCGAGACGAGCGACGGTCTCGATATTTCCCGGTTGACACAAGCCTGGCTCGATGTCGACCATGCGACGATCGTCGAGGAAGCGATGCGGCTATTCGCCCAGACCGGCGAATCCGAGTACGCGATACTGTCAGCCTGGTCCAACGCGTTGAACGATAACTGCGCAGCAACGATCCCGATCCTCGAACGGCAATACCCGTCGTTGCAGGCGGAGATCATCAATTACATCGAATCGAGGGACGTCATCGACGCAGTGCTGTTGGCTCACTGTTACCGGAAAAACGGCGACGCCGCCGGATCCGGTCGCCTGGTCGCCGCCTTGCTGGCGTCGGAGAACCTGTCCGATGCAGCGCTTAAATCATGGCCCAGCTTGCGCTTGACCCGGGTGGCTGCGCTCGCCGTCGCCGACCGCGGCGATGAAGCCCTCGCACTGCTTGGCGGCCTCGACTACGACGAGCTGCCGGTCGTTATCAGCGAGATCCCGTTGGCCGCCAGTCAGCTGCCGGTATTCGACAACATCCGCGGCGAACCGGTGTTCGAGCAGTACATGACCCGGGAACGCTACCGCCTGGCCCAGCAGGCGAAGGACCTG
>DASUOE010000274.1:0-10394 GCA_036276805.1 Woeseiaceae bacterium | reverse complement strand
GGGGCGCTTATCGACAGGTCGAATACGGCGATCGGTTCGAACAGCCCGGCCAGGGGGTGAAGCGACGCCGTTATCGCCGTTTGCCTGCGGCCGTCGAGCAACTCGTCCGAGACGGTGTTGACGAAGCCTGCCAGGTTGCGTACCACGCCCGGCGTGCGGTCGAAGTCGAGATCGAACACGCGAGCACCGCCGATGTCGGCAAGGAGTACGAGGCTCGCGAAGTCGTCGTCTGCACCGAAACCGTAGCCGTCTCGGATCGCTTGCTGCCCGTCACCGGCAAGCGGGGCACCGACCCGCGGCCCGACGGCAGTTACCTTGTCGCCTTTCAGGGCAAGGTAGGGGGTATCCAGCAACATCCCGCCGACGTAATCGTCGGCGATCAGCCGCTCGCGAATGACATCGTTACCGGTCCCGACGTTATCTTCGAGTTCGAACGTATCGAGCTTTTCGCTCTGGACCTCGATCCACGTCTCGTCTTCGGGCAAGCCGGCGCACGCGACGTCGAAGGCTGCGAGTCCAAAATCCGCAACCAGAGAGGCAAGGTTGTAGCAATTGTCCGGATCGCGCAGTACCAGCGCTTCGCGCTTGCGTTCGTCCGCGGTGGCGCTTGCCGCGAAGCCGAGCGCCGTATGGCTTTCGAAGCGCAGTAACAGCGGCCATTGCGCGGTACCGAGCACACCGTGCCGGTTCCGGTACTCGAGCGTACTGATTCCGTGGCGTACGCTTTTCCTGACATAGGTCGACTCGGGCGCGGCGATCGACAACCGGGCAAGCGGCGGCTGCCGTTTCCCGCCGGCGTCAGAAGGCGCGCTTGCGAGCAGCGCCGGTAACGAAAGTACCAGGAACATCAGGGTCTTCAAGGAGCACCTCCCGGCGCGGTCGGCCGCAATGCGCGGCGCATGTGTTGTTCTCTTGCGGGCACGGCCAAGTATAGCCGAACGTCAGCCACGCGGACGCTTGTGCCGAAACGCTTGACGATCGAGAACCCCCTGATTCACACCTGACTGGCGGGCCAGCAAGGTCGTCGGCCAGCTCATTCCTGCGCCGGCAGGTCTTCGGTCGAACGTCCGCCCGCGTCGGGCGCTCCCGCCGCCGCATTCCTGATCTGCTCCAGTTCGCGCATGACTGCCTGGGCAAGCGCTTCCGTACCCGCGCCGGTAGCGGCGCTCACTGCGAACACCGGTGCATGCCAATCGAGCGCTCTCACCAGCTCGCGCTGCCGCCGGTCCAACTCCTTGGGCAGGAGCAGGTCGGACTTGTTGATCACCAGCCAACGGGGCATCGCGGCAAGCTCGGGCGAAAACTTCTCGAGTTCCGCCGTGATCGAACGCACGGCCTCCGTCAGGTCCGTATCCGGGTCGAGGGGTGCGACGTCGACGACGTGCAGGAGCAGCCGCGTGCGCTGCAGGTGCTTGAGGAAGCGGGTGCCGAGGCCCGCGCCGTCGGCGGCGCCCGCGATGAGTCCGGGGATGTCGGCCATCACGAAGCTCTGCAGCCTGCCGACGCGCACGACGCCGAGATGCGGGTGCAGGGTCGTAAACGGGTAATCGGCGATGCGCGGGCGGGCCTGCGACATCGCGGAAATGAGCGTCGATTTCCCCGCGTTCGGCAGGCCGAGCAGGCCGACGTCGGCAAGTACCTTGAGTTCGAGGAGCAGGTGCCGGCCCTCGCCGGCGGTGCCGCTCGTCGTCTTTCGCGGCGAACGGTTGACGCTGCTCTTGAATCGCGTGTTGCCTAGACCGCCGCGTCCACCCTCCGCCACCTTGTAACGCTCGCCGTCCTTCGTCAGGTCGCCGAGCAGCTCGCCGGTGTCCACGTCGTGCACGACCGTGCCGCACGGGACGCGGACCTCGAGGTCGGCGCCGGAGCGGCCGGTCATGTTGCGGCCGGCACCGCCCGCGCCGTTCTCGGCACGGAACCGGCGTGCCATGCGAAAGTCGGCAAGCGTGTTCAGCGACGCGTCCGCGACCAGGTATACGCTGCCGCCGTCGCCGCCGTCGCCACCGTCGGGGCCGCCGCGCGGCACGTACTTTTCGCGCCGGAAGCTCAGGCAGCCGCGGCCGCCGTTACCGGCCTGCACGCGAATCGTGGCTTCGTCGACGAACTTCATGGTTGGATTCCTGCCGCGCGAAACGCGGCCGCCGAGACGAAAAACCCCGCAGTGTGCGGGGTTCGTGAATGCCGCCTCTGCCCGGCTGGCCCGGGACCGCCGCTGTCGTCAGACGACGCTGACGTACTGGCGGTTTTTCGGGCCCTTGCGCTCGAAGCGCACCTGGCCGTCCGATTTCGCGAACAGCGTGTGGTCGCGGCCGACGCCGACGTTGACGCCGGGATGGAACCGGGTGCCGCGCTGGCGCACGAGGATGTTGCCCGCCACGACGTCCTGGCCGCCGAAGATTTTCACGCCAAGGCGCTTGCTCTCCGAGTCGCGACCGTTCTTGCTGCTACCGCCTGCTTTCTTGTGTGCCACTGTCGTGTACCTGTATCAATTGACATCCGCCGCGCGCGCGACGGATCGATTTCAGCTCGATGCCTTCGACTCGGCTTTCCGCGTCGTTTTCTTGCCCGCCGTCTTCTTCGCCGTCTTCTTCGCCGACTTCTTGCCGGCGGTCTTCTTCTTGCTGGCGGCCTTCTTGCTCGCCTTCTTCTTCGCGGGTGCCGCGGAGTTCGCCTCGGCTGTGTCCCCGCCCTTCGCCTTGCCTGCCTCACCGCCGATCGCGGTGATCTCGACCTCGGTGAAGAACTGCCGGTGCGTGCCCTGCCGCAGGTAGTTCTGGCGCCGGCGGAACTTGACGACCGGTACCTTGCCGGACTTGCCCTGGCGCACGACGCGCGCGCTGACGGACGTACCGTCGACGAGGGGGCTGCCGATCTTCAGGTCCTGGCCGTCGCCGACCAGGAGGACTTCGCCGAACTCGATCGACGCGCCTTCCTCGGCATCGAGCCGCTCGACACGCAGGACATCACCCTGTTCCGCGCGGTACTGCTTGCCGCCGGTGCGAAAAACCGCATACATCGTGTTTGCTCCAATGGGCGAATCGCTCGCGGGCAACTCGCTGAGAAATAAGTGTTTTCCACTCGCGCGCCGAGCGGGGGCCGAACGCCCGCCGGACAGCCGGCGCCGCAAAAGAGCCGGAATTCTATAGATTCCCCCGGCCCGGGTCAACGCTACCCCACCCGGAAATACCAGCGCATTTCAAGAACTTGCACGAAGGCAATCCCCCGCCCGGCGGTGCCCCCGTGGTCGCCTCGGACACGGCTTTCAGGCATCATCGATTGCATGCATGCGGTAGAGAAACCCTTGCCTCTCATGAGCTTCGACGACGTCGTCGCCCTGGCGAAAGACGACATGCGGGCCGTCGACGCACTCATCTCGCTAAGCCTCGCGACCGACGTCGCCCTGGTCTCGCAGGTGTCGGAGTACATCGTCACGAGCGGCGGCAAGCGCCTGCGGCCGACGGTCGTGCTGCTCGCCTCACGGGCGCTCGGCTACCGCGGCGGCCAGCACCGGCGGGCCGCGGCGATCGTCGAATTCATCCATACCGCGACGCTGTTGCACGACGACGTCGTCGATTCCTCAAACCGGCGGCGCGGACGAGACTCGGCAAACGCCGTATTCGGCAACCAGGCCAGCGTGCTCGTCGGCGACTTTCTTTACTCCCGCGCGTTCCAGATGATGGTCGATATCGACAGCATGCGCGTCATGCAGATCCTGGCCGACGCCACGAACACGATCGCGGCCGGCGAGGTCATGCAGCTCATGAACGTGCACGACCCGGACGTTACCGAGGACGCATACCGCCAGGTAATCTACCGCAAGACTGCCCGGCTGTTCGAGGCCGGCGCGCAGCTGTCGGCCGTACTCGCTGGTTCTCCGGCGGACGTGGAAACGGCGATGGTCGAATACGGCCGGCACCTCGGCACCGCATTCCAGCTCGTGGACGACGCGCTCGATTTCGCGGCCGCGCCCGACGAACTCGGCAAGAATCTCGGCGACGACCTTGCCGAAGGCAAGCCGACGCTGCCGCTCATACACGCCATGCGCGCCGGCACCGCGGGGCAGCGGCGGATGATCCGGGAAGCCATACTCGGCGGGGGTCTCGAACGCCTCGCCGAGATCCAATCCGTGATTGAATCCACCGGGGCCCTCCAGTACACTGCGGCGCGCGCGCAGGAGGCCGCCGACCTGGCGATAAGCGCCCTGGCCGAAATTCCCGATTCGGACCACAAGCAGGCCCTCGTCACGATCGCGGATTTTGCGGTTCGTCGCCGTTCCTGATGCATTCGGGGTATAGCTCAGCCTGGTAGAGCGCTACCTTCGGGAGGTAGAAGTCGTAGGTTCAAATCCTGCTACCCCGACCATTTGAGGTCCGCCCGGACCTTAGCTTTCCAACCGCCCGCCCGCCGCGCCAGCACCGGCCAACCGCACTCGACATAAGTCGATCCCGACGGTAGTGAAAACCCCGACGCGGGCCACAGAATCGTTCCCCCGGTCGCGCTATAAGAGCCGATAAAGCGCTCGCCTCACCCGCGCGAGCCTGCTTTGCCTTGGGGATGCACCATTGGCCCGAGCCCGCAACGGATACAGGACAGCGTGCCTGGCGGTGGCTGTCGTCGCCCTCGCCGCCGGCGGCTGCGCGAACGTGCCCGATCCGGACGGCATCGCTGCAACCAGCGCAGAAGCTCCGCAACCGGAACTCTCCTCCATCGCGATCGGGGCGCGTCCGCGCCTGCCACGCGCGGTGACCGGCAGCGGCTCGGCGGATGGCCTCCCCGAACCGCCGCCCGTGGCGATCGTGATCTCGGGCCGCCATCCCGCCTACGAAACCGTCGCCCTCGAACTCGGCAGGCGCCTCGACGATGCCGTGATCTACGATCTAACCGACGACAGCCTGTCGCCGGCTGCCGTATTTCACCGCATCGGGGACAGCGACACGGGCGCCGTCGTCGCGATCGGGCTGTCCGCCGCCCGTGCCGCCGTCGCGCTCGCCACCGTGCCCGTGGTGTTCTGCCAGGTCTTCAATTATCGCGACGCAGGCCTCGTGACCGAGACGAGTCGCGGTGTGGCGGCGCTGGTGCCACTCGACGCGCAGCTCGATGCCTGGCGCGATGCCAACCCGGCGCTCACCCGAATCGGCGTCATCATCGGGCCGGGGCACGAGGGCCTCCTCGAAGAGGCACAGGTCGCCGCGGCCAGCCGCTCGCTCGGGCTCGACGTCGCGGTCGTCGCCTCCGACCAGGAGGCCCAGTATCACTTCCGGCGCATGGTGCACGAGATCGACGGCTTCTGGCTGTTCCCGGACGCGCGCGTGCTGAGCGGCCGTTCCCTGCGCGAAATGCTGGCTCAGGCACGCCGCCGGCAGGTGGACGTCGCGGTGTCGAATGATGCGCTACTCGCGCTCGGCGCCAGCATCAGCATTGCGCCGGTGCCGGCCGACATCGCGGCGACCGTGATCGACCTCGTCCGACGCATCGAAGGCGGTCAGCTCGGCGAGCTGCCGGCCATCACGCCGCTGCATGCGGTCCAGGTAGCCACAAGATGATCAGGGTTGCGCCGCGGTTCCGACGGTTCGCCGCAAAGCTGCGTCGCGGCGTTCGTCGCGGGTTCAACGCACGCGACAAACGCGGGCTCGTCAACGAGATACTGAGCCTGCAGATAGTCAACGCCGTCATCATCGGCGGCTTCGCGATCGCCACGCTCTACTGGGGCGGCCAATGGGTGCTCAAGGACAGCTATGCGCGGTGGGCGCTGCAGTGGACGGAGGAGCTGAACGAACTCGGCGCACCGTTGTACCTCGATGACGGCAGCGACACGCTGCTGCGCCTCGAGAGTTTCGTGCACAAGTACCCGGAGATCCGGCACGTGCACTACTACATGCCCGACGGCACGCCGCGCACGAGCCTGTCGAACCAGGGCGTCGAACCGCAGGTAGCTGAGCCGCTCGCGGCGGCCCGGCTCGCCCTGGCACGCGAGCGGATCGGGGCCGCGGAACCGTGGCTGTTCGACGCCGGCGTCATCGACGCGCGCAAGTTCGGCATCCTCGCACCGATCTGGAACGAGTCGCTGGGCGAGGAGGCGCTGTTCGCCGCCGACCCGGCTGCGGCAGCGCCCGAGCGCGTAGACCTCATCGGCTATGTCGGCCTGGAACTCGACTACCTGCATTTCCACGACGAACTGCTCGGCAATATCCAGGCCGCCGTGCTGTTGCTCGTCGTGCTCCTCGCCGTATTCATCTGGGCGAGCCGCCGCGCGCTCCAGCGCGCGCTTATCTCGATATCGGATCTGCAGGCGCCGATTCGCGAACTCGCGCTCGGCAACCTCGACGTCGACTTCAAACCCGCGGAACATCGCGAGATCTCGGACATCGTCGAGGCACTGGAAAAGACCGCCACGGCGTTGAGCGAGCGCGACGCCCGGCTGACGGAACTGGCGAACCAGGATGGGCTGACCGGCCTGTTCAACCGCCGGCGATTCACGGAGGAACTCCGGTCCGAACTTGCCGCATTCGACGACGCGCGCCGTACGAGCGCGCTGTTCTTCATCGACCTGGACCGCTTCAAGTACGTAAACGACAGCTGCGGCCACCCGGCCGGCGACCGGCTCATCCGGCGCGTGGCCGACGAGCTGACCCGCAGCGTCGACGCCGACGACACCGTCGGCCGATTCGGCGGCGACGAGTTCGTCGTGTTGCTACGGAACACGACCGAAGTAGCGGCCAGCGCGATCGCCGACACGATCCTGAAAAACATCCGGCGGCTCGCGCACATCGAATCGGAACGGGTGTTCCACGTCCACTGCAGCATCGGCATCGTGATGCTCGACGGCTCGAACCGGAATCACGACGACCTCATAGCGCAGGCGGACATCGCGTGTCGCGAAGCCAAGGCAGCGGGCCGCAACCGTATCGCATTCTTCGAACCTTCGGAGGAACGGCTGAGCCAGGCCAGCGCGGACGTCGGCTGGATGAACAAGCTCCGGCGGGCGCTCGACGAGAGCCGCTTCGAGCTGCGCTTCCAGCCGATCAATCGCATCGATTCCGGTATCACGACGCATCACGAGGTGCTCATAAGACTGCGCGACGATGACGGACGCCTCGTGAACCCCGACGCTTTTCTGCCTGCGGCGATCCGCTTCGGCCTGATGTCCGAGATCGACCAGTGGATCATTCGCGCCGCGGCGCGGGCCTGCGCCGAATACGACGGCGAGCGCCGGCCGCTGCACCTGTCGATCAACCTCTCGGCAAACGCCTTCGAGACGGACGACCTGGTCCGTTTCGTCGAACAAACCTTCGCCGAATTCCGGGTCGACCCCGCTACGATCATCTTCGAGATCACGGAAAGCCTGGCGATCCGCCGGCCGCGCAAGGTCGAGCAGCAGATCGACGGCTTGCAGGCACTCGGCTGCAAACTCGCGCTGGACGATTTCGGCACCGGCTACAGTTCGTTCGGCTACCTGCAGAAACTCCGGTTCGACTTCATCAAGATCGACGGCGTGTTCGTGCAGGATATCCTGAACCACCCGGTCGACCAGAAGATGATCCGCATGATCGCCGAGATCGGCGCCGAAGCCGGCATGCAGACGATCGCGGAATACGTCCAGAATGCCGAGTCCCTGGCGCTCCTGGGCGAACTCGGCGTCGACCTCGCGCAGGGCTATTTCGTCGGCCGCCCTGCGAAACAGCCCCAGTTCCGCGGCACGCCCATACCGTTCTCGCGGCGCCGTTCGCGCCGCAAGTCGCTGTACTGAAACCAACGCCCTCGCGTTGACAGGCTTCCGGCGTCGGTGTCATTGTCGCTGTGACATGACCCTGGCGCCCGACAGCAAGCTGCCCGACGTCGGTACGACGATCTTCACGGTCATGAGCCGGCTCGCCGCCGAGGTCGGCGCCATCAACTTGTCACAGGGTTTCCCGTCCTTTCGTCCGCCCGGGGCGCTCGTCGAGCGCATCTGCTGGCACCTGCGCCACGGCGACAACCAGTACGCGCCGATGCCGGGGGTGCCGGCACTGCTCGATGCGCTGGCGGCGAAGACGGAGCGGCGCTACGGGCGCAGAGTCGACCCGGCCACTGAGATCACCGTGTCGAGCGGGGCCACGGAAGCTCTTTTCAGCGCAATCCAGGCCATCGTGCGGCCGGGCGACGAAGTCATCGTGTTCGACCCTGCGTACGACCTGTACGCGCCCGCCGTGACGCTGGCGGGCGGTCTCGTGCGCCACGTTCCGCTGTATCTCGACGCCCGCACCGGCGAGTTCGCCATGGACTGGCAACGGCTCACCGACACGCTCTCTGCCCGTACCCGCCTCGTGATATGCAATTTCCCGCACAACCCGACGGGCGCCATCCTCCGGCCGGCCGACCTGGACGAGTTCGCCCTGCGGCTGCGGCGATCGCGGGCGTACCTGCTGGCGGACGAGGTCTACGAACACCTGGTGTTCGACGGCGAACGGCACGTTAGCCTGCTCGGCCACGACGAGCTCTGGGAGCGCGCCTTCGTCGTGTCGTCCTTCGGCAAGACGTTCCACGCTACCGGCTGGAAGATCGGCTATTGCATAGCACCGCCGGCGCTCACCGCAGAGTTCCGCCGCGTGCACCAGTTCACCGTGTTCGCCGTGATGACGCCGGTGCAGCATGCGCTCGCGGACTTCCTCGCGGCCGAAACGGCGTTCGAGGACGAACTCCCGGCGTTCTACCAGGCGAAACGGGATCGATTCGCTGGCCTGCTCGCCGGCACCCGCTTCGCCTTTGCGCCGGCGCGGAGCACGTTCTTCCAGGTCGTCGACTACGGCGCCATCACGGACGAGCCGGACGTCGACGTCGCGTTACGCTGGACCCGGGAAGCCGGGGTCGCGTCCATCCCGCTGTCCGTCCTTTGCGCGAAGCCGTATACCGGCACGCGCCTGCGCCTGTGTTTCGCCAAGGACGATGCGACGCTCGCCGCGGCCGCGGAGCGCCTCGCCGCGCTGTGAGCGGGCGAATTCCGGGGCGGACCGCTCAGAGCAGCTGGTAGGCGAGGAGCGCGCCGACGTACCCGATCGTCGTCATGTACAGCCACGCGAAAGCGGGCCAGCGCCAGCTGTTTGTTTCCCGGCGGATGACCGCGAGCGTCGCGGCGCACTGGAGGCAACACGCGTAGAAGATCAACAGCCCGATGACCATCGGCAGCGTGAATACCGGCGTCCCGTCCGCGTGCCGGCTGGCGCGCAGGCGCTCGGAGAGCGTGCTTTCGTCCGCCTCGTCGCCCACGGCATAAACGGTGCCGAGCACCGCGATCACGACCTCGCGCGCCGGGAAGCCCGCGATCACGGCAGACGAGACACGCCAGTCCCAGCCGAGCGGTGCGAAGGCCGGTTCGACGAACTTGCCGGCGCGGCCGAGATAGCTCTGCTCTAGCTGCATGGACGCGGCGCGGTTCTCGATGTCGGCAACAGACGCCGCGAGCGCCGCGCCGTCGAGCGTGGCCGTTGCCCGGGCGAGCCGGGCATCCGTTTCCGATTCGATCGCCGTGGACCGGGGAAAGTAAGCGAGCGCCCAGACGATGATCGCGACCGTGAAGATGACGGTGCCTGCACGGACCAGGAACACGCGGGCGCGGCCGAGCAACTGGATGCCCACCGTGCGCAGGTCCGGCCGCCGGAACTCGGGCAGAATGAGCGCGAACGGCGGTTTCGGGCCGCGCAGCGCCGTCTGGCGCATCAACAGCGCAGTCAGGACGCCCATCACGATGCCGAACAGGTAAAGGCCGAACAGCACCAGTCCCTGCAGGTTCAGAAAGCCCACGCGTTCGGCGGGCACGAACGCGGCGATCAACAGGGCGTATACCGGCAGGCGCGCCGAACAGGTCATGAAGGGGGCGGCCAGGATGGTCGCAAACCGGTCGCGCCGGTTCGGTATGACGCGCGTCGCCATGATGCCGGGCACCGCGCAGGCGAAGCTCGAAATCATCGGGATGATCGACTGGCCGGACAGGCCGATCGCTCGCATCGCGCGGTCCATCAGGTAGGCCGCGCGCGCCAGGTAGCCCGAGTCCTCGAGCAGGATGATGAACAAGAACAGGATCATGATTTGCGGCAGGAAAATCACGACGCTGCCGACGCCCGCAATGACGCCGTCCGCGAGCAGGCTCGACAGCGCGTTCTCGCCGAGCAGCGCGACGACGGCACCGCCGACCCCGGCCGCCGCCGCGTCGATGAGGTCCATGAGCGGCGTCGCCCAGGCGAACACCGCCTGGAACACGATCGCCATGACGACGAACAGCCCGATCGTGCCGGGCACCGGCCGGTTGAAGAAACCGATGACGTGCATGCGCCAGGAAGCAAGCTTCGAGCCCCTGGTCTGCACGTCGCTGAGTACGTCGCGCACCCAGGCGTAGCGGGCCCGCGCTTCCGCGGCAAGGG
>DASUOE010000273.1:0-7977 GCA_036276805.1 Woeseiaceae bacterium | reverse complement strand
CCACGCCGAAGAACGCGCCGAGCCCGACCTGCCAGGCCAGCTGCAGCGGAATGCCCCAACCCAGCGAATCGGGTCCCGCGAGCAGCAGGTTGGTGGCGAACAGCGTGATCAGCACCGCCGCGGGATCGTTGGTCGCCGATTCGAGTTCGAGTGTCGAGGCGACATGCGGGCGCAACCGCAGGCCACCGGTCCTGAGCAGGAAAAAGACCGCGGCCGCGTCGGTCGAGGCCACGACGGCCCCGAGGAGAAACCCCTCGGTGAGCGACAGGTCCAGCACCCAGGTCGCCGCCCAGCCGACGATGCCGGCGGTGACGACCACGCCGACCGTCGAGAGGAGTGCGGCCGGTGCCCGGCGTGACTTGATCTGTTCGGATACCCGTGTCCGGAGGCCGCCGTCGAAAAGGATGACCGCCAGGGCGAAGGAACCGATAAGGTAGGTGAGCTCGTAGTTCTGGAAGTCGATGTTGCCCGGGCCGTCCTCCCCGGCGAGCATGCCGATTGCCAGGAACACGACCAGCAAGGGAATGCCGAACCGCGTCGCCACGAGGCTCGACAGGATGCCGGCCACCACGAGCAGCGCCCCGAACAGCAGTGCGTAGTGGATGAGCTGGATCGACTCCATAAGTTACTCGGGCTGAAATCCTCGGGCTGAAATCCTCGGGTAGGCAGGGTCCTCCTCCGCGGCTGAGCAGGCACGGTCGCTTCAGGACATCTTAGGTCAGCGTCAGCGAGCGGCACAACGCCGGCACTCTCGTCGGATGCCCCTTCTCACTGCGCATCGACGTCGACCACGTAACTAGCGGCCGTGAACGTCGCCGGGTCGGGCCCCGCTCGCCGCCCGGTATCCAGTGCATCGATACGGGCGATGTCCCGCGGCGAGAGCCGGAAATCGAAAACGTCGAAATTCGCCCTGATCCGATCCGGGTTGACGGACTTCGGGATGACCGAAAAACCGTGATCCAGGTGCCAGCGGATCAGCACCTGCGCGGGCGTCTTGCCGTAAGTCCCGGCGAGCTCGGCGATGACGGGGTGGTCGAGCGGATGGCTTGCATTGGGCGGCACGTTTTCCGGCCTGCGGCCGTAGATGCCGCCGATCGGCGCCCAGGATTGCGTGACGATGCCGCGGCAAGCGTTCGCCGCCCGCGTCGCTGCCTGAGTGAAATAAGGGTGCAGCTCGACCTGGTTGACCGCCGGCACGACCTCCATGCGCTCGCACAGGGCATCGAGATGCCCGGGCAGGAAGTTGCTGACGCCGATCGCGCGGATTCGGCCCTCTGCCAGCAGCTCTTCCATCGCCCGGTAGGCAGCGAGCGTCCGTTCGAACTCGCCGGCGAGGGGCCAGTGCAGCAGGTAGAGGTCCACGTAGTCGACGCCGAGCCGCCGGGCGCTGGCGTAGAACGCGGCGCGCGCGGCGTCGTACCCGTACTGCGTCACCCAGAGTTTCGTCGTGACGAACACCTCGGCGCGCGGAATTCCGGTGCGCCGCAGTCCCTCGCCGACCGCGCGCTCGTTGCGGTACGCCGCCGCGGTGTCGAAGAGGCGATAGCCCGCGGCAACGGCGCATTCCACGCTCGCGGCGGTCTCAGCGGCCGGTGCGAGGAACAGGCCGAGGCCCAGCGCCGGCATCCGCACGCCATTGTTCAGGTTGACCACGTTGCTGTCGTTCACGGCGAATCGATGATACCGGAGCATTCCGCGGGGTACAGCACGGCAGCCCGGCGCAGCAGCGCGCCTTGGTCGTGCGCCGGCGGGGCGGTAGTATTCCGGAATGCTCCCGGAGGTTGTCGCCACGATGTCCCGCACGCTGCCGTCTCGCCAGTCACGTTTTCCCGGTCGCATCGCATGGCCGGTCCTCGCCATTGCAGCGTTCTTCGCCGTCGCATTCGCCAGCCTGCCGGCGGCGGCCGCGGACGGCCCGCGCAAGGTGCTGTTCACCTACGGCGGCTGGGACGGGCACGAGCCGGAGGCGTTGCGCGACCTGCTCGTACCGTGGCTCGAGTCCGAGGGCTTCGACGTCGTCGTATCCGACACGCTCGAACCCTACGCCGATGCGGAGTTCATGGGCGGCATCGACCTCGTCGTCCAGATCTGGACGATGGGCGAGATCGGCAAGGAAGAGCTCGAAGGCCTCGAACAGGCGGTCTTAAGTGGCATGGGCATCGCCGGCTGGCACGGCGGCCTCGGGGACGCGTTCCGGCAGTCGCCGCGCTACCAGTACATGATCGGCGGCCAGTGGGTGGAACACCCCGGCAACGACGGCGTGACGTATCGCGTGCACATCACCGACCGCGCGGACCCGATCACGGCGGGCATCGAGGATTTCGACGTGACATCGGAGCAGTACTACATGCACGTCGACCCGAACAACGAAGTCCTCGCGACGACGACGTTCACCGGCAAGCACGACGCGTGGGTAACGGACGCGGTCATGCCGGTCGCCTGGAAGCGGCGGCACGGGCAGGGGCGGGTGTTCTACACCTCGCTCGGCCACCAGGCGAAGGTGTTCGAGGTGCCCGAAGCGTTCACGCTCCTTAAGCGCGGCATCCTGTGGGCGAGCCGCAGCAAGTACGAGGAAACGCCCGACCTCGTATCGCCCGTGTACCCGGGGCGATAGCTTCCTTCAATTGCGCCGTACCAATTGCGCCGCGCCGCAGGCGGCGCCCGTCACAATACGCCTTCGCGCACGAGTTCCGCGGCGTGGTTCGCCGCGCGTGCGGTGATCGCCATGTACGTGATCGACGGGTTGACGCAGGAGCCCGAGGTCATGCACGAACCGTCGGTCACGAACAGGTTCGGCACTTCGTGCGCCTGGTTCCAGGCGTTCAGGACGGATTCCGCCGGGTCATGCCCCATGCGCGCCGTGCCCATCTCGTGTACGCCGCGGCCCATGATCATCGGGCCCGGATGCGAACGGATGTCGGTGGCACCGGCGGCCGCGAGCATCTCCGTGCCGCGCGCGATGATGTCATCGATCATCCGCTTTTCGTTGTCCTTGTATTCGACCTCGAAACGTACCTGCGGGATGCCGTAGCGGTCGACCTTCTTCTCATCGAGCAGCATGCGGTTGCCGGCGTGCGGCAGGATCTCGCCGAAGCCGCCGAGGCCCATCGTCCACGGCCCGGGTGCCGCGAGTTCGGCCTTGAATGCCGGCCCGAATCCCGGCGCCTCGCGGTTCCAGTCCTCGCGGCTCGCGCCGCCCTGGAAACCGTAGCCGCGCACGAAGCCGGCGTCCTCGTCCTGGCCCTCGAGGTTCCGGAACCGCGGAATATAGATGCCGTTCGGGCGCGCCCCGATGGTCTTGCGGTCGAGGAACCCCGGCATGGTGCCGCGCACCCATGTGCCGAACGTGTGGTCCATCATGTAACGGCCGAGGACGCCGCTGCCGTTTGCGAGCCCGTTCGGGTGCTCCTCGCTACGCGAGTTCAGGAGGATCTGCGTGCTGCCGACGGTCGACGCGCACAGGAACACCAGTCGCCCGCGGAAGCGCAGCCGCTCGCGCGTCTTCGTGTCGACCACGTGCACATCGGTCACGCGTCCCGTCTGCGGGTCCGTGTCGAGGCGCTCGACGACGCTGTCCGGACGGATCGTCACGTTGCCGGTTTTCTTCGCCGCCGGCAGCGTCACGGTCAGGCTGCTGAAATAGGCCGATACGGAGCAGCCGTTATGGCAGGGACCGCAGTAATGGCAGGCTCCGCGCCCGTTCAGCGGCTCGGTGAGGACCGCGACACGGCCGATGGTCAGCCTGCGGCCCGGGAAGTCTTTCTCGATCACGGCCTTCACGTGCTGCTCGACCGAGTTCAACGGCATCGGCTTCAGGAACTCGCCGTCGGGCAAGTGCGGCAGGCCTTCCGCCTGGCCGGAGATGCCGGCGAATTTCTCGACCTGCGCATACCAGGGCTCGATGTCGCGGTAGCGGATCGGCCAGTCGATACCGTGGCCGTCCCGGCTGTTCGCTTCGAAATCGAGGTCGCTCCAGCGATAGCTCTGCCGGCCCCACATCAGCGAGCGCCCGCCCAGGATGTCGCCGCGGACCCAGTGAAACGGCCTGGCCTCGTCGACGACGTAAGGGTTCAGGCGATCGTTGTTCCAGAACTGTCGGTTGTTCTCGGAAAACCAGCCGAAGTCGCTCTGGATGAAGTAATCGCGCTCGTTGAGCTCGCGGTCGCCGTAAGCGCGAAAGCGGTAATGCCAGGGCGGCTGGTGCTCGCCCTGGTAATCGCGGATGTGCTCGATCTCGCGCCCGCGCTCCAGCACCAGGGTCTTCAGTCCCTGTTCCGTGAGCTCCTTGGCCGCCCAGCCGCCGGAGATCCCGGAGCCGATCACGATCGCGTCGAAGTCCGTGGTCATTGCTTGCCTTCCTCAGGCCCAGCGGCCGCTGGCCGCGTCGAATACGACTTCGCGGTAGACGCCCGGCATCGGGTTGTAACCCGCCTGCGAGGTCGCGCCGGCTTCAGACGTGATGTAACCGTTGACCACGAGGGTCTTGACCATCCCGAACATCTCGCTGTCTTCGGTCGCGGCGAGCGCCTCCGTCTGCGCGGCGAGCGTGCAGCCTGCGAAGCCCGTACCCCACCTCGCCCGGCAATCCGCGTCGAGTGCAGCGAGACCGTCCAGCACGGGCTGGCGTTCCGCGGACGTGTGCCAGTCGGAAAGAATCAGTTCGACGAACTGCGGCACGCCGGCATCGAGCGCCCCGGGCGTATCGGTGGCCGGCAGGATGAGATCCGCAATCGCCGTGAGGATCTCGCGCTCTGCGTCGTCGAGCACGCGGTTGGCCGGCGCGGCGTCGAGGTCGACCGCAGCAAGACAGGCACGATGCAGCCCCGCAAAGGCCAGGCCCGCGCTGCTCCCGATCGCCGCGCGCAACAGGTCCCGTCGGTTCAGCATCACCTTGTCTCCTCGGCAGTGTTGCGCGGGCCGGTTCGTGCCCCGCGCGGTCGCCGTGAGAATAACATCCCGCGGGAGCCGGCTGCAGGTCGTTGGTCGCCGCCGGCTGTTGCCTGCCGAGTGTCGCTGGGGGACCATCGTCGTTTCTCTCGACGACGGGACGCTCACATGCCGAACCACGCCCTTGCGCTCGCCGGTGTCCTCGCCGCGGTCCTGCTCCCGGCCGCGCCGGCCCGGTCCGATACGACGGCCTTCGTCAACGTCAACGTGGTGCCGATGCACACGGAGACGGTATTGCCCGCGCAGACGGTGATCGTCATCGGCGGCAGGATCGCAGAGGTCGGGGCGGCCGCGGACGTACCGGTCCCGGACGGCGCCACCCGGATCGACGGCAGCGACCGTTACCTCATGCCGGGACTCGCGGAAATGCACGCGCACGTCCCGCCCGCCGGCGCCGACTCGCTCGAACGCGTGCTCAATCTTTACGTGGCGAACGGCGTCACGCTGGCGCGCGGCATGCTCGGCGAACCGGGGCACCTGGTACTCCGGCAGCAGTTGCAGGACGGTGCGGTGCTCGGGCCGCGCCTTCTCACTTCGGGCCCGTCGTTCAGCGGCAACAGCGTGTCGGGCCCCGCACAGGCCCGGGACATGGTCCGGGAGCAACGGGCTGCCGGGTACGATTTCCTGAAGATCCATCCGGGTCTCACGGCAGAGGAATTCGAAGCGATCGCCGCCGCGGCCGCCGAGGCCGGCATCCCGTTCGCCGGGCACGTTCCCGCCGCCGTGGGGCTTCGCCGCGCGCTCTCGCTCGGCATCGCGACCGTGGATCACCTCGACGGATACCTGCAGGCGCTGGTGCCGGCAACCGACGGCCCGCCGGGCGGTGTCGCGGGTGCCGACGAAGGTTTCTTCGGGCTCTACCTGGCCGACGCGGCGGATACGCACCGGATCGACGCCATCGTGGCCGCCACCCGGAAGGCAGGCACGTGGAACGTGCCGACCCAGTCCCTGTTCGTGCACTGGTTGTCGGCAGACAGCCCCGATGACATGCGCGCCTGGCCCGAGATGCAGTACATGCCGGCGGCCACCGTCGACCAGTGGGCGGCAGCGAAGGCGGCCACAACCGGCGAACCTGGCTACAGCGTGGAGCTCGTCGATCGCGCCATCGACCTGCGCCGCCGCATCATCAAGGCATTGCACGATGCGGACGCGGGCCTGCTCCTCGGTTCGGACGCACCGCAGGTGTTCAACGTCCCGGGTTTTTCGATTCACCGCGAACTTGCGTACATGGTCGACGCGGGCCTTACGCCTTACGAAGCCCTGCAGGCGGGTACGGTCGCACCGGCACGCTTTTTCGGCAAGGAAGCGGCCTGGGGCACCGTCGAGGCAGGGCGGGAGGCCGATCTCGTCCTGCTCGACGCAAACCCGCTCGCGGACATCTCGGCCACGCGCGAGATCCGCGGCGTGATGGTGCGCGGCCGCTGGATTCCGCGCGAAGAAATCGCGGCCATGCTCGCGGCGCTCGCGGAATAGCCGGCCGCGTCCATCGCGGCTTCGGGCAGCCCGGTATCGCAACGCCAATCCGTGCCGACGGTGAGTTCGGCAACTCGTGTGCCGGCGTTTGTCTTTTCAGCGGCGCTGGACGATTATGACGCCGTCTGCCCCCGCCGGCGGCAAGGGCCGACATTCATGGGGGCGCCGGGCCGGGCGCTGCCGGGGCGGAGAGGGGATGACGCAATGAAGACACTGATGGCTGCGGGCCTGTTGCTCGCCGCATCACCGTTCGGTGGACTCGCGATGGCGGAGCAACATTTTAATGCGCTGTCGGAGGCGGAAGCCGACGCCGGCTGGACACTCCTGTTCAACGGCAAGACGGCCGCCGAGTGGCGGAATTACGGCGCCGCGGACCTCGACGATCGCTGGCAGGTCAGCGACGGCACGCTGATGCTGGCCGCGGGCGGCGGCGGCGACATCGTCACGCGCAAGACATACGGAAACTTCGAGCTCATCCTCGACTGGCGCGTGAGCGAGGGCGGTAACAGCGGGATTTTCATTCTCGTCGCCGAATCGGACGAGCCCATCTATTACCGTGCACCGGAGATCCAGATCCTCGATAACGAGCGCCACAGCGACAGCGAGATCGACTCGCATCGCTCCGGCGCGCTGTATGACCTCGTCGCGCCGCACCCGTCGGCGCACAAGCCGCAGGGTGAGTGGAACTCGGTGCGCATTCGCCTCGAGGACGGCCTTCTCAACGTGTGGCAGAACGACGTACCGACCGCGACGATCGTGATCGGCAGCAGCACCTGGCAGACCCTGATCGCGAACAGCAAATTCGCGGACTGGGATGGCTTCGGGACCGGCACGACCGGGCGCATCGGCCTGCAGGACCACGGCGACAAAGTCTGGTTTCGCAACCTGAAGATCCGGGAGCTCGACTGATGGATGCACCCTTCGATGCCGTCGTCGTCGGCTCCGGTGCGGGCGGCGGCATGGCCGCGTACATGCTGACAAAGGCCGGGCACCGCGTGCTGATGCTCGAGGCCGGGCGCGATTACGACCCGAAAACCGAAACGCCGATGTTCCAGTCGAACGGCGAGGCGCCGCTCATGGGCGCGAGCACCGTCGACAAGAACTTCGGCTTCTACGACGCGACCGTCGACGGCGGCTGGACCGTGCCGGGCGAACCTTATACGACGGCGGACGGGACGGAATTCCTGTGGTGGCGATCGCGCATGCTCGGCGGGCGCACGAACCACTGGGGGCGCTATTCGCTGCGCTTCAGCGACTACGATTTCAAGGGCCGCAGCACGGACGGCCTCGGCGCCGACTGGCCGGTCGAGTACGAGGACATCGCTCCCTGGTACGACCGGACCGAGGCGCTGGTCGGGGTCTGCGGCACCAACACGGGTCTCGAGGACATGCCGGATTCGTCGCCCGGCGTGCTGCAGCCGCCGCCCGTCGCGAGGATTCCGGAGCTCCTCGTCGCCGCCGCGGCGCAGAAGCTCGGCATCCCGGTCGCGCCCATGCACCGGGCGGTCCTGACCCGGCCGCTGGACGATCGCGCGAAGTGCTTCTACGCCACGGCCT
>DASUOE010000272.1:0-46546 GCA_036276805.1 Woeseiaceae bacterium | reverse complement strand
CTCATGAAACGTCAGCCCCTTAATGTATAACGCGACGGTGCCGCTGCCGATCGCGTCAGGTGCAGAATGACCGCCAACTCGAGAATGGTAAACCAGAACTGGTGGATCACGACGTTGATGATCCAGGAGCACAAGTATTGCCCGCCGCTCACGAAGGCAATCAAGTGCGACGTGCTCATCGTCGGGGGAGGATTCAGCGGTATCAGCGCGGCGGCGGAGTTCCTGTCCAAGGGTCTGAGCGTCGTGCTGATCGAAAAGAACATCATTGGCGGCAGCTCTTCGGGCCGCAGCGCCGGCTTTCTCACGCCCGATAGCGAGCTCGAACTGCATCAGCTGGTTCGACGGTACGGCGTCAAGGCCGCCGCGGAAATCTGGGAGGCACCCTGCTCGGGCATCGACCGCATCGTGAGCAACATCCGGCAGCACGACATCCAGTGCGGACTGCTGCGGCAGGATTCCCTGTTCCTCGGCCTTGGCGCAAGCGGCAGGGAAGCCGTTGCCTCGGAATTGGAGTGTCGTGAGAGCGTGGGATTCACCGACCAGGAAACCTACGACGAAGATCAGCTGGCGCATGTTCTCGGGGCGAAGGGGTACACGGCCGGGATACGGTACGGCGGGACCTACGGCGTGAATCCGTTGATGTGCCTGCAGGGATTCAAGGATCTGCTGATCGAGAACGGCATGCAGGTTTTCGAGAGCACCGAGATGGAGAGACTCGAGGATCACACGGCTCATACACACGGCGGCAGCGTAACCGCGGACCACATCATTGTTGCAGTCGACAAATTGACTGCGTCGATCAGTCCCCTCGCCGACGAGGCGTTCCATGCCCAGACGTTTCTGAGCGTCACCGAACCCCTGACCGACCGGGAGCTTCGGGTCCTGTTCCCGTCGGGCGAGCAAATGCAGTGCTGGGATTCCAAGCTGGTCTATTCGTATTTCAGACTGACCGGGGACAACCGCCTGCTCCTCGGTGGCGGCACGCCAATCACCACCTATCTCAGGGACGCCTATAACAATCCGGGCATCATCAAGAGGGTCATCAAGGACTTCCGGAGTCACTTCCCCGAGTTGAGCGATCTCTCCTTCATTCAGTTCTGGCCGGGTCAGATCGACATGACTCGAGACTTGCTGCCGGTCATCGCGAGGCCTCCCGGCCAACCGCATGTGCGGTTCATCCTGGGTTGCGTCGGGATTCCCTGGGCGACCTTTTGTGGAAGTTTCGCGGCGAGAAATGTCCTCGGAGATGCGGACGCCGACTACGAGAAGTACTTCAACTATTTTTCAAGTCAACGGTCCTTCTCCCTGCCCAGCGGCCTGGGCAATATCATCGGCAAACCCCTGCTTTTTGCAATGTCCAACACCTGGGCGAAGTTCTACCAGGTCGACGAGCTGCGAAAACTTGAAGGAGCGGAAAAGGAATTCTGAGCTCGCAGGGCGTGGTTGAAGAGACAGAACCTCCGCTCGAACCGCCAAATTCCAGCCAGGAACAGCGAATTGATATCTTCCGTCGGCACGGCGCTAAGCCGGAATCGGGGCGACGCAGCCGTGTAGGTGCGGCAGCGTACAGACTGGATCCGGCCGAAATGCCAAGCTTCCTTTCGGATAAGCAGTAAGTCGCTGCACCTGCCCGCTACCCTCGAAGGAATGGCGGGCCAGGGAGCGTCGATCGTTCTCAATCGAGCGAAGTTGATGAGAATCAAGACGTAACCCGCAACGGCGCCGACTTGCGAAGACCAGCCGACGGGGAGCAGCCATGCTGCAGGAACTACTCGCAGTGCACCGGGACGAATTGATCGAGCGCTGTACGCTCAAGGCAACGCTCAGGGCCGCGCCGTCGGCTACCCGGGAGGCAGCACGACCGAACGGCATACCGCCGATCCTCGACCAGCTGATCAACATGCTCCGCATGGAGCGCCTGGCGGCGACTCCCCGCACCTTCCTGATATTCGGTCGGCCCGGCGCGAGCAAGGTTCGCCAGTCAGAAAGCGACGTGGCAGCATCGCAGTACGGGCGCGACTTGTTGCAATACGGCTTCCCTGTCGAGGAGGTCGTGTACGGCTTTGGCGATCTTTGCCAGGCCGTCACCGATCTGGCGGTGGAGCACGACGAAACGATCCAGGCGTACGAATTCCGGATCCTGAATTTCTGCCTGGACCAGGCGATTGCCGATGCGCTGACCGGTTACTGTGCCCGGCCGCCCATCCCGCCGGCCGCGGACCTCGCAGAGCGAAACCTGCACGTATGGTTCTGCTCCTTTGTCCACGAGTTGCGCAATCACCTGCACACGGCGACCATCGCGCTCGCCGCCAGCAAGATCAGCAACACGCTCTCGCCCGGAGCGACCGCCACGGTCGATCGCAGTATGAGCAGGATGCACAATCTCGTACGGTCCTCGCTCGCCGACTCCCGGGCGATGGCCGAACAGCCGGTGCGCCGGCAGGTGATTGCTCTCGCGGATTTCATCGAGGATATCAAGCTGTCCGCCTCGCTCGAGGCAAACGCACGAAACTGCATTTTCGTGGTCGAGCCCGTTGATCCCTCTATTGACATCCTTGTCGACGCGGACCTTCTGTTCTCGGCGCTCAACAACTTGCTGCAGAACGCGTTCAAGTTCACATGCCGTCACACCCAGGTCACGCTCAAAGCGTTTGCGGCTGGTGACCGTGTCCTGATACAGGTCGCGGACAGCTGCGGCGGATTGCCTGCAGGCGGCGGCGACGAGATGTTTCGGCCATTCACGCAGGTCGGCCGCGACAGATCCGGCGTCGGGCTGGGATTGTCGATCTGCCGGCGCAGTGTCGAGGCTAACGGAGGCATCGTCGGCGTCCGCAACGTCCCGGGGAAGGGCTGCATCTTTACCGTCGATCTTCCGCGGCAGTCGACGGTAACGCAGGCCGTTGCCTCTCTGGCCGGCTAGCGAACCGGAGGGGACACTTGCAACACGAACCGCCGCAACAGCACGAAGCCAGATGTGGAAGCAGCGCTTCGGTCCGGTCAGGCCGCCGACTCATCGAGGCGACGCGGCCATTTGCCCTCGAATCGGCCACCAGGAGCTGGTGGCACGTCGGCTCCACGTTCGTGATGCTGGTCGGTACGCTTGCCGGCGCGGCGTTGGCACCCGCCTGGCCCATGCGGCTGCTGCTGTCAGTACTGGCCGCACTTCTGATCGTGCGGGCTTTCATTACGTATCACGATTATCTGCACGGGTCGATACTGACGCGCTCGCGCCCGGCCTGGATGCTGTTTCGACTCTATTCGATACTCCTGCTCACGCCGCCCCGATCGTGGCGACGCAGCCACAACTATCATCACGGCCATGTCGGCCAGCCGACGGCGGCGAACTGCGGCACGTTCCCGATCATGACGACCGCCATGTGGCATCGTGCGTCCTGGACACAACGTGCGAAATACCGTGCGATACGGCACCCGCTGACCGTGCTGGCCGGCTATCTGACAATTTTTCTGTTCAGCCTGAGCCTGCTGCCGCTTCTGCGGGATCCGGCCCGGCACTGGGATGCAGTCCCGGTACTGCTCGCCCATGGCGGCCTGATTGGCTCGTTGTGGACGCTTGGCGGCGCCTCCATGGCGTTCTATGTCGTCCTGTTGCCGATGACCCTTGCGTCAGCGCTCGGCAGCTACCTGTTCTTTGCGCAGCACAACTTCGAGCGCACGCAGATCATGCCTTCGCAAACCTGGACTTACGGGAGGGCGGCTTTGGAGTCTTCGAGCTACCTGCAGCTCAACAAGGTCATGCAGTGGTTCACCGGCAATATCGGCTTTCACCACGTTCATCACCTGAATGTGCGCATCCCGTTCTATAAGCTTCCCGAGGCAATGGCCGCGATCCCGGAGCTGCAATCGCCGATGACGACGTCGCTCTCACCGCGGGACATCGTCCGGTGCTTCCGGAGTTGCCTGTGGGACGAGGAACGGCAGCGAATGGTCTCGTATCGCGAGGCGTCTCGCATCCGGGCGCCGGGGCCGCGAGAGCGCAGGCATTCCCCGGCAAGCGCTAAATAGCCGAAGCAGTCAGGATTTCCTGTAAGCCTTGGCGCCTTCGCGCCTGGTGTCGAGCTCGGCGTAGCGGAGCGCATCGTCGAGCCGCTCGTATCGGTACTGCCGGTAGGAGTACACGTTTTTCTGCGCAACGGAAATGCCAAGAGCTTCCATCACTTTTCTGTCGCGATCATTCATTGCGGTTGTCCATGAAACATACTCCATTCCGTTTTCGGTACGGCTCATTGCACTCCCAGTCATTTCCCGAATAGTCGAGATAGGCATTCTCGGGAAGGCCGATGGCGACGCACGATGCGCCCTCCGGACGATACCCTCGATTGCAGTCCCAGCCAGAGCCATAGACCAGGTTGGACAGGTAGCCGTGTTCCGGAACGGTAACGGCGATGCACGCGTCAGCGCGCGCCCGATATCCTCGATCGCACTTCCAGCCGGAGTCCACCTGCGCGTCCGTCAGGTACCCGTTCTCCGGCACCGAAATGGCGAGGCACCCGCCAGCCACCGCTTGATAACCCCGCTCACAGGTCCAGCCGGATCCGAAGTCGGATTGGGTAAGGTATGCGTTGGCAGGCACCACGATGGCCTCGCAGGCGTCATTGGTCCGGCGGTAGCCGCGTTCGCATTTCCAAGTGTCGCCAGTTGCACCGTTCAGGTAGGCATTCGCCGGCAGCGCGACGGCGACGCAGGTATCGCCGCTATTCTTGTAACCGCGGTCACATTGCCAGCCGACACCGTAGGCAGATCCTGTCAGGTGCGCGTTGTCCGGCACCATGACGGCGGCACATGCGCCATCGACCAGGCGAAACCCGCGATCGCATGCCCATCCGGTCCCGAAATTCGCGGCGCTCGCATTCGGCGGGATCTCGTCAGCGACGGTCTGCGCGTGCGATAACGCCGGGGCCGTCAACAAGGCTGCGCACTGCAACAGGATGCTGCCGGAAACGGCGCGCCCGGCAAATTTGCCCGTCATTCGTTCTCGCTCCTCAGGGGTTTTTGCCCCGGCCGGCCACCGCGCGGGTCTTTATTGCGACGCACCGGACCGGCGCTTGGCCGCCCTGGCGTTTCGGCCAGCCCTTCGTTCTCGGCCCGTTCGATCGCCTTCTTGTCGGCGTCATCGCGCGCTGGCCGCTGTTTCGTTGTTTCGGTTGCAGGCGGACGTAGTTTCATTTCGTGATTCTGCGCCACTGCCGGCACCTCGTCTGTGCGCCAGCGTACAGGCCGTCATTGCGGATCCGTTGCCTCGCTGCCGGACGAAAAAAAGGCAAACGAGGCGAGCCCCGTCTGCCAAAAACGACCTGGTGCCGTTCTTTACGCCGCTTTTTGGTTGCCGGCTATCTTGTGAAACGTGGAGTTCACAACTTCGAAAGTCTTGACCCTCGGAGTTCCGTCAACCAGCTTCGACAGAAGCTTGGTCACATCCGCATACGGCCCGCTGTTGTAGGCTTCCGCGCTCTCCTTGCTGTCCCACAGGCTCACCGCGAAGGCTTCCTTACCTGTCGGTGCGACCATGACGATCTCGTCCCGGAATCCCTTCTGCTTACGCAGCAGGGGCAGGATTTCCGATTCCAGGTTCTGTGCGAATTCGGCCCGGCTATCGGGTTTGAGGTCCATCGTTACTTGACGTGCGTACATGTCGTTCTCCGTCCTTGTGATTGGCCGACAGAGCGCTTCAGATGAGCAACTTCGTTTGATCTATTCGGAAGCTCCATCAGTCCAGGGAGCATATTATGTTAATTTACTAAAAAGGTCAAGTTACATTTGACACTGTTTCACAAAATTTACTAGTCAGGTAAAGTAGTCGACATCGACCTCACCCCGGCCGCCACCCGGCAGGTGAGCGGCGGTGCCAAGTCGATTCGGATGACGGTCAGGGTGGCGGGGGGAGCAGGCGATCGTATTCTTTCCTGACCACCGCGTAACACTCGCAGACGCGCTTCTCCAATTTCGGTCGATCGAGGACCGTGATGTGGCCGCGCCGGTAGCTGATCATTCCCGCATTCTGCAGGACTCCTGCTGCCTCCGTGACGCCTTCCCGGCGTACGCCCAGCATATTGGCGATCAGCTCCTGGGTCATAGTGAGCTCATTCGAAGGCAGGCGATCGAGGCTCAGCAAGAGCCAGCGGCACAGCTGCTGCAGCACGGAGTGATGCCGGTTGCAAACGGCGGTCTGGGCCATTTGCGTGATCAGCGCCTGAGTGAAGCGCAATGCGAGATGTTGCAGATTACCGCCCCTGTCGAACTCCTTCTTCAGTACCCCGGCCTTCAAGCGGTAGCCCGACCCGCCGCTTTGCACGAGTGCACGACTCGGCGTCGTTTCCCCGCCCATGAACAGCGCAATACCAACCAGGCCTTCGCTGCCGGTAACCGCAATCTCCGCCGACGCACCGTCTTCCATGACATACAGCAGGGAAACGATGCTATCGATCGGGAAGTAGACGTACTCCATGCGGCCGCCGGACTCGTATAGAACCTTGCCAAGCGGCAATCTCACGTGCTCCATGCTCGAGCGCAATCGTTCGAAGTCGTCCGCAGGCAGCGCGGCAAGCAGGTGATTTTGCCTGGGATCGTGCCGGGCGGTTCTTGGAGACATATCGGACATACAGGGGAGGGCTATGCAATCGTGCACGAGGCACTGCAGTTCCAAGCTGACTATAGCATATGTACGGCAGCGCACATTGGGGAGGCCGCAGGTCGTGATCGTCCGCCGTCCGGGGAACCGTCATCATGCGGGGAGCTTCGCCACACGCGGGTACACTCGTTGGCGAGACAGGTATTCAGTGGAGCGCAGAGCCGGAGGCGGTAGCGTGGTCAGAAAAAGGCGGCAACCCGCTCCACGGTCCAGAACGCGGCGAGCGTGCCGATTCCGTACGCGGCCACTCTCGGCACCAGCGCCGGCGGCAGCGCGAGCAAGCTGCCGGCGATCCATCGCAGGGTGAGTACGGCCGCGACGAACAGCAGCTGGCCGACTTCCACGCCGACATTGAACATGAGGAGCGCGACCGGAACGGCATCCTGCGGCAGGCCGATTTCCGCGAGGGCGCCGGCGAATCCCAACCCGTGCAGCAGGCCGAAACTGAACGCGACGATCCAGGGCGCGCGCGCCGTCAGCCCGGGCCGCCCTTCGAGGCCGTGCAGGACCTCGGAGGCCACGAACACGATGCTGAGCGCAATGACGGCTTCGACCGGAGGGCCTGGCATGTGCACCCACCCGAGCGAGGCGGCGACGAGCGTCACGCTGTGCGCGACGGTAAACGCCGTGATCGTTGCGACGATGCGGCGCACGCCCCGTACGACCAGCAGCAGTGCCAGCACGAACAGCAGGTGATCGAGCCCCGCAAGTATGTGCTCGACGCCGAGCAGGAGATACGTCCATGCGACGGCCGCGGTCCCGGCCGGGGCGGCCACGACGAACTGCGGCACGTCCATGGGCAGGCGTTCCACCTGGCTGCTGCCGTCGCGGCGCTCGATGCGGGCAATCACGTCGGTGACGCCGACCGCACGGCCGTCGATGCGAATGGTTTCGCCGACCAGCCCGCCCGGGTGCCGGATTTCGTAGCGCTCGGTCCAGGAACCTGCGGCGTAGGCGGCGTGAGGCTCGCTCAGCGTTTCCGTCCCGGGCGGCAGCACCACGTACGCGGCGAGCCGAACGTCCGGCCCCTGCGCCGGCACCTTCCAGGTCAACGCGTAGCGATCCTCCCCGAGTTCGCGCAGTTCGAGGTAGGCCGGGCGGAAGACGTCCGCGAGGGCGCCCGGCAGCGATGGCACGAGCAGGAGCAGCATGCATAGCAGCACGCGGCGCATCAGGGCGCTCGAGGCACGTCGCGGCCCGTGGTGTCGCGGGTCGTATCGCGAACGGTGTAGCGGTCGCGCAGGGACTCGAGGAACGCGTCCTGTGCCCGATCGCGGCGGGCCGCGAGCAGGTCGCGTTCAACGTCGGCGCGCACGTCGGCAAGCGCCGGCTGGCGGCCCGGTGCGCGTTCGGCGACGCGCACGAAATGCAACCCGAAACCGGAGCGTATTGGCCCCGACCATTCCGCCGTCGGCAGGTCGAACACCGCCGCCGTGAACTCCTCGCCGAACGTTCGCGAAACATCGGAGCGCGAGCGATCCTGCACCGAGCCCGGGAGGAGCGTTGTGTCGCCTGCTATCGTATCCGCAGCGCCGGGATCGGACGCGAGCCCTGCCCGCACCCCCTCGAGCACTGCGTCCAGGGCATCGCCATGCCGGCCGGGATCGACGTACACCTGGCGGAAGCTGATGCGCGGCTCGATGCGATAGCGCTCCGGATGTTCCGCCAGCCAGTGTTCGAGTTCCGTCTCGCTCGTCGCTTCATCGACGAGCGCTTCGGTCATGAACGTGACTTTTTGCACGACGCGCCGCCGGATGACGGGATCGTCCGTCTCGAAGCCGAGCGCAAGTCCTTCGCGATAGAGCATTTCCTCGCGAACCCAGTTGTCGACCAGCCCGCCGAGTTCCTCGGGCGTGGGCGGACGCTGCCACACGCGCTCGAACTGGCTGCCGAGCGCGGCGATGCGGTCCTCGTTGACAACGATTTCATCCGGCGACCGGAGCGCATCCCGGTTGAGGAGTGAATACAGGGCGAACAACACCGCGCCGAGCACGACGAAATGCAGCAGCGGTTCGCGCAAAAGGCGTCGCATGCTCAGCTACGATGAAGGCCGGCCGCCCGGCAACCGGGCTGTCACGGAAAGCGCAGGACGGGAAGCCGAGCCCTTGTCGTTGCAGTTCATTGCGTCATTGCGCTGCTGCCCCTCTCATGGGAAACAGGAGTCATGGGAAACAGGAGTACGGCCCGCACGCTATCACAACGCGTCTGCGGAAGCTCCGGTCGTGCCGACCGGCTATACGTGCTGTCCCGTATACGGATGCGCGAGGCCCGGACGGACAATAGGGACCGGCCGCGATCCTGAGTAGGAAAATCGGCCAGACGGCCAAATTCGAGAGGAAGCCGATGTCGAAAGTCCTCGTGTTGTATTTCTCGCGCACCGGCTACACGGAGAAAGTCGCCGAGCACATCGCCGACCGCTGTGGCGCCGACATCGAAGGGATAGGCGAGCCACGCAGTCGGCGGGGTTTCCTGGCCTACCTCCGCTCGGCTCGCGAGGCAATCAAAGGGGAGCTCGCGGAGGTCAACCCGTTGCTCCATGACTTGAGAGATTACGAACTCGTCGTGCTTGGGACGCCGGTCTGGGCTGGCCACGTATCGTCGCCGATGCGCGCCTGTCTGGAGAAGCACAAAATGTCGCTCCGTCGGGTAGCGTTTTTCTGTACGCAGAATGCATCCGGCGGCAAAAAGGTGTTGGAGGAGATGGCAACTATTTGCGGCAGGCAGCCGGAGACGACCCTCATCGTCAACGACCCGGAGATCAGGGATGCCGCTTACAGGCCGAAGCTCGATCGCTTCGTCCAGGCGCTCGACCTGCCGGCCGCGGCGTGAAAGGCCGAGAGCGCTTTGCGGCCTTGTTACTCTCGCTGCCACGTCACCCGGGCGAACCAGCCTTCTTCGTCGTAATGCGTTGTGAGCTGGCCGCCCCAGGCGTTTTCGAGCGCATGGCCGATGCGGCGTGGCAGGTGTATGTCCGTCGTGCTGACGGTAATGACGTCTGCTTCATGGCGAATTCCCATGACCCGGTGAAGCGGATGTTCCCGCTTCTCGGCCTCCTCCGTATTGCGGATGAGGCGCATCAGCTCGTCCGCATGCCCGGTCGCGAACGCGCCTGAAATGATGATTTCGCCGGCGGGGTATTTGTCCTGGATCCGCTGGCAAGCGGGGCAGTGCGCTTCCCGTGCGACCTCGGGTGTTTCTGCGAGCCACTGCCAGCGACCTTTCTGGTAGACGGCGCCGCATCCACTGCAGCGCGTGGGCTCGTGATGCTTGCCGCGGATGTGGTAGGGATCGTGAATCTCCTCCCTTAGGTGCGGATTGCCGTGTATCACCTTGGTCTCGGTGTGCCGTGGTTTCATGGCATCTCCCGCGTCTAATGAAGTTGCCATGATTATTCACGCAGCCGCGTGCGTTCGGTATAGGTAGTTGTCCTGAGATGAGCGGAGGTGAGGGGTAGCTAACGGTGTACGATGTCCGGGAATTCACAAGACAAGCGTACGGAGGACAAGGCCGAATGTTTGCAAGGAGTCTTTACCGGCACCCGGTCCATCTCGGTCGCGGAGCCGGTGCCATGGCAGAACCGGAGTTCACCGGCGAGCCGGGCTGGTACGACGCTTACATCGCAAGACATGCAGCGGACGGCGCGGAAGGGCGACTCGTCGGCATGCACAGCTTCACGAGCGACTGGGACATGTGGGAGATGCATCCCGAGGGCAGCGAAGTCGTGCTCTGTGTCGCCGGGTCGATGACGTTGCACCAGGAAAAGCCCGATGGCTCGCGTGCGACCGTTACGCTCGGTCCTGGCGAGTATGCAATCAACGAACCGGGCACGTGGCACACGGCGGATGTCGAATCGGAAGCCACGGCGGTGTTCATCACGGCTGGCAAGGGAACGGAGCACCGCGCCCGCGCGCGGTAAAAGCCTACTCCGGGCCGGGCTCGGGCAGGTGCTCCTCCAAAAACGCGAGGGCTGCCTTCATGAACTCGACCTGGTTCTCGGTATTGTAGAAGCCGTGGCCCTCACGGCCCTTTACGAACCACTCGTACGGCTTGTCATGCCTGTCGAGTTCCTTGCGCAGGCGCTGGGCGTGCTCGTACGGCGCCCGCTTGTCACGCTTTCCGTGCGCGATGAACACCGGTGCGTCGAGCGCGGCAATTGCGTTCACCGGCGAGAACGCTCGTAGCTGTTCGCGATCGCGACCGATGACTTCTTCGAGGTAGGCGTCGCCCCAGTACATCTGCTCGACGTCGCCTTCCTCGTACAGCAGTTCGAGGTCGTATATACCCGCATTGGCTACCGCGCAGGCAAAAAGGCCGGGCGCCAGGATCGCGCTTTGCAATGCAGAGTAGGCGCCGAAGCTCGACCCCATGATGCAGACGCGTCCTTCGCTTGCCATGTCATTCTCTATGGCCCAGCGAGTACCGGCGATGATGTCCTGCTGCACGGTATCCCCCCAATGCAGGTTGCCGGCACGCAGGAAATCCTCGCCGAACCCCTCGGAGCCGCGGTAATTGATTTGCAGTACCGAGAACCCGTGCGTCGCCAGCGCCTGCACTTCCGGGTCGTATCGCCAGTAGTCCCGCATTCTCGGGCCGCCGTGCACCAGGACGACCATGGGCGCGGTGGCATCGCCGGCCGCCTTGGCTCGGGTAAAGTATCCGGTGATCTTCCTGCCATCGAAGGTCTCGAACTCGATGGGTTCTACAGCCGACAATTCGTCGCTGGCGATCTTCGGAAGCGACCTGGACAGGCTCCGGAGGGTGTTGGCGTCCCTGTCGAACAAGTAGAAGGTTCCCGGGTCGACGTCGGCGCTGGTATGCACGACCCAGAACCTGCCGTCGTCGGAGCGGCTCGTAATATCGACTGTCCGGCCCGGAAAAGTCTCCAGCAGGCTCTTGAAGACCTTGGCTTCTTCATGGGCACTCGAGAATACGAGGTAACTGGGATAGTTCCGGTCGATGCGCATGGCGTAAACGCTCCGCCCGTCCGTGCTCAACTGCACATCGGTGATATCGACCGTGTCATTGGAATAGATCTTCTTGTGCTTCAGTCCGTCGAGCGACAGCTTGAAAAGGCCAATCGTGTCAGTCTCAATATTGTCGGTGACGTAGACGGAGTTCATGTCCTCGGCTATTGCAATCGGATTGAAGTTGGAGCCGAAACCGGTGCCGGGGAACTGGACCCACTCTTCCGCACCCTCCGGCAGGCCTTCGACATGGAGCGTGCGGTCCTCGTCCAGGCCGGTTGCGAGGCGTATCCGGCCGTCGCCATCGGTCAGGAACCGGCCGCCGGGAAACGTCGACGCATGCTTGCGTGCCTTTTCCATGCCGCTGTAGATGTCCAGCATCACGGCAACCGACCGCTCGCCGTGAGAAGCCGACATGGACGTCGATGAGATGAGTATTTCGCGATCGTCGGCTGGAAACGGATCGATGACTTCGGCCCACGCGTAGTCCGAGGACTTCTTCGTGAGTACGGAGCCGGTCTGGTACTCCCCGGACCGGTAGCCGAAAACGAGCTCGGGCCTGGAACCGTCGAAGTTTATGGCGAACAGCTCGCCGAGATACCGGGGAGCTTCCTGCCACAGCCCCACCTCGTAGATCTCGGCGACCACTCGTTCCCTGTTGGCCCAGTAGAAGTTCCCGACCTCGTTCGTGCCGGGATACTTGAGGCTGCCGACCGGCTCGGCGGTGTCGCGCTTCATGAACAATAACGAGTGCGCCTCGTCGTCGAATACCTTGATGGCCAGGTAGTCGCCGGTGGGCGAGATCTTGATCTGCGCGACCTCCGGCTGCTCGAACAGGTCCTCGATCGCCACCGGACCTGCCGGCAAGGAAGCCGGAAGCATGAGTGCAAACATGTACCGCCATTCACGAAATCTGAGCATGACGAAATCCTGGTGCCCGTCGGGCGCAGCAGTGGAGGAACGAGGCGTAGCGACGGCGAGGATAGACCGAACGGCCCGGGAGTGGAACCGACGATGACATAACCTGCCGCCCGGCAATCCTCGAGTACAATCGCGGGCAAGGTTACCGTTTCACGTCGCTGTCGGGGGGAGGTGTCCTGAATGTACAGGGTTGCAGGAAGCGCCTGCTGCTGACCGCAATGCTTGCGATCGTATCAACGGCGTGCGTACACGTCGCCAGGAAGGAAGTAGTTCGCAATGAGGTCGGCGACAATCCCGGAACTCTTCAAAAAGCTGGCGATTGTGCCGATCGGCCCTGTGGCGGAATCCATAACGTCTTTCACTCCCTGCGAGGAATTGCTGCGTGAACCCGGCGTCGGCACTTCGAAGCAATAGCCGCCGGGCGGTCAATACTCCGGCCAGAGTGCCCGCCGCAACGCGAGCGGATCGGCCAGCACGTTACTGCGCGAACGCCCGACTTCCGGCCCGGTCAGGGGCTCGAAATCCGCCGGCAGCGTATCTGCATTGAACTCGAGCAACACCCAGTTCACGACGGCGGCGAGCGCATCGTCCGTCAGCGGCGTGTGCGCGGCGCCCGGCACGCGCACGAGGTAGTCGCGGCCCTCGGCCGTCCCGGCGATGCGGCCGAGTGTCCCGACCAGGGACGGCACCGCGGGCGGTGCGCCCGATGCGTCCGGGCGGTGGCAGCCGCCGCAGTGCAGGAGATAGTCGGCTTTCGGATCCGCCGCAGCCGCACCCGCGGTGCCAGCCAGGGCGAGGACCAGGGCGATCCGCCGCCGGCAGGGCACGGCTATCCCTGGCTCGCATCGCCGAGGACCACGGCGATCGTGCAATGGTAAGCGCGGCTCTCGGTGCCGAAGCACCACAGGACGGCGGTGCTCTTTGCCGGGTAGTAGACGGGACGCTCGCGCTCGGTCCTGTGGCAGCCGCAACGCTCGCAAACCGCCTTGCCGCAGCAGTCGTTGTAGGAAATGAGGTAGTCGATTTCGTCGACGGGGTTGCGGCAGGTGCCGACCCAGGTTACCGGCGACGGCTCGGCGCCGGGCGGGCACGCGTTGTGGCGACCGCCGCAGCAACTGCAAAGCATCCCGCCCAGCGCGCAGTAGCGCCAGTAGTCGCAGCTCTGCGGATCGCCGATTTCCTCGATGCCATCGGCCGCGAGTGCGCGCGCCACCGGCAGGAGCGGCAGCGCCGCGGAGCCCGCGAGCAGGCCGCCGACGCGCCCGATAAAACTGCGGCGGGACGTGCGCCGCGCCAGGAGCCGGCTTCTCGACGCCGTGCAGTCGTCGAACCAGCGGCCCATGCGCCGAGCGAAATCGAATCGCTTCATACGACGTTCTCCTGCACCGGCCGTTCGGCAGCATCCGCCCGCCGCATGTAGTCCTGCAGGCTCGCGATGCCGGAAGACATGGACTCGACCAGGCTTTCGAGGTGCTCGCGCGTATTGACGAGGCCCTTGCTAGCGAGCGTTCCGTCCGGCGCGATGAGCGCCGCGAACGGCAGCTTGCTGACCGCGAACGCCATGCCGAGCGTCTGTGAGACGACGTACGGATACCGGCCGATGCCGAGATCCGCCACGTACCGCCGGTGCTGGTCGACGTTCTCGCCGTCGCTTGCAAACACCAGGCGCATCCGCTCGCGTTTCGCCAGCGAGACGGCCGTCGGCACGAGCGCGCGGCACACCGGGCAGGTCGGTGAGACCCACAGGACGAGCGTCGCCGCCCCGTCGGCGTTCGCGCCGCCGATCGTCAGCGGGCGGCCGTCGAGGTCAACGAGGGCCTGCCCGGTCGTCAGCTCGCCGACTTTCGGGCCATTCGTCGGCATCAGTGCACCGGCCGGCGCCACGCGCTCGTGCAGGATGCCGACCTGGCGCGCGAGCGCGACGACGATGATCGCGAGTGCGATCACGAGGCACCACAGCAAGACATTGGACACGAGCAACGCTTCATTCACGGGCTTGTCTCCACGCACCGATCGCCGCGCCGTTGCGCAGCAGTTGCGCGGCAGCGGCGTACAGGATGACCGCCGCGAGCAGCGCGACGACGAGCACCGCGTAGCCACCGGGGCCGGACGCGTACGCGGGCACCGGCGCCGCGGCGAGCAACGCGACGCCGACGAGGAACGCGTTGCGGAGCACCAGGCCCCATGAGAGATACTCGGCGCCGCCACCGGCGAGGCCGCATCCGCAGCTGATGTAGCGGCGGCCGCGCAGCAGGTTGACGGCTATCGCGAGGGTGTAGGCCGTGAGCAGCGCGACCGTCGCGGCGGCGGCTGCCGTAGCCGCGAGCACGTTGGCGGCGGCGGCAAGCCAGGCGGCCGCGAGCATGGCTTCCGCGACCGGGATGGCGACGGATGCGGGCGCGACGAACGCGTCCGGCAGGAGTGCGTAGTCGCGCAGCACTGCCCGGAACACGGCAAGCGAGAAAACCTTGTGGCTGGCGGCGAGCAGCAACAACCCGCTGAAAAAGAGCGCAGCCCATGTGACCAGTAGCGAAGCCACCCTCAGAGCCCCTGCAGCAGCATGAGCGACGGCGACGGGCCCGGCTCGTCGATCGTCCGCAGGAGCGTCAGCGCCAGCCCGTCGTGGATGTAGAGCTTGCCGTCCTCGTCATAGACGTAGAGTTTCGGACGCGCCTCGTCGCTGGCGAGGATGTTGGTCGCGGCGACGTCGGTCCGCAGGCGGCCGATGGCGTTCCTCTGCGCGACGTCGATCACCCACACCTCGCTGCCCGGCTCGGCGTGGGTATCGACGTCGCCCTGGTGCATCAACACGTACAGCAATCCGTTGCGGCGGTTGAATGCCAGCGGCTGCGAGCCGCCGGGACGCCAGCGCTCCGCGCGGTCGGCCTCTGCGGTGAGCCACCACGGCTGGCCGATGCGGAAGTCCTCGCCAGCGACCGCGGCCTCGAACACGCGGCCATCATGAGTCACGAGCAGCCAGCCGCTGTCGGTCTCGACCGGCAATGCGAACAGCGGGTCTTCCTCGACGACGAAAAACGGTTTGCTGCGGCTCCGCGATGACTCCTTGCCGGCATCGTCCAGCACGATGAGCTGCAGGGTACCGTCGCCGCAGATCATGGCGAAGGCCCGTTCGCCCGAGGGCATGATCATCGCGCAACCAGGGGTCGATATCTCGCCGACGAAAACACGGTCGACGACATCGACGATGGAGATCGATTGCGCGGGCGTCATGTTGAACACGGCGAGGTGCCGCCCGTTGCCCATCAAGCCGATATGGTGGCGGTGCGGCAATGCGGCAGACTTCGCCGGGATTACGACTTCGGACTTCGGCGACAGGGTCTCGAGGTCGACGATCGTCACGACGTCGGTACGTTCGCCGCGGACCCCGCGCGAGTAGAAGGACTCGGCGAGATAGAACTCGCCGTTCGCGACGTTCGGTTCGATCGCGGGCGTATACCAGTTGTGCGAGATGAGGCCCTGCATCTCGCCGGTGTCGCCGTCGAACAGGTAGCTCGCCTCCATGCCATGCAGCAGGAACCAGCCGGGGCTCGGCTGGCCGAGCGTCACGCGGCCCGGCGTCTCCGGCTCGATTGCGACCGCCGCGACAGGCAGCGCGAGCAGGATGCCCCACATCACGGGCGGATAGCGCACGTTTCGTTCCTCGCGGCCGGCTAGTTATAGTTCTGTGGCCGCCGGCGCATTATAGCGCCGCGCAGGCACAACGAGTCCAGCGGGAGTTTGCTCCGTTGCGCTCATTGCCGCATGCGCCGGCTGACCCAGGAAGCGCGGCTGTCCGCTGCTGGCCGCGGCACAATCAGGGCGCACGATAGGCCTTTGGTGAGCCGGCGAGCCAATGGGCGGTACAGCGCTGTATCATCGGGCAGGCGCGCGGAATCGCCGCCTGGAGATGCGGACATGGCGGATAAAACCAAAGCCCTGTACATAAACACCTCGCTCAAAAAAAGCGCCGAGCGAAGCCACACCCGTCTCCTGCTCGAAGCGTCGGCGGCGATCATGGAAAGCGAGGGAATCAGCGTTAAGCACGTTCACCTGGCGGCCAGGGACATTCCGCCCGGTGTCTATCCCGACATGACGGAGCACGGATGGGCCACGGATGAATGGCCGCAGCTCTGGAATGACGTCCTGGCGGCGGACATCCTGATCGTCGGTTCGCCCATCTGGCTCGGCGAAGAAAGTTCGCTTTGTCGCGTGCTCATCGAGAGGCTCTACGCGATGTCCGGCGAACTCAATCACAAGGGGCAGTCGATCTACTACGGCAAGGTCGGCGGTTGTGTCGTAACCGGTAACGAAGATGGCATCAAGCACGTGGCCATGACGATCGGTTATGCACTCAACCACCTCGGCTTCACCCTGCCGCCGCAGGCGGACTGTGGCTGGATCGGAGAGGCAGGCCCGGGGCCGTCCTACGGCGATCTGCAGGAGGACGGCGGACACGTGGGTTTCGACAACGACTTCACGCAGCGAAACGCCACGATCATGACATGGAACTGCATTCATCTAGCCAGGCTGCTGCAGTCGAACGGCGGCTTGCCCGCCGAGGGCAACGACAGGCGCGCCTGGAAAGCCGGCGAGCGTTTCGGCTATCGGAATCCCGCGGGCTTCGAATGACGCGCGGTACCTTGCGGCTGCTATTTCTTGCGGTAATGGGAGTCCTGCCGTCTCCGCAGGCTGACGCCTCGGATGCCGTTGGCGTTCGTAACGGAGCCGGACTCACGTTACTCCTGGTGCTGGCCCTGGTCGCACAATCGGCCGGTGCCGACGAGGCGAACCACCTCCGCCAGTACCAGTTCGACAGGGACGGCGACGGCTACCGCCTGGTGATGGCAGAAGTGCCGCGGCCCGTCGTCGGCGCCGACGAGGTCCTCGTCCGGGTCCGTGCCACGTCGCTGAATCACCGCGACCTGAACATGCTGCGCGGTGAGTACGACGAGGCGTACCCGTACGACGGCACGATCCCGCTGTCGGACGGTGCCGGGGAAGTCATTGCCACGGGCACGGACGTCACGCGCTTCGCGGTCGGCGACCGGGTCGCCGGAATCTTCTTCGAGGAGTGGCTCGACGGCCCGCCGAGCGAAGCGTCTCTGTCGACGGATCGCGGCGGCAACGCGGGCGGCATGCTCGCCGAACTCATCGTGAGCCACGAGAACGCTCTCGTCGCGATACCGGAGCACCTGACCTGGGAGGAGGCAGCGACGCTTCCCTGTGCGGCGGTGACCGCCTGGGTGGGGCTCTTCAAGCGCGGGCAGATCGAGCCCGGGCAGTGGGTGCTGCTCGAGGGGACGGGCGGTGTCTCGACCTTCGGCCTGATCTTCGCTGATGCGTTCGGCGCGAAACCCGTCGTCACCAGCTCCAGCGACCAGAAGCTCGAGCTTGCCATGGAGATGGGAGCCGTCGGAACGGCAAACTACCGCCGGAACCCCGACTGGCACCTGGCCGTCAGGGAAATCACCGGTGGCCACGGCGTCGACCAGGTACTGGACATCGGCGGCCGGTCGACCCTCCCGAAGGTTCTCGAGATCCTCGCCTACGGCGGGCACGTCGCGCTGATCGGCGGCCTGTCAGGGTACGGTTTCGATCTGCCCACCGACTCGCTCATGTGGATAAATGCCACGGCCAGCGGCGTCTACGTGGGTTCGCGCGCGGATTTCGAAGCGATGAACGCCTTCATCAGCGAGCACCAGGTCCGGCCGCTCATCGACCGGGTATTCGAGTTCGAGGACGCGCCTTCCGCCTTCGACTACCTCGAGAGCGGCGACTTCATGGGCAAGGTCGTCATCCGCCTCCCCGCACCCTGATCGGCGGTCATGAACGGGTGAGCGCGCCGCTCAATCTCGAGCTGCCGACGACGTCGGGCGAGTCAGTTGGTGTCGGGAGGAACCGGCACGAGCGCCACGACCCGCACCGGGGCGCCCGACCCGCCGCCGATCTTCATCGGCAGCGCTATGAGCGTTGCGCCCGTCGCCGGAAGTTCGTCGAGGTTGGTGAGATTCTCGAGGCCGGCAACGTTGTTGGCGCCGGCGATGCGATGTACGGGAAAGTCCTGCGAGCGACCGTAATCGATCGATGCCGTGTCGATGCCGAGCATTGCAGCGCCACGTTCGTCGACCAGCAACCGGGCGGCGTCCTCGCCGTAGCCGGGGAAGGACAGCCGACTCGCATCGCCCGGCGTATCGTCGCCGAGGTACGCGCGGCCGTCCGGCCAGTAGCGGCTCCAGCCCGTTCGAAGGAGCACGATCGTGCCGGCCTCGATACGGCCGTACGCGGCTTCGAAGGCGCGTACGTCCTTCGCCTCGAGGCGATAGTTACGGTCACTGGCGGCCGCGGCGCTGACGTCGATGACCACCGCGGGCGCGATGAGTTTGTCCAGCGGAAGTTCGTCCGTGGCCAGGCCGTCCCTCGCAAAATGCACCGGCGCATCGAGATGCGTGCCGCCGTGTTCGGGCGTACAGAGCGAATACGCGGAGTAGAAAAAGCCCGCCTCTGTCTCACCGTCCGCGAGCGTTTCGAGTTCGAACTTCGATGGCGAGGTGGGCCAGTACACCGTCTCCTCGTCGTAAGTGTGGGTCAGGTCGACCAACCGAAAGTCGTCGAGCTCGACCGCGCGTGCCGGCGGGAAGACAGCCAGGAAGGCGCACAGGGTGAGTCGAGCGGGCGGCGGGCATCGCATGCCCGGTAGTTTACGGCCAAGGACGCCTGCACGATACGGCTCGCCCTGCGTACTGGCCGTCGGCGTCGGAGGGGTTAGTCTGCGTCCTTCGGGCGGGAGAACAGGGCTTCCAGGGCTTCGCGTGCCTTATCGGCCTCCGACTTGCGCCCCGGGTCGAACGCGCCCTGCGACGGTTTGAACCAGTCGCAGAAATTGGCCTTCTCCTTCTCCTTGACGTCCTCCGCGCCATCCTCGCGGCATTGCCTTGCCACCCTTTTGTCGAAGTGGCTGCACATCCGGCACACGTGGAGGTCCACACCGCAGTCCGGGCACTGGTCGCGCCGTGAAAACGGCAGGGACATGGCGCCCAGGGACGCGCCGCAGCGGAAACAGGCGAAATCGTGAGCCATGGCTTCCTCGTCTAGAGCACCGACATGAGTTCCGATACCGCTCGCCAGGCTTCGTTGATCGCCGCATCGGTATGCGGACTCGCGGCGGCGTCGGCGTTCGCGATGGCGATCCTGCCGTGCCGTTGCCGCGCTATGACGTTCGGCCGTTCGTCGGTCGTGGTGTACGCCCATTCGACGGGATCGAACAACGGGTTGTAGGAGTACGTGTAGCCGTGCGGCCAGCGATTCACGGTGATCGCGAGAATGTCCTTCTCCGCGTCGAAGCCGTGGGCCGAGAATGTGGCATCCAGCTGTGCGCGGATCTCAGTCTCGAAGGTCTCGAAGGTGGTCGCCAGGAGGTCCGTGCGGCCGGCGCGGTGCTGTTCGCGCCGTGACAGTCCGGGCTGGCAGGGATAGCGCCCCATCCCGAGAACGATCGGCTGGTCGGGACTTTCGCTGCTCCGGTAGTCGCCCAGGACCAGCGGTGTGCCGAGGCTGAGGTTCGTGTGATAGCCGCCGGGGCAGGCAATGTGCCGTACGCCGGCATCGACGAAGCAACGCCAGTTGGACAGCAACACACTGGTGTAGACGACCGGCGATTTCTCCCCGTCGCCGAGTGCGGTCCTCTGCCGGTCCGGCAGCTCCGGACAGATGTGCGGAATGACCGAGTGCCAGCACGCGAGCACCGTGGCGCGGCCGCGCACCCGCTCGACATCGTCTCCCCGCACGTAAGTCACGGCGACCTCATCGTCGCCGGTGTGTTCCACGCGGATGGCCGTGCTGTTCAGTCGAATGCGCACGCGCGCATCCTCCCGGTCGAGACGGCTGTAGTCGGCGCGGGCGGTGATGATGCCTTCCATCGTAGACGCAGGTATGGAACCAGGCACGAGCGAGCTCACCAGCAGGCGCGTTATCGTGGCATTGCCATCCGGGAAATACATGTCCGCGTCGCCGCTCTGCGCTCGCGCATTGTTTTCGCGCCCGTGCTGCCCGCCGGGCTCGTTCACCAGCAGTCCCGGCGGAGTTTCCGGCAAATCCATGCCGGCAAACCCGGGAAAGCCCATCTCGCGCCCGTACAGCGCGGGAATGGCGTCCGTGCCGACGGCGAACAGGGAATTGACGTCGGGATCGAACAGGGCGGCCACCTCGGGTTCGCAGCCGATCACGTCGACGACGTAGTCGCGGTAACTCATGCGCATCAGCCGATCGCGCTTCTGCTCGGGCGGGACGCCGGGAAGGTAGTCGCGCTCAGCCGTAAACAGGCGGATCGCATCGGCCCGGGCCTTCGGCGACATGGGCGTTTCGTCGAAGAACTCCTCGTAAGGCCGTTCCCCGAACCCGGCGACCAGCTTTTCGCCGCCGAACGTCTTGCGGTCGAAGAAGACGCCACCCGACATGCCCAGGTTCTTGTACCTGTCCTTCGCCGGTGCAATGGCCTCGTAATAGCGCGTGCGGTCGATGCCGAGTTCCCAGAGCAGCCCGGCAGCTACCGCACTGTACTGCGATGGTGCTTCCACGTTGAGGGTGCCGCCGTTCAGCAGGTACATCCTGCCGTCCTGCCAGAATTCGTTGCGTTTCGCGTGACCGCCGAAGTCGTCGTGATTGTCGATGATCAGGATGCGGGCGTCCGGATCCACCTGTTTGCGATAGAACCAAGCCGCCGAAAGGCCGCTGATACCGCCGCCGACGACGATCAAGTCGTAGATGGCGTCCCGATTCTCCGGGCCGCGGAACGCGCTACCGTCGCGGAGCGCGTGAGCAACCTCCCACGCGCCGTCGTGGGAGCCCCGCAGGCCGGTGAGGACGGGCGGGTAATACACCGACTTGCCGTCCGTTGCCCAGGCATGGCCAAAGGGCAGGGGCAGTGCCGTACTGCCGGCGGCGACGCCGATCCCGTTGATGAAATCGCGGCGCGTTATGCCTCGTTTACGCATCGCCGTGAGGTCCCCCGACGTCGTGTGGACGCTAACATAGACCTGCACCAGCCGGCGTTCAACCTCGTGCTGCGGCCGTGGGGCGCGCGGCTGTAGGAGCGGCCGTCAGGCCGCGAATGGTTCGCGGTATCCGGCCGCATCCGGGTCGCGGCGTTACCGCCGCTCCAACCGGTGCTGCATCCCGCGGAAGCCACGGATCGGCCGCTTCCGCCTGCGTGAATCCAAGCGCCCTCGCCCAGGCATCCACTCTGGTACGGGACCGTTTCAAGGAGGCCGGGTCATGCGCGTCGCTCTTGCTGTGATTGTCTTGTTCGTATTCTGCGGTCACGTTCATGCCGAAAGCGGGGAGGCAACCTCCGGGGCGCCGATCCTGATCAGTCGTGAGGCCGTACGGCTGCCACCGTTTGAAGAGATATCCGATCGGCCGTCGATCGGGTTATTTGCCGAGGCAACGGAATACGAGCGCGCCCGGTCGGCTCCGGGCTACGCGTTCGAAAGGCTCACATACCGAAGCGACGGATTGCACGTGGTTGCCTGGCTGTACGGCCCGGCGGCCGCCGACGGCACGCTCCCCACGATCGTGTTCAACCGGGGTAGTTATACCCGCAACGACACGGCGCCCGAGTACCTCACGACGTTCCATCGCCTGGCCGAGGCGGGATTCGCGATTCTCGCGCCTATGTATCGCGGCAGCGAGGGCGCCACAGGCCGGGACGAGATGGGCGGTGAAGAGCTTAATGACCTGATGGCGGTAGCATCGCTCGCGGAAGAGCTGCCTGCCATCGATGCATCGCGGCTCTACCTGCTCGGCGAGTCTCGCGGCGGCATGATGGTCCTGCAGGCGATCCGCGCCGGATTTCCCGCGCTCGCCGCGGCCGTGTTCGGGGCTCCGACGGATTTCCCGAGCCTGTTCGAGGCGGCGCCCGGCCATTTCGAGCCGGTCGCCGATCAGCTCTGGCCGGACTGGCGGCAGTCGCCCGACGCGGTCCTCGGGCGGCGCTCCGCGGTTACCTGGGCCGATCAGATCGATGTCCCGCTCCTGATCATGCACGGCGGCGGCGACGAGAGCATGCCGGTTTCGCAATCGCTGGCACTCGCCGAACGCCTGCAGGCGCTGGGGAAGACGTACGAGCTTCACGTGTTCGCGTACCAGGATCACCAGATTTCGGGGCGCGCCGCCGATCGCGACGCACTGGCGGCGATGTGGTTTCGGCGGCACGCGCCGGATTAAGGCCGGGAAATGACCAACAGCAGGGACATGGCGAAGAGCCACGACTTCATGTCCTGTTACGCGCGTTAGCACCGAAAAGAACTCACGGCATGCTGGCCGGTATGCCGTTGCGGTATCATCCACCACCGGACTCCCGGCACATCGACCATCCCCCGGACCAACACCTTAGGAGCAGGAAGTTTGGGCCTGAGCATCGTCATCCTCGCCGCGGGCCAGGGCACGCGGATGCGCTCGTCACTTCCGAAGGTGCTGCAGCCGCTTGCCGGCCGGCCCCTGCTCGCGCACGTTATCGACTGCGCCCACGCCCTCGCCCCGGACGACGTCTGCATCGTCCACGGGCACGGCGCGGAACGTGTGCGGTCGGCGTTTCCCGGGGCCGGGCTGCGCTGGGCGCTGCAGGCCGAGCAGCACGGCACGGGCCACGCGCTCCTGCAGGCGATGCCGGGGACGCCGGAGGGGAACCGCGTGCTCGTTCTCTACGGCGACGTGCCGCTGCTTGAGCCCGGTACGCTCGCGAAGCTGCTCGAGACGCCGGCCGGCGACGTCGCCCTGTTGACCGTCGAACTCGCCGACCCGACCGGCTACGGCCGTGTCGTCCGCGAGGATGACAGCGTGCGCCGCATCGTGGAGCAGAAAGACGCGACCGCAGACGAACGAGCGATCCGCGAAGTGAACACGGGCGTCATGGTTCTGCCGGCCGCCCGGCTCAAGGCCTGGCTATCTCGCCTCGGGAACGACAACGCGCAGGGCGAGTACTATCTCACCGACGTGATCGCCATGGCGGCCGCCGACGGCGTCCGCGTGCATGGCGTCCGCGCACCGGAACAGGAAGAAGTCATGGGTATCAACGACAGGAAACAACAGGCGGAGGCCGAACGCGCGCTGCAGCGCCGGCAGGTCGAGGCGCTGATGGCAGAGGGCGTCGCCTTCGCCGATCCCGCGCGCGTCGACATTCGCGGCACGCTCACGTGCGGCCGGGACGTGTTCATCGACGTGAACGCCGTGTTCGAGGGCAGCGTCCGCCTCGGCGACGGCGTGCGCATCGAGTCGAACAACCTGGTACGCGACAGCGAGGTCGGTGACGGCACGCTCGTGCACTCGAATTGCCACATCGAGGGCGCGACCGCCGCCGCCGGCTGCGAGATCGGCCCGTTCGCCCGCCTGCGCCCGGGCGCGAAGCTCGCGGCCGGAGTGAAAGTCGGCAACTTCGTCGAGGTCAAGAACAGCGAGCTCGGCGAGAACAGTAAGGCCAATCACCTCACCTACCTCGGCGACTCCAGTATCGGTGTGAACGTCAACGTAGGCGCCGGCACGATCACGTGCAACTACGACGGCGCGAACAAGCACCGCACGGTCATCGGCGACCGGGCCTTCATCGGCTCTGGCGTCATGCTGGTAGCCCCGGTCGAAGTCGGCGCAGGCGCAACCGTCGGCGCGGGCTCCACCATCACGAAGCCGGTGCCGGCCGGCGAACTCGCGCTCGAGCGCTCGAAACAGGTCGTCGTGAAAGGCTGGCAGCGGCCGGCAAAGAAGGGGAAGTAAGCCGTGTGTGGCATCGTCGGCGCGATCGCCGAGCGCAACATCCTGCCGATCCTCATCGAGGGGCTGCGGCGGCTCGAGTACCGCGGTTACGACTCCGCGGGCGTGGCGGTCGTCGACGCCGACGGCAGAATCGGCCTCTGCCGTACCGTGGGCAAGGTATCGGAGCTCGAGGCCCGGCTGAAGTCGCACCCGGTCAACGGCAACATAGGCGTCGGCCACACGCGCTGGGCGACACACGGCGGCGTGACCGAGGCGAACGCGCACCCGCACGTCTCCGGCGGCCGCGTCGCGGTCATCCACAACGGCATCATCGAGAATTACCTGCCGATAAAGGACGAGCTCGTCGCGAAGGGCTACGAGTTCAGTTCCGAGACGGACACGGAGGTGGCGGCGCACCTCGTCCACGAGCACCTGAAGAACGGCCTCGACCTGGTCGCGGCCGTCACGGCGGCGACGAAGCGCTTCGAGGGCGCGTTCGCCCTACTCATCGTGGATGCCGAAGACCCGGACCGTATCGTCGTGAGCCGCGTCGCGAGCCCGCTCGTCATCGGGCTCGGTCTCGGCGAGAACTACGTCGCGAGCGGCGTGCCGGCGCTCCTGCCGGTGACACAACGCTTCATATATCTCGAGCAGGGCGACATCGCGGAGATCCGCCGCGACAGGGTGACCGTGTACGACACCGACGGCAACGTCGTCGAGCGCGAAGCGCACGAAACGCAGTGGGACAGCGAGTCCACGGAAAAGGCGCCGTACCGGCACTTCATGCTGAAGGAGATCTTCGAGCAGCCGGCGGCGCTTGCCGACACGCTCTACGGCCGCGTCGAGAACCAGCAGGTCGTCCCGGCGTCACTCGGCCCGAACGCCGACGCCCTGCTCGGCAAGGTGGAGAACATCCACATCATCGCCTGCGGCACCAGCTACCACGCCGGCTGCGTGGGCAAGTACTGGCTGGAATCGCTCGCGCGCGTGCCGGTGCAGGTGGACATCGCGAGCGAATACCGTTACCGCAACCCGGTCGTGCCGAAGAACACGCTGTTCGTCACGCTGTCGCAGTCCGGGGAGACCGCGGACACGCTCGAGGCGCTGCGCGTCGCGAAGCAGTCCGGCTATCTCGCGACGCTCTGTATCTGCAACAGCGCCTACAGCTCGATGGTGCGCGAGTCGGATCTCGTCATGCTGACGCAGGCAGGCCCCGAGATCGGCGTGGCGAGCACCAAGGCGTTCACCACGCAACTCCTGTCGATCCTTCTCGTCACGCTCATGCTCGCCCGGCACCGCGGCATGGCGCCGGAGCGCGAGAAGGAACTCGTCGCGCACCTGACGCACGCCGCGGCGGCCGCCGACAAGGCGCTCGCGATGAGCGACCACTTGCGCGATCTCGCCGAGGAGTTCGCCGAGAAGGAGCACACGCTTTACCTGGGCCGCGGCCCCATGTGGCCGATCGCCATGGAAGGCGCGCTGAAGCTGAAGGAAATCTCCTACATCCATGCCGAGGCCTACGCCGCCGGCGAACTCAAGCACGGCCCGCTCGCGCTCGTCGACGAGAACATGCCGGTCGTGGTCGTCGCGCCGAACTACGAGCTCCTCGACAAGCTTAAGTCGAACATGCAGGTGGTGCGCGCCCGCGGCGGTCGCCTGTACGTGTTCGCCGACCGCGAGACCGGCATCAAGGGTGGCGAGGGAACGACGGTCATCGAGATGCCGCACGCGAACCGTCTCATCGCGCCGATCGTCTACACTGTGCCGCTGCAGCTGCTCGCATACCACGTCGCCGTGCTCAAAGGCACCGACGTGGACCAGCCGCGCAACCTCGCAAAATCCGTGACCGTGGAGTAGGAGCGGCGGTCAGCGCGCCTCCGTACGGCGGGCGATGCAATCGAGAAACGCCGTCTTGCGCGGGTCGGCGCGGAACGAGTTGGCGACGAGCAGGTAGCCCCTGCGCCCGCCGGTCGTTTCGATGAGGAAGATGGTGGCGTCGTCGCCCGGGTCGGTGCCCATGTCGACCGATTCGCTCCAGACGATGCTGGCCGAGTCCTGCGGGAAGTCCTCGCCGGTATCCGGGCAAACGAGGCGATCGTCCTCGACGGCGAAGTTGTAACCGAAACCGCGGCGTTTCGCCTCGACGATGAGTTCCGACAGGTCCACGGGCATTCCTCCGGACGGCACGAGGCCGATCCGCGGCATAAAGCGCTAGACTACGTCCAAAGCGGAGCAATGTGAATCGCGCACCCGGAGCCTGTACCGTGAAAGCGTCCGACCTGTTCGTCCGGTGCCTGGAAGAGGAAGGCATCGAATACATCTTCGGCGTTCCCGGGGAGGAGAACGCCCACTTCATGCTCTCGCTCGAAAAATCTTCGAGCATCCGCTTCGTCCTGACCCGGCACGAGCAGGGTGCGGCGTTCATGGCCGAGGTCTACGGCCGCCTGACCGGCAACCCGGCCGGCGCCCTCGGCACCCTCGGCCCCGGCGCCACCAACCTCATCACCGGCGTGGCGGATTCGAACATGGACCGCGCGCCGATGCTGGTGCTGACCGCGCAGGCCTCGACCCAGCGCCTGCACAAGGAGTCGCACCAGGTGATGGACGTCGTCGGGATGTTCGACCCGGTGACGAAGTGGGCGACCAGCGTGCGCCACCCGGACACCATTCCGGAAATCGTGCGCAAGGCCGTGCGGCTCGCGCGGACGGAGAAACCCGGCGCCGTGCACATCGAGCTGCCGGAGGACATCGCCGCCCTCGAGTCCGCCAGAACGCCGATGACGCCGCGCCGCTACCGCCGCTCGGTGCCGGACGACAAGATCGTCGACAAGGCCTTCGAGTTGCTGAAAAACGCGCGGCGGCCGGTCATCCTGGCCGGCAACGGCTGCATCCGCAAGCGCGCCAGCAAGCAGCTACGGCTCCTGTGCGAACGGACGGGCATCGGTGTCATCAGCACGTTCATGGCCAAGGGCGCGGTCGACATGGATGCCGAGTACTGCCTGTACACGATCGGCCTGGGGACGAAGGATCACATCTCCTTCGCCATCGATGAGGCGGATCTCGTCATCGCGCTCGGGTTCGACATGGTCGAATACCCGCCGCTGCTCTGGAATCCGGACCGCAGCAAGCGCATCGTGCACGCGGACTTCCTCCCGGCCGAAATCGACGCCCATTACCATCCGGAAGTCGAGCTCGTCGGCGACCTCGCGCACGCGCTGTGGATGCTGAACGAGCGGGTCGCGCGGGCCGGCGTGCCGTTCGATTTCGACTTCGCGCGCCAGCGCGAACTCCGACGCCGCATGTGGGCCGACATCGCCGAGCACGCGGACGACGACACCGAGGGCTCGATCCGGCCGCAGAAAGCGCTCTGGGACGTGCGCCAGGTGCTCGGCCGCGACGACATCCTGCTGTCCGACGTCGGCGCCCACAAGATGTGGATCGCACGCCATTACCACTGCCACGAGCCGAACACCTGCCTGATTCCGAACGGTTTCTGCTCGATGGGCTTCGCCCTGCCGGGCGCAATCGCCGCGAGCCTGGTGCACCCCGAGCGCAAGGTGCTGGCCATCTGCGGCGACGGCGGCTTCCTCATGAACGTGCAGGAGATGGAGACTGCAAAGCGTCTCGGCGTCAAGCTCGTCGCGATGGTCTGGGAAGACGGCGGCTACGGGCTCATCGCCTGGAAGCAGGACAACGAGTTCAGGCGGCACACCGACCTCGCCTTCGGCAACCCCGACTGGCTCGAACTCGCCCGCGCCTTCGGCTGGAACGGGCACCGGGTCGAGGCAAGCCGTGAGCTGCGCGACGTACTGGAACGGGCGCTCGCGGAGGACGGCCCGAGCCTCGTGGTGCTGCCGATCGATTACCGCGAGAACCAGGTGCTGACCCGCAAGCTCGGCGAGATCACCCGTAACGAATGAAGTAGGAGCGGCCGTAAGGCCGCGAATGGTTCGTGCCATCCGACCGCGGCGATGTCGTCTCGGCGTCCTGCCGCGTACCGGTCGCGGCGTTACCGCCGCTCCTACAGTCGCGAGGCCACGGTTTCATCGAATGCGAAACCCGGTGCTGTAGGAGCGGCCGCAAGGCCGCGAATGGTTCGTGCCATCCGACTGCGGCGATGTCGTCTTGGAATCCTGCCGCGTACCGGTCGCGGCGTGACCGGCGCTCCTACAGCCGCGAGGTCACGAATTCGACGAAGCCGGGTCAATATTCCGGCAGGTACGTAATCCCGCTGATGCTGGACGGCACGACCATGTACTCGTACGGAATGTAAATCGCAACCGACAGCGAGCCCGCCCGCGCCCACTCCACGGGCTTGTCGATGCCGCTCACGATGACCTTGTAGTCGTCACCGAGCGCCGATGTCACCGAGCGCACGTCTTCTCCGAGCAGCCGGATCGCCTCGCCGCGGTATTGCTCCGGGTTCACGATGCTGACCTCGACGTCGCCATCGACGAAGACCTCTGTGCGGCCGACCAGGTCGAGACTGGCGATGAAGCGCTTCAGCTCGATGACGAGCGCCTCGCCGTCGTCGACCGAGGCCGGCACGGCGGATTTCGCGCGGAACCAGGCCTGGCTCGTGTCGGGGCGGCTGCCATCCTCGAGCTCGATCCGGTAATTGGACTTCGTCAGCGGGAGCACGAAGCCGCTGTCAGTCACCGTGCTGAGTTCGATGTTGTCGCGCTTCGCCGCCGCCGATATTGCCGCCAGCAGCGTCTCGTGGACCTCGTCTTCCCGCTGATCTTCTTCGCGGGCGTCGTTGACGATCTGCACGCGGAGCATCAGGTTGTCGGCATTCCGCCTGAGATGCTTGCCCGGTACCTCGCTCTCCATCAGCGAAGCGGTAACGACTATTTCCTCGAGTTCCTGCGCATGGGCCTGGGCTGCGATCAGGGCGAGCAGACATATGGAGAGGGCGGGACGCATCGGGAACCTCCGGGGGATTCGAGACTGCGGCATCTTCCGTGGTTGCGGCGCCCTAATCAAGGATGGGACCGTGTCATATTCGCGGCGTTACCGCCGCTTCCAGCTCAGGAATTCAAGCCGCCCTCAATTCGCGGCGTTACCGCCGCTCCAACAGGTGACCGTCGTGCCTACGGCGGGAAGGTGATGTGCACGGACGCGGCGCTGCGGTGTGCCTCGCCGTGGTACACGGCCTCAATGTTGTTTCCGTCCGGGTCGAGCACGAACGCGGCGTAGTAGCCGGGATGATACTCGCGCAGGCCCGGGGCGCCGTTGTCCGTCCCGCCGTTCGCGAGCCCGGCCGCGTGGAACCGCTCGACGGTCGCGCGATCCGGTGCCTGGAACGCGAGATGGTGCCGCCCGGTGCGTTTGCCCTGCGCCGCCGCGCTCTCCGGCGTCGAGACGAACAGTTCGTCCGCCCAGAACCAGTCACGGCCGCCGGCCACGGGGATGCCGAGTACCGCGAGGATGGCGTCATAAAAGCGGCGGCTAGCCGCGATATCGGCGACGACCAGGTGTACGTGGTCGATCAGCCGCCCGCGATGCAGTTCGTTGGTTTCCACTGTAATCCGTATCCCTGTGCGTTGCGGTGCTTCAATGAAAGCAAGGTGGGCGAAACGGGTCCCTTAAGGCCCGCAGGGCTCGAGCGTTTGCAGGTCGAACGGCAAACCCATCGGCGCCCGGGTTGCGCCGAGGAAAATCGTCCCGACGTTCGAGTCGATGCCGAAGCAGCTCGCGGCCGCTGCATCGACCGTAAACGAGAACCCATCCTGGCCGTTCGCAGCGGAGAACAGCTGGTAGTCGAGCGTGAGGCCATCGACCGACAGCGTGAGGATGTCGGACGCCTCGAGGTTTACCCGGGTCACGTTGCCGATCGCTGCCGCCGAGGCGAGCTGCCCCCTGGCCTGGAAGGTCGGGCCGGTACCGCCGGTCACGCGGACATTCCATTTCTGGGAGCTGCAGTTGTCGCGCCACAGGAAAACCGCCCGGTCGACACTCTTGTTATACGTGGGGATACCCGATGCGAGCGAGCACGGCGGCAGCGGCGCCGGCTCCGGCGTCACCGTCACGAGTTCATCGCTGCCCTCGACCGCCTCGTACAGCCTGTTTGCCGCAACGTCGGTGAACACGTCCAACTGGCCGCTCGGCCACTGGATCGTCACGTTCGCCGACGTGTTGGTACCGAGGCCGAAGTGCAGGCGCGGGTCGTGCTGTGCCCAGCGGTGATAGCCGCCCGACTGTTCCCGGCGCTGCGCCTTGCCGCCCGCCGTCACGGTGACGATGGCGCCGATGCCGTCGCGGTTCGTGGCGACGCCCCTCAGGTCGAGCTCGATCCAGCCGTTGTCGTTGCCGAGGTTCCGGAACAGGCGGTCCGGGCCGCCGTGTCCAAAGGGTTCCTCCGGGTACAGATGGAGACCGTTCATGATGAACAGGTCCACGAAGCCGTCCACGTCATAATCGCTCGAGACCACGTTCTCGCCGACGCCGACGCCGTGACCGACCGGGCCCTCGGCGCCGAACGGCGCGGCGGCCGCCACGAACCTGCCGGTGCCGTCATTCAGGTACAGCCTGTTCGCGATGTTCAGCACGGCATCGCGGCACACGTAATACAGGTCCGTGTCCATGTCGTTGTCGAAATCGGCTGCCGCCACGCTGACGCAGAGTTCGTTGCGGTCGAGCCCGGTGCCCGCGATCTGGTTCGTGTACGCCGTGCCCGAGTATTTCAGCAGGGCGGGCCTTATGGGCTTGTGGCTGGTCGGGATGCCGGAGGTAACGAGGTTGCTGACCGGCGCGGTGCTCGACAGGAAACTGTAGGCAGCCGTGGAAGTGCCGCCAGCGGAATGGATGTACGACCAGGTTTCTGTTGCCGGGTTGTAGCCGACGTACACGCCGTGGTCGGTCGCAGAGTTGAAGTTCACCAGGCCGTGAACGGCGGGATCGCTCGCTGAAAGCTCCATGCGGACCGGTTGGCCGGTCCCCGGTTGCGGCGGGTGCAGCCCGCCCGCGCCGATGAAGACGCGGCTGACGTTCTTCTTGCTCCAGTGCAGCTCCACCGACAGGTCGCCCGCACTCGTGAACGTGACCCCGGAGGCCATGGCGCCGTTGGTGGCGAAATGGCCTTCGACCGCGTCCGGCGCGGTGATGGAGGCACCGTTCAACCGAAGTTTGCCGCGCAGGGCGAACACGTCCATCAACAGGTCGCCGTCGAAGTCCGCGATCGCGACGTCCGTGATGTTGTTGGCCTTGTTGGAGAGGCTGGTCTGTTCGAGGAACGGCAGGCCGACCGTGAAATCGTAGATGCGTTCCGGGACGGTACTGGCAGTCACGCAGACCCAGTCGACCCGGCCGTCCATCGTGAGGTCCGAGAGCATCGAGTAATCGCCGTTCGTGCACTGGTGCCCGGATACAGCATTGGCCTTGACGAAATCGTCCCCGGACTGCTGGTGCAGGTTGATCTTGGCCGCCTGTACGACTACGCCGAGATCGAGCAAGCCGTCGTTGTCGAAGTCGAACCAGAACGGGAACCGGCCGCCCCAGCTCTTCACGTCGAACGTGAAATCGAGAATGCGATCGGAGAACGTCGTGCCGTTGTTGATCAGGAACTGGCTGTTGTTCTTGGAGCCCGCGGTGACGAACAGGTCGAGATGGCCATCGTTGTTGTAATCGGCCCAGGCCGCGCCGTGGACGTCGGAGCGGGGCGTCACCTGCCAGGAGTCGATTTCGGATCCACGGTCGAAAAACGTGTGGTCCCCGCGGTTGGCGTACAGTCCGGACGGATTGCGATGGTGATTCACGTACAGGTCCGGGAGGAAGTCGTTGTTCATGTCACCCCAGGACGCGCCGTAGGACTCGCCGGTGTACTCGAGTCCGGATCCCACGGTGACGTCTTCGAAAACGACCTGCGCGGGACTCACCGTTACGGCGAGCAGCGCGGGCAGACCGAGCAGGAGGCGTGCATGACGGAAATTGCAGGCACCCGCGCTCGCCCGGGCGTGCGGAAAGTGAAAATGAAACATGGTGGTTCTCCGGGTGCCGCTGTGCGGCACGCGCTGCGACCCTGTCAGTGCAGGGCGCAACAATTGTTGTTACGCCGGGTCGGTCGAGCGGCATCGGCTTCGTGCGTGCCGGGCTCGACGCTTACCTGTTATCTCGTGCGGACGCTCCCCGGCGCCGGTCACACGGAAGACGTGCCGGCGATAAACCGCTGCCGTCTTCGGGTGTTGACTCTGCGCCGGTCGCGTGCGCTTGGCAACTGAATGTTGCGCGAACTTTCCGCTGCGTTATTCCAGCAGGTAATGGCGGTCGCAAGTGGTTGCCGGACCTGGTAATTCCTGGCGCTACGCGGGCGGCCCGCCCGGGCCTTCGACGCAACTTACGGCCCGCAAGCCGCGAGAGTCTGCAAATCGAACGGCACGTTCATCGGCGCTTCGTCTGCGCCGGCGTAAACTTTTCCGACAGTTGAGTCGATGCCGAAACAGCTTTCGGCTGCCGAATTCACGTTGAACGAAAAGCCATCCTGGCCCGCGGCGGCGGACAGCAAATTGAATTCCAGCGTCGTGCCGCCGGCGGACAGCGTGAGCACGTCGGATGCTTCGAGATTGAACGGCGCCACGTTCGAGATTGCGGCCGACGACACGAGCTTCGCTTTGAACTGCAGCGTCGGTCCTGCACCGCCGGTGACGCGCACGTTCCATTTCTGCGAGCTGCAGCTGTCGCGCCATATGAACACTGCGCGGTCGACGCTCTTGTTGAACGTGGGGATACCCGACGCAATCGAGCACGGCGACTCCGCCGGGGCGGGCGTTACCGCGACGAGACGCGTGCTGCCCTCGACCGCTTCGTACAACCTGTTTGCCGTTACGTTGTTGAACTGGTCCAGCTCACCGCTCGGCCACAGGATCGTTACGTTTGCTGACGTGTTGTTGCCGAGACCGAAGTGCAGTCGCGCGTCGTGCTGCGCCCAGCGGTGATAGCCGCCCGTCTGTTCGCGGCGTTGCGCTTTGCCGCCCGTCGTCACGGTGACGATGGCGCCGATGCCGTCGCGGTTCGTCGTCACACCCGTCAGGTCGAGCTCGATCCAGCGCTTACCGTTGCCCCGGTTCCGAAACAGCCGGTCCGGGCCGCCGTGACCGTATGGCCTCTGGGGATTCAGGTGCAGGCCGTTGGTTACGAACAGGTCCACGAACCCGTCCGCATCGTAGTCGCTCGCGACCACGCTCTCGCCGACGCCTACACCGGCACCGACCGGACCCTCGGCGCCGAACGGCGCGGCAGCCGGCACGAACCGGCCGGTGCCGTCATTCAGATACAGCCTGTTCGCAAGGTTGAGCACGGCGTCCCGGCACACGTAGTAGAGGTCCACGTCCATGTCGTTGTCGAAGTCCGCCGCCGCCACGCTGACGCAGAGTTCATTGCGATCGAGCCCGGAACCGGCCACCTGGTTCGTGTACTTCGCCCCGGCGTACTTCAGCAAGGCGGGTGTGATGGGTTTATGGCTGGCCGGGATGCCGAAGACGTCCAGGTTGCTGACCGGAGCGGTACTCGAGAAGAATATGTAGCTGGCACTGGATTTACCGCCTGCGGAACTGACGTACGTCCAGGTCTGCGTCGCCGGGTCGTAACCGACGAAAACACCATAGTCGGTCGCGGAGTTGTAGTTCACCAGGCCGCGAACCTTGGCATCGCTCGCCGAGAGCTGCATGCGGATCGGTTCGCGTGTCGCGGTCGTCGGCGGGTGCAGGCCGCCCGACCCTATGAAGACGCGACTGACGTTCTTACTGCTCCAGTGCAGCTCCACCGACAGGTCGCCCGCGCTCCTGAACCTGATGCCGGAAGCCGTCGTGCCATTGGTGGCGAAGTGAGCCTCGATCGCGCGCGGCGCCGTAATGGAGGCGCCGTTCAGGCGAACCTTGCCGCGCAGGGCGAACAGGTCCATCAACAGGTCGCCGTCCAGGTCCGCGACGGCGACGTCTGTTATGTGCTTGACCTGGTCCGCAAGGTTGGTCTTCTCGGGGAACGGCAGGCCGGCCGTCAGGTCGTAAATGCGCTCCGGCACCGCACTTGTCGTGACACAGACCCAGTCGACCCGGCCGTCCATCGTGAGGTCGGAGAGCAACGAGTAATCGCCGTTGGTGCACTCGTGGCCTGACGCAGAGTTCTTCCTGACGAAATCGTTCCCCACCTGGCGATGCAGGTTGATCTTGGCGGCCTGTACCACGACGCCGAGATCGAGCAGGCCGTCGTTGTCGTAGTCGAACCAGAACGGGAACCGACCGCCCCAGCTCTTCACGTCGAACGTGAAGTCGTGGATGTGGTCGGACAGCACCGCGCCGTTGTTTACCAGGAACTGGCTGTCATTCTTCGAGCCCGCGGTGATGAACAGGTCCAGATGGCCGTCGTTGTTGTAGTCGGCCCAGGCGGCGCCGTGAACATCGGATCGTGGCGTCGTTTGCCAAACGTCGATGTCGGCCTGCCGGTCGATAAAGGTGCCATCACCCTGGTTTATGTACAGTCCCGATGGATTGCGGTGATGAGTTACCAGGAGGTCCGACAGCCCGTCGGCGTTCATGTCGCCCCAGGCGGCGCCGTAGGATTCGCCGGTATATTCCAGCCCCGAACCGGCCGTGACGTCGTCGAATACCACCTGTGCGGGGCACACCGTGACGGCGAGCAGCGCAGGCAGGCAGGCCAGCGGTCCTGCAAGGCGAAAAATGCAGGCACGCGCTCCCGCCCGGGCAGGCGGAGAATGAAGGTGAAACATGTCGGCGCTCCGTGTGCCGCTGTGCGGCACGCGTTGCGGCCCTGCGCGTACAGGGCGCAACGGTTGTTGTTATGGCCGAGCTATTCTGCACCGGTTGCGGCAATGCCGCATCAGGATTAACACGTACGCGGGCCGCGACGCTTATTCCTGCGCGGAATCGCCGGTACGGATTCTCGTCGTTTCCGTATTACGTCAAAAAGCCGCGCTCGCTCCCTGCTCTCTGATCCCTCGCTGCGATTCCTCGCCGCTCAGGGGCCGCAAGCTGCGAGCGTCTGCAGGTCGAACGGCACGTCCATCGGAGTTTCGTTCGCGCCAACGTAAACTTTTCCGACGCTCGAGCCGACGCCGAAGCAGCTCTCTGCCGCCGCATTCACGGTAAACGAGAACCCGTCCTGGCCGCCGGCAGCGGAGTTCAGGACGAAATCGAGTTCCCGTCCGTCGCCCGACAGCGCCAGGACGTCGTTCGGTTCGAACAGGACCGGCGTTGCGTTCGTGATGGCGCCAGACGACGCGAGCTTCCCGCTGAACTGCAGGGTCGGGCCCGCACCGCCCGTCACACGCACATGCCAGTTCTGCGACGAACAGCTTTCGCGCCACAGGAATACCGCGCGGTCCGCGTTCTTGTCGTACGGCGGCGTGCCCGCCACCTGCAGGCAATCCGGCAGTGGCGCCGCACCCGGTGTCACTGCCCGCAATTTCGCGCCGCCTTCGGTCGCTTCGTAGAGGCGGTTCGCGGCGACATTCGTGTACACATCCTGCTGGCCGCTCGGCCACAGGACCGTCACGTTCGCCGATTGGTTCGCGGCGAGCCCGAAGTGCAGGCGGGCGTCGTGCTGCGCCCAGCGATGGTACCCTCCGGTCTGCTCCCTGCGCTGCGACTTGCCGCCGGCCGTAACGGTGACGATGGCGCCGATGCCGTCGCGGTTCGACGCGACACCGGTCAGGTCGAGCTCGATCCAGCGATTGCCGTTGCCGCGATTGCGGTACAGGCGATCCGGGCCGCCGTGCCCGTACGGCTCCTCCGGGAACAGCCCGAGACCGTTGGTGACGAACAGGTCCACGAAACCGTCCACGTCGTAGTCGCTGGCCGCGACGGTTTCGCCAAGGCCGACGCCCGCACCGACCGGCCCCTCCGCGCCGTTCGGCGCGGAGGCCGGCGTGAACCGGCCGGTGCCGTCATTGAGGTAGAGCTTGTTCGCGATGTTGAGCACGGCGTCCCGGCAGACGTAGTAGAGATCCACATCCATGTCGTTGTCGAAGTCGGCCGCCGCCACGCTGACACACAGTTCGTTGCGGTCGAGCCCGGTGCCCTTCACCTGGTTCGTGTACTGTGAGCCCGCGTACTTCAGCAGTGCGGGCCGTACCGGCCGGTGGGCATTCGGCACGCCGAAGTCGTCGAGGTCGCTGACGGCGGCGGTACTCGTAAGGAAGCTGTACGTCGAACTCGCCGCCTTGCTGCCGCCGGCCGAGTTGGCGAACGTCCAGGTCTGGGATGCCGGGTCGTAGCCGATGTAGATGCCGTTGTTGGATGCCGGGTCGTAAGACATCAGCCCGTGGACGTTCGGATCGCTCGCCGAGAGCTGCATGCGGATCGGCTCACCCTGCGCGGCGGCGGGCGGGTGCATCCCGCTCGCGCCGATGAACACGCTGTTGACCTTCTGCCCGCTCCAGTGCAGCTCCACCGTCAGGTCGCCGCTGCTCCGGAACGTGAATCCGGCCGCCTGCGCGTTGATAGTGGAGAAATGCGCCTCGATCTTCCGGGGCGCCGTCAGCGCGGCGCCGTTAAGGCGAACCTTGCCCCGCAACGCGAACAGCTCCATCAGCAAATCCCCGTCGAAATCCGCGACGGCGACGTCAGCGATGTTGCCGACCCGGGTCGCAAGCGCGGTCTCGTCGGGAAACGGCATGCCGCCCGTGAGATCGTAGATGCGCTCCGGCAGCGCCGTGGTGTTCACGCACACCCATTCGACCCGGCCGTCCATCGTGAGATCCGACAGCAGGGAAAAGTCGCCGTTCGTGCACTGGTGTCCGGATGCGAAATTCTGCTTGATGAACTCGCCGCCAGCCTGCTGGTGCAGGTGGACCTTGCCGCCCTGCACCACGACGCCGAGATCGAGCAGGCCGTCGTTGTCGTAGTCGAACCAGAACGGGTACCGGCCGCCCCAGCTCTGCGAGTCGAAGTCGAAGTCGTGGATGCGATCGGACAGCGTCGTGCCGTCGTTAACCAGGAACTGGCTGTAGTTCTTGGAGCCGGCGGTGACGAACAGGTCGAGACGGCCGTCGTTGTTGTAATCGGCCCAGGTAGCGCCGTGCACGTCCGACCGGGGCGTCGCCTGCCAGGCATCGATACCCGCCCGCCGGTCGACGAAGTTGCCGTTGCCGCGGTTGACGTACAGGCTCGACGGATTGCGGTGATGAGTCACGGCGAGGTCGGGATACCCGTCGTTATTCATGTCGCCCCACGAGGCGCCGTAGGATTCGCCGTCATATTCGAGGCCGGAGCCGTCGGTTACGTCGTCGAAGCGCACCTGTGCGTGGGATACCGTGAACGCAAACAGCATGGGCACCCCGAGGAACACGCGGGCGGCGCGCAGGATTCGAGAGGCCGGGCCGGCCTGGCCTTGCGTGAGGAAGAAAGCGAACATAACAGATCTCCAGGTGCCGCCGCGCGGCACGCGTTGCGACCGTGTCGGGGCACGGTTACCGCTGCTGTCGGGATTTACCGAGGTGGTTCGACGTCGGCAATCGAATCGGCGACGTCGGCTGCGAGACACACCCGGTACCACTCACGGCCGCGTGTGGCGCCGGGAGCATGGAGTCGATTTGCGAGAGGTCCGCATGTCGTCTCCACGACTCACTCTGCACGGGTCACTGGCCGATGGCAACGCGTTTGCGCCCACGCGCAACGTTGCAATTTTTGTACGCGCGTGCGCGGCGAGCATGCGCGACGCAAACGGTCGCCGCGGCTCGACTTTTCGGTTCAGGCTGCGGGGAAAGTGTAAATTTTGCACACTCGCCGTCGCGGCCGCACAGGCCCATGCTGCGAAAAAGAACTCGCTCGTGCGCAGCGTGTCGCCGATAAGCAACGCTTTTTTCAGTTGCGCGGGGGATCCGCCGCTTGCGGAAACACGACGCGGAATTCGGCGCCGGGTTCCGCGTTGACGAGATCGACGGTGCCGTTCATCGCCAGCGTGAGCTCATGCACGATGGCGAGGCCGATACCGGTGCCGACGGTCTCCCGCGTGAGTTCCGACTCGCTGCGATAGAAGAGTTCGAAGATCTTCTGCATCTGGTCCCTGGGAACGCCGGGACCGTAGTCACGCACCGAGAACTGGACCTTGTTGCCGGCGAGCGTCCTGCAGCCGATTTCGACGGCGCGATTCGCCGCATTGCGCGAAAACTTGAGCGCGTTGTCCACCAGGTTGATGAGGACCTGCAGGAAGCAGTCGACGTCCACGTCGAGCACGGCAGCGTCGGCCTCCGGCGTCGTCGTCATACGGAGTTCGAATCCCGCCCGCTCGACCTGGCTCGCGACGCGCGATTCGACCTCGGAGCAGAGCTCCCGCACGCTCACTCGCTTCATAGAGAGCTGCGGTGCGTTGCGCGTGATGCTCGCGAGCCTGAGTACGTTGCCGATCAGCCGCGACAAGCGCTCCGCCTCGTCATGTATGTACCGGTAATAGACCTGGCGCTTCGGCTCGTCCGCCCAGCCCTGCATGAGCATCTCGCCATACATGCGGATTGACGTGAGCGGCGTCTTGAGTTCGTGACTCACGGCCGAGACGAAGTCCTGCTGCTGCCGCGCAAGCCGGATCTGGCCGGCACCGAGGCGGTACAGGATCGTGAAGCCGCTCAGGAATACGAGGGCGAGCAGAAGGCTCAGCCACCCGAGCACGCGCGCGCCGGGGCCGGGCGGCAGTTCCTGCACGCTGTAGATGAGCTCGACCCGGTCGAGCGGCGCAGAGAGCCGGCTGCGGTAGAGCAGCGCGCCGCCGAGTTCCTCCGCGGCGAGCGGGTAGCGCGCGATACCGGTTCCGTCCGTGAACGTCGCGATCACGTCGTCGTCCCAGGCAACGATGAGGCTCGACCGCTCGGCGAGGCCGGCGGTGAGAAAGTTCGCGCCGATCGCCTCGGCGACGAAGCGCTGGCCGTCGACGAGCAGCCCCTGCACGTAACGCTCGCCCTGCCGCCAGACGTTGCGGAACAGCACGATATGGCCGCTGTCGAGCACGGTGAACTCATACGGGTCCACTTCGCTCGCGAACGTACGGATGGGGCCGCGGTCTGCATTCGCGTCCGTGTCTTCCCGCAGCGAGTAGTCTCGTCCGGATGCGGCGGCAGGGGCAGCCGATGAGTCTGCCACCTGCCGGGCGGGCGCGAAGGATTCGTTACCTGCCTCGAAAGCCGCGCTGTCGCGTTCGGCCCGTGCGCTCCTCGCCTCGAGCGATGCATCGAGCGGGATGTCACTGACCTTGCCGAGCACGTTCCGCTGTTGCGTGTACGCGGCGGCTTCCGGCGCGCCGGCATCGTCGGCCTCGCCCGGCGCGGCTTCCGCCTGCACGCGCTTGCGGCGCCGGAGCTCGTCGAACACCTGCTGGCTGTAGGCCTCCCCCTCCGTGGCAAGTTGTGACCCGGCCGGGACAGACGACGATGCAGACGGCGTTGCAGACGGCGTTGCAGACGGCGATGCAGACGGCGATGCAGACGGCGATGCAGCGGATTCCTGCTGCTCCGCGAGTTTCGCGACGCTCTCGCGCCGCTGCACGAGCCGGTTGTCGGCGAGCACGGCGTGAATGTCGTCCGCGAGCGCCCGGCGCGCCGCATACTCGGCGGCGTCCATGCCGAGTTCCGTGGCCAGGGCACCGGACGCGGGCAGGAGCGGGCTCGAGAAGCGGCCGTCCGAGTCCACCTGGAAGTAGCCGATCAGCCCCGGCAGTTCCGCATCGACCGGGTAGTTCGACAGCGGCGAGCGCTGGACGACGTTGCCCGCCGTGCCCGCAGGTTCGAGCAAGAACGCGAACTCGGCGAACGGCCGCCGCTCCGCGCCGGCGACGAGCTCTGCGAGGCGCGTGTCGATGCGTTCGGTCAGCGCCTCGGCGCCGCCGCGGTACTGGTGATACGCCTCCCAGCGCAGCTGCCCGCGTGCCTGCCACACGAGCAGAGCGGTCGGCAGCGCGAGCGCGGCGAACAGGGCCAGAAGCAGCCAGCGCAACCGCCGCGTATCGAAGCCCTGCAACAGCGTGCGCCGCAACACGGCTCAGGTTTTCTGCACGAGGCGGTAGCCGGCGCCGCGGACGGTGAGCAGCACTTCGGGATTCTTGTTGTCGCGCTCGATCTTCTGCCGGAGCTTTGCAATGTGGATATCGACTGTGCGGGTCTCGATGCCGAGGCCGCGCCCGTAGCCCCACACGCGGGCGAGCAATTCCTCCCGCGGCACCGGCCGGTCGCCATGCTGCGCGAGATAAACGAGGACGTCGATCTCGCGGCGCGTGAACGCGATGTCGCCGTCGCCGTTGCGGCCGGTGAGGCTCTCGGTGTCGACCTCGCAATCGCCAAGAACCAGCGTGCGGGCGCGCCGGGCGCCGGCTTCGGTACGCCGCAACACAGCTTCGATACGCAGCACGAGCTGCTGGATTGAGAACGGTTTCGCGACATAGTCGTCGGCGCCGAGCTTCAGGCCCGCAACGATCTCCTCATCCGAGCTCTTCGCCGTCAGCATGATGATGGCCTGCTTGCGGTCCGCGGCGCGTATGCGGTTGCAGATCTCGTAGCCGTCCATGCCCGGGAGCATGACGTCGAGCAGCACGAGATCGAAGGTGCCGCCGAGCGCCTTTTTCAAGCCCTCCGGGCCGGTAGCGGCGCTGTCGGTCGCGTAACCGTGGTACACGAGCACGTCGATGAGGCCGGAGCGAATGGCCTCCTCGTCCTCCACTACGAGTATGCGTGCGGGTCTGTCCATGTCGGCCATGCTCAGGATGTGTTCCGCGGCGGGCAAGCCGGCTACGGGATTCCGGTGCAACGTTAGCACCACGGCGGCAGTCGCGGCGCGGACGCATGTAAGGTTTTTGTAAATTTCCCCGCGGCGATTTTACGCGGCCGTGTCTTATTGCCGCCGCCGGTGCTGCCTAGCATTGCCTGCATGGGCGGATTGCCCGGACCTACCGGCCGGGCCGCCCGCCGACACACTCGCATCGGAGGCAGACATGGCGCTCGTCAATCGCATCGCCCGCCTGTTCAGGGCGGACTTCCACGCGGTCCTCGACCAGCTCGAGGAGCCCGAACTGGTATTGAAACAGGCCGTGCGTGACATGGAGGACGAACTCGCAGCCGCGGAGCAGCGCATTGCCGCGCTGGCCCGCGAACGGGCGGCACTCGCCGCACGGACCGGCGAGCTCGAAGCGGCACTCGCCGACACCGGCCAGCAGCTCGACCTCTGCTTCCGGTCGGGACGCGACGAACTCGCGAAGAAAATGCTGCGCCGCAAGCTCGAGAGCGAACGGCTGCTCAAGCACCTGCGTACGAGCCGGGACGCACTCGCGAGACAGCACGAAGAGGAGCGCCGCCTCGCCGACGAGAACGGCGCGGCGCTGACGAGCCTGCGCCAGAAGGCGGAGCTCTTCGCGCGGCGCGCGCCTGCGCCGGCAGGCATCGGCGGCCATGCCGACGCCGCCTGGACGGCCCGGCAGGTCGCGGTGAGCGACGAGGAAGTCGAGATCGCGTACCTGCGCGAGCAGGAACTGAGGAGCGTGTCATGAGGCGGCCGGGATTCTTCGAAGGCGTGCTGGTTGCCGCCGCGCTGGCATTCGCCGCCGGCGTGCTCGGTACCGTGCTCACCCCGCTTCTCGGACTGCCGGCGGCGGTACGCCTGCTCATCCCCGCGCTCGGGCTCGCCTACTTGCTGTACCTGCTTCGCCGCTGCCAGGTTCGGACCGGCCGGGTGACGGCGCTGACCGCCTGGGCCGCCGTCGCCGTCTGCGCCTGGTGGCTGGCGCCGCCGATCGGGTTCTACCTCGCGATTCATGCCGGCGCGATCTGGCTCGTGCGCGTCCTGTATTACCACGGCGGCCTCGTCACTGCGTTCCTGGATTTCTGCGTCGGCGTCGCGGCGCTCGCGCTCACGGCCTGGGCGGCGACGCACTCGGGCAGCGTCTTTCTCGCGGCCTGGTGCTTCTTCCTGGTCCAGGCGTCGTTCGCCCTGGTTCCGCCGCCGGTTCGCCGCCGGCCGGATTCCATTACACCCGCGAACGAGACATCCGCGAACGAGAAGTTCGACCGCGCGCGGCGCCAGGCCGAAGCGGCCCTGCACCAGCTCTTTTCCCGCTGACCCGCTTTCCCGACTCACCCGGAGGACTCGCACCATGAAGACCCCTGCCCGCAAGAGCACGGCATTTGCCGTCGCGCTCGTCGCCCTGACCGTCGGCGCCGTCGCGTACTACCCCGAACTGATGGCGAGAAACACCGGCGTCGACGACCCCAGGGACGACGACCCGCTCACGCAGCAGCTCGTGGCCGCCGGGCGGCCGCAGGTAGACGTCGTGTTCGTGCTCGACACGACCGGCAGCATGGGCGGGCTGATTGCGACGGCGAAGGAAAAGATCTGGTCCATCGCGACCAGCATGTCCTCGGCCCGGCAGACGCCGGACATCCGCATCGGTCTCGTGGCCTATCGCGACAAGGGCGATGCCTACGTCACGAAAGTCATCGACCTCTCGACCGATCTCGACACCGTGTACGCGACGCTCATGGACTTCGCGGCGGAAGGCGGCGGTGACGGCCCGGAGAGCGTGAACGAGGCGCTCTACGACGCGGTGCACGACATCTCCTGGACGCAGGCGGAGAATGCCTACAAGGCGATCTTCCTTGTCGGCGACGCGCCGCCGCACATGGATTACAACGAGATGCGCTACCCGGAGATCGCCGCCGCCGCGCGCCAGAGGAACATCGTCATCAACACCGTGCAGTGCGGCTCACAGGCCGACACCGTCGCGCCATGGACCCGGATCGCGAGCCTCGGCCAGGGCAGCTACTTCCAGGTCGAGCAGGCCGGCGGCGCGGTCGCGCTCGCGACGCCGTTCGACGAGGAGATCGCGACGCTCTCGGCGAAGCTCGACGAGACCCGCCTGTACTACGGCAGCCGCGAGGAGCAGCGCAGGATGCACGACAAGGTCGCCGCGACCGAGAAGCTGCACGAGTCCGCCTCGTTGAGCGCCCGCGCGCGGCGTGCGGCGTTCAACGCCTCCGCGGCCGGCGACGCGAATCGCCTGGGAGAGAACGAACTCGTCGACGCGGTCGCGAGCGGCAGGGTGGACCTGGACGCCATCGCACCGGCGACACTGCCCGCCGTGCTGCAGCCCATGGCGCCCGAGGAACAGAAAGCCTACGTGCAGGAACTCGCGAAGACGCGCGACGAGCTCGAGGCAACGCTGGCGGAGCGCGCGAAGGCCCGCGACGAATACCTCGCGAAGAAGGTCGAGGAAGCGGGCGGACTCGAGGACTCGCTCGACCGGCAGCTCTTCGACGCGGTGCGCGAACAGGCGGCCGCGGCCGGCCTCGAGTACGACGGCGGCCCGGCGTATTGACCGCGGCTGTAGGAGCGGCCGTAAGGCCGCGAACGGTTTGCGCTGTCCGGCCGCGGCGAAAACGTCGTGGCATCCGGCCGCCTTCAATTCGCGGCGTTACCGCCGCTCCTACAGTCGCAGCGACCGCCACTCCTACCGTGCAATGAAAGCGGCTACGATGGCGGCACCTGGTGCGGGGCCCGGCCATTGCGCGACCGAACTCGAACACGCCTGCTCGCCGTTGCCGCGTTCGCGGCGGTCCTGCCGGCGCAGGCAGAACCTCCGCAGGCGCCGAAGTCCATCCCCGCAATCCACACCGCGTCCCCGCCCGTCCTCGACGGGCGGCTCGACGATGCAGCCTGGGCCGGCGCGGCCCGGATCGAGGACCTGCACGTCGTCTCGCCGGACGAAGGCGGCGTCCCGTCCGAGGCGTCGCGCTTTTTCGTCGTCTACGGCGATGACGCACTCTATGTGGGTGCGGAGCTGTTCGACCGCGAGCCGGGCAGGATCACGGCGCGCACCCTGAGGCAAGGCGATTACTCCGACGGAGAGGACGGCGTGATGCTCATCCTCGACCCGTTCAACCAGGAGCGCAGCGGCTATGCCTTCTTCCTGACGGCCAACGCGGTACGTTCCCAGGCCCTGTTCACGAACGTCACCGACGAGAACTGGAGCTGGGACGGCATCTGGCACGGCGCGACCCGGCTGACGGACGACGGCTGGATCGCGGAAATCGCCATTCCGCTGCGCACCCTCTCCTTCGACCCGCACAACGGCACCTGGGGCATCAACTTCTACCGTTTCATCGGGCGGCGCACCGAGGAGATCGGCTGGGTGTCGCACAACCGCCAGGTGAACCCGGCGAGCTCGGGCAAACTCACCGGCCTCGCGGGCCTCGAGCAGGGACTCGGGCTCGAGATCGTGCCCGCCCTCGTGGCGTCGGAGACGAAGGACCACGCCGCCGGCACCACGGATTCGGCGCTCGAGCCGTCGCTCGACGTCTCCTACAAGCCCACCCCGGCACTGACGGCGACGCTCACGCTCAACACCGACTTCACGGGCACGGGCGCGGATCTGCGGCAGGTGAACCTCTCGCGCTTCGACGTCTTTTATCCGGAGCGCCGTGCGTTCTTCCTGCAGGACATGGACATCTTCGAGTTCGGCCGCATCGGCGTGGAGGACGGTGCCGCGGACGAAGCGACCGCCGAGTCGGGCCGGCCGTTTTTCTCGCGGCGCATCGGATTGGCGCCGGACGGCGAGATCATCGACCTCGACGGCGGCCTCAAGATCACGGGGCGCGTCGCGGGCTTCGACTACGGCGTGCTCGGCATCCGGCAGGGTGACTACGGCATGCTGGAGGCAGCGGACCTGTACGCGCTCCGGGTCTCGAAGAACGTCCTGGCGGAATCCGCCGTCGGCATGATCGCGACGCACGGCGACCCGTGGTCGGACATCGGCAACTCGCTCGTCGGCGCCGACTTCCGCTACCTCAATACGCGCTTCGCGAGCGGCATAACGCTCGAAGGCGCCGCCTGGTTCCAGCGTACGCACACACCCGGCCTCGACGGGGATGACGCCGCGTTCGGATTCAACGTCGGTGCACCAAACACGGAGGGCTGGAACGGCAAGCTGGACTACCGGGAACTCCAGGAGAACTTCCGCCCGGCGCTCGGCTTCGTCAGCCAGGCCGGTGTCCGCAGCACGCTCTTCGAGGGCGGCTACATCTGGCGTCCGGACTCGGATTGGCTGCGCTCCGTCGAGACCGGCATGAGCGGTACGCGCATCGAGACGCTCGAAGGCCGCCTGGACAGCCAGGAACTCGCGTTCGACGTGCTCGAGCTCGCCAACGACACGGGCGACAAGCTCGAGTTCAGCCTGCACGACTACCGCGAGAACCTGCAGGTGCCGTTCGAGATACTCGACGGGATCGTCATCCCGGCCGGCGACTACTCGTGGCGCGAGGTGTGCGCCGAGCTCGAGACCGGGCAGTACCGCGTGGCCTACGGCACCGCGTGGGCCTGCGACGGCGATTTCTACGACGGCAGCCTGCGCGGCGCCGGCGTGTCGGCGACCTGGCGCCCGAACAAGCACCTGCTCGTCGCGGCCGGCTGGGAGGTCAACGACATCGAGCTGCCCGCCGGCGCGTTCACCACGCGCCAGGCGACGCTGCAGGCCGACATCGCGTTCACGTCGACGTGGTACTGGGAGAACCTCGTGCAGTACGACAACGTCTCCGGGAACGTCGGCATCAACAGCATCGTGCGCTGGGTGCCGCTCGCCGGCCGCGAGCTCGTCCTCGTCTACAACCACGAGTTGCTCGACGACCCGCTGGCCGACGACGACTTCGAGCCCGCCTACTCCGAGCTGCTCCTCAAGATCTACTACACGTTCCGCTACTGATGCCGGCCGCGGCGCGGCCGCCGCCGGAAGTCACGCGAGCCAGCCGAACGTGCCGGCCGTCAGCGCGGCGTAAATCGCGGCATCGAGCAGCGACTTCGCCGTCAGCGACCAGGGGCGGCCGAACCAGATGCTGTCCTGCACGTACGCGAAGCCGTACGCCAGGAACGCCGTGGCGCCGGTGACGCAGAATATTCGCATGTACGGCGCGTCGGCGGGCAGCGTGCGGCTCAGCACGTACGCGCACGCGGTGCCGACGACGAGGTAGTACAGAAATGACATCACGAGCTTCGGCGTCATGTTCGGCAGGCCGTTCGGGATCACCGTAACGAACGCCTGCGGCCCGTCGATGTACTTCTGCCGGACGGCCTCGTCCTTGAGCTCGGCCGGGTCGGTGCAGTAGGGCACCATGTAGTAGCCGGGAGCGAGCCCGCGCAACGCGCCCCGCACCCGCTCCTCGTCGGGCGTCCGTCGAAAGTCCGTCTTGTGCCAGGGCAGCACCATCCACACGAGGGCGCTGACCACGAAGACGATGACGGCGGCCACCAGGATCGGCAGCCACAATTCTGCAATGCTCATAAGGGTTCCCCGCCGG
>DASUOE010000271.1:0-7012 GCA_036276805.1 Woeseiaceae bacterium | reverse complement strand
TGAGCCAACCCACGATCGAAATCGAGCGCCGCGACGGCGAGGAGCGCGGTTGCTATGCAGCGCTCGACGGCCCCCGGACGGTCGGCGAACTGCACTACGAGCGGCGCGACGGCCGCATCGTCGCCACGCACACGGAGGTCGACGCGGCCCTGCGCGGCCGCGGCATTGCGCTCGAGCTGGTGAAGGCGCTCGTCGCCGACGCGCGCGCCGAAAGTATGAGCATCGTCCCGCACTGCTCCTACGTCAGGCGGCAGCTCGAGACCCATCCCGAGTGGCAGGACGTGCTGCATCGTGCCGGCGGCGAAACCGGCCGGGCCCGCTGATCGCCGGCACGCAGCGACAGGACGCCGGCCGCACGGCGAAAAAAAATGCGCGGTACCGGCGCGGCCCCGGTAGTACCATACGGCGGGCCGATACGGGGATCGGCGGTCACCGCCGGGGGTGAACGATGAGCACGTCCGACCAGAACAAGATTTTCTTCGCCTGCTGCCTGTCGCTGGTAGTCACGGCGATGACCTTCGCGATCCGCGCCGGCATCCTGGGCGAGCTGAGCACGGAGTTCAGTTTCACCGACACGCAGCTCGGCTGGATCAACTCCATGGCGTTCCTGGGCTTCCCGGTGGCCACGATGATCGGCGGCCTCCTTTACAACTATATCGGCGCGCGCAACCTGCTGCTGATCGCCTTCGCGGGCCACGTGCTGGGCCTCCTGCTCACGATCTACTCCGGCGGCTTCTGGGGCCTGCTCGTGTCGACCTTCTGCATCGGCTTCGCGAACGGCTCGGTGGAAGCCGGCGCGAACCCGCTAATCGCCGACATGTACCACGACAACAAGACGACAATGCTGAACCGGTTTCACGTCTGGTTCCCGGGTGGCATCGTCATCGGCGCGCTGGTCGCCTACGTGATGACCAGCCTCGGCATGGGCTGGCAGCTGCAGATCGCCGTCATGCTCGTGCCGACCGCGCTATACGGCTACCTCGTCGTCTCGCAGTCGTTCCCGGCGATGGCGCACTCGGAGGTGTCGACGTCGACGAACATCGCGAGCCTGTTCTCGCCGCTGTACCTGTTCATGCTCCTCTGCATGACGCTGACGGCGACGACGGAGCTCGGCACGCAACAGTGGGTGGAGCGCATTCTCGGCGAATCCGGGGCGCACCCGATGCTGATCCTCGCGATGGTGACCGGGCTCATGGCGGTCGGCCGCTATTTCGCGGGTCCCGTCGTGCACGCCCTGAACCCCGCGGGCGTGCTGCTCGCAGGCTCCGCCATCGCCGCGGTCGGCATCTATTTGATGAGCAGCGCGTCCGGCGGCATGGTGTACGTGTCCGCCATCCTGTTCGCGATCGGCGTCATGTACTTCTGGCCGACGATGCTCGGCTTCGTGAGCGAGTACCTGCCGCGCACCGGTGCGCTCGGCCTGTCGCTGATCGGCGGGCTCGGCATGTTCTCGGTGAGTATCTGGAACCCGGTCATCGGCGGCTGGATCGACTCCGCGCGGCAGGCGGCGCTCGCGGGCGGGCTCACGCCCGAGGCCGCGAACCTGGCCGCCGGGCAGGCGACGCTCTCGAAGCTCGCGCTCTTTCCGCTGGCGCTCGTCGTGCTGTTCGGCGCGCTGTATTTCTACATGCGCCGGCGCGGGCACGAGCCCGAGCGCATGGAGCCGGCGCAGGAGCAGCCGCAGCTCTAGGGATGACCAGGGATGCCCGCTCCCGCCGGCCGCTTCAGGCCGGCGGGAGCGCATACTCCGGCGAGGCACGCACGACCGACGCGCTGTCCATTGCGTCGAGCGCCATCTGCACCATCACCGACACGACGGCGCCCGTTTCGACATTGGACGCCGGCTGCAGGTCCTCACGGATCGAGCGGCCGAACAACTCGAGCGCGTGCGCGGTCGGGTCCGCCGGCGGCGCATCGATCGCGTAGTGATCGGAGGCCTGTGCGCGCGCAGTGCGTTCGGTGTCGGCATAGGCCGACGCGCCCGAGACGAGGTCCAACCCGTCCGGCAATGCCTCGGTGGGCACTTCCGGGTAGAACCAGCCCTTGTCTGTCGTGAGCTCGATTGCGCCTTTGCGCCCGAGTATCGAGACGCGGTACCCGCCGAGACTGTTCGTCGTCAGGCTCATGAAAGTGGCCGTGACGCCGGCGCGGTAGCGAACGGTGAGGCGGATGTTGTCGTAGGTCTCGCGCCCATCCTTCCAATAGTCGATGTCGCCGACGCCCGAAACGTATTCGATCCCGCCCGGCACCACGAGGTTGGCGAAGTCCACCTGGTGTGCCGTGAGTTCCGCGGCGAGGCCGCCCGAATACTCGCGGTACATGCGCCAGTTGATCTGTCGCTCGAGGGCCGGGTCCGGAACGGGTCTTCGCCAGTCGCCGTTCCTGTTCCACTGGCAGTGGATCGCGGCGATTTCGCCGAGCTCGCCGCCGCGGATCAAAGCCAACGCCGCCTCGTAGAGCGGCGCCGTGTGCCACTGGAAGCCCGCCTGGAATACGAGCCCGCTGCCGCGCACGGCCTCGAGCACGCGGCGCGTATCGGCGACTCCGCGAATCATCGTCTTCTCGCAGTAGACATGCTTGCCCGCCGCCACGGCGTCGAGGGCGGCGGTCGCGTGATGGTGGAACGGCGTCGCCACGATAACGGCATCGAGCGAGCGGTCCTCCAGCAGGTGCCGGTGATCGGCGTACGCGACCGGCTTGCTCGCCACGGCGAGCGCGAGCCCCTCATCGAGTCGGAACGGCAGCGTGTCGCATAAGGCCGCGATCTCGAACGCCGGCAGCGCGGCGAGCGCCCTCATCAGCTCCTGGCCGCGCGCGCCGGTGCCGATGACGCCGATGCGGATGCGGTCGTTCGCCGCAACGGCGGCCCTGCTGCCGCCGAGTGCCGCAGCGCCGAGCGCGAGTGCCGAGGAACCGAGGAACGTGCGGCGCCGCATCACGCGCGCGGCTCCCAGCCCGGCGCGTACTCCCGCTTCCAGAGCTGCATCGCCTCCCGGTCGTCCCGGATGCGCCCCGTATCCGGTTCGATCTCGAGCACACGGCCGACCTTCTGCGCGATGTTGCCGAGGTGGCACATGAGCGTGCTCGCCGCGCCCTCGTCGATCGGCGCATGGAGCGCAGTACTGTCGCGGATCGCGGCGAAGAAATTCGCAAGGTGATAGTCGTCGAGCGCGCCGCCGCCGGTGAGGTCCGTCGTGCCCGACGCCGCTCGCTCGTTCACCTGCTTCACCAGCGCCCCGGCATTGTCGAGGAGCTGGTAGCCGTTGCGGTCGATGAGGATCGTGCCGTCGGTGCCGTGGATCGTCGCGCCCCGGCCGCGCTCGTACACCGGGTACGGATTGGAGCTCCGGCCCTCCCAGGTGATGAGCGCGTCGTCGTACTCGTAGTTCACGACCTGCGTGTCGTAGAACTCCCAGTCGTCGTCGAAATGGTAGCGCCCCCCGCCCGAGGTCACGCGCTTCGGCAGGCCGACGTCGAGCGCCCAGCGGCAGATGTCGATCTCGTGCAGGCCGTTGTTGTTGACCTCGCCCGTGCCCCAGTGCCAGAACCAGTGCCAGTTGTAGTGCACGATGTTGTCCCGGTACTCGCGTCGCGGCGCCGGTCCCTGCCACAGGTCCCAGTCGAGCCAGTCGGGCACCGGGGCCGCCGCGCCCCGGCCGATCGACGGGCGCGCGTTCGAGTACCACGCCTTGCCCATGTAAGGCCGGCCGATGGCGCCGCCGCGGATATCTGCGATCGCCTCGATCGACGTCGGCGCGGAGCGCTGCTGGTTGCCCATCTGGACGACGCGCTTGTGGCGCCTCGCCGCGTCGACCAGGAGCTCGCCTTCGTGCGGGTTGTGGCTGCAGGGCTTCTCGACGTACACGTCCAGGCCCGCGGCCGCCGCGAGGATCGCGAACGGCGCGTGCGTGTGATCCGGTGTCGCGATCACGACGGCGTCGATGTCCGGATCCTCGACGACCGTACGGAAATCGCGCCGGAGTACCGGCGCCTCGCCGGTGAGCAGGCGTACCGCTTCCGACTCGCTCGCCAGCACCCTCGAATCGACGTCACAGAGCGTATGCACGCGGGCCGTCTCGCCGGCGGTGCGGTGCGTGGCCTCGAAGAGCGCCTTGCCGCGGCTGCGCACGCCCACGAAAGCGAGGTTCAGGCGCTCGTTCGCCCCGACGATGCGCGCGTAGCTCGCGGCGCTGCCGAAGGCGAGGGCCGCACCGGCGGAAAGGGCGGCGGAACTCGCGAGAAAGTCGCGCCGCGACTGTTGCTTGTCTGCCATGCGTCCCCCCGGTGCGGGAGCAGTCAGAACTCGCGCACCTTGATGCTGCGGAAACTCACTTCGTTGCCATGGTCCTGGAGCAGGATGCGGCCGTCCGGCCACTGGCAGAAGCCAGGCCAGACACGATACTTGCTGTAGGCGACGAGCGCACGAAAAGCCTGGCTCGTCCGGTCGAACTCGACGACCTTCTCGTTGTTGAGCCAGTGCTCGACGCGTCCGCCGCGCGCGACGATGCGCGCCTGGTTCCACGCACCGATACCCTTGAACTGCTTCGGCCGGCCCGGCGCGGAATGGTTCTCGGGCGCGATGAGGTCGTAGAGCGCACCGAGCGTGCGATTGCCGGCGACGCCCTCTTTGGCGTCCGGGTGCCGCTCGTCGTCGAGGATCTGGAACTCGCAGCCGATCGCGGAGCCCTCGCCCCGGTTCTGTTCCGGGTCGACGTAATATTTGATGCCGCTGTTGGCGCCCTCGGTGATCCGGAACTCGAGCGCGAGTTCGAACTCGCCGAAGCTCGCCGTCGTCACGATGTCCCCCGGCCCGGCGGCCTCGCCGCCGTCCGTCGCCTCGACCGTCAGCGCGCCGTCGGCGATCGTCCAGCCGCTTCCCGGGAACGTATCGAGCCGTGCGCCCTGCCAGCCGTCGCTCGTCTCGCCATCCCACAACAGCCGCCACCCGTGCCGGCGCTCGTAGTCGCTCAGCCGGTTGACGAGGAAGCTGAGCTCGACCACGGCCGGGTCCGCCGGCTGCCGGTGCTGCTCGAGATCGTGGGTGAGTATGCGCAGGTTGCGCCAGGCGACCGTCGTGCCGGCGAGCGCCGCATCGGCGATGCCGTGCACCTGCAGGCCGATGAAGCCCTCCCCGGTCATGTCGTCCACGAGTCGCGCCGTCTGGATGCCGTTGACCCAGACGTTGATCGTGTCGCCGATCGCCTCGACCCGGAAGCGGTTCCAGGTGCCGTTCCGAAATGCGCCACGTCCGGTTTCGTTGCGCGACAGCGGATAGAGCCATTGCCGGCGCTGCTCGTCGTAGATGCCGCCGGTGAACGCGCGCTCCGACGGATCGATCTCGACCTGGTAGCCCGCGACGATCCCGCGTTCGTCGAGGTTGCTGCGGACCTGCACGCCGGAGTTGAGCGCCGGGTCGACCCGCGCCTCGTACTCCAGGATGAAGTCGCCGTAGCGCTCCTCGGTGACGAGGAACGTGTTCGGCGTGTCGGCCACCGACCGGCCGACGATCGCGCCGTCGACAACGGAGTACTCGGCCGCTCCGCCCGCGCGCGTCCAGCCGTCGAGGTCCCTGCCGTCGAACAGAGCCTGCCACCCGGCGTTGCCCGCCGCCGCCGGTATGGCCGCCATGGCCGGCGTCGCGGCCAGGAGCGGTAACAATGCTCTGCTGAGCGCAGCCTGGCAGGCTGCCCTGCGTGCGCCCTGGTGACCGGTCCGCGCCATCGTCCCCTCCTTCAGGTCGGTTCGCCTGCGGGCCATTGTAGCGTCCCGGGACGGGAGGGGCCCCGCTCGGAAGGTCAGCCGCGGGCGGCGCGCGCCAGGAACGCGTAGCCCTGCGTCGCGCAGGTGAGCGGGTCCGCGATCGCGGGATCCTGTTCCGCCTCCACCACCAGCCAGCCCTCGTAGCCGGCCTCGCGCAGCACGGCGAAGATCGGCGCGTAGTCGACCGAACCGTCGCCCGGCACGGTGAACACGCCCTGCAGCACCGCCTCGAGAAAACTGTTATCCGCGTTCCGGACACGCGTGAGCACGGTTTGCCGCACGTCCTTGCAGTGCACGTGCGCGACGCGCGCGACGTGCTGGCGCGCGACCGCCAGCGGGTCGCCCCCGGCAAACGCCAGGTGCCCGGTGTCGAGCAGCAGGCCGACGGCATCCGACGTCGCCGCCATCAGCGCATGCACTTCGGCTTCGCTCTGGATGACCGTGCCCATGTGATGGTGATAAGCGAGCCGCATACCGCGCGACTGCATGCGATCTGCCAGTTCGTCGAGGCGCTCCGCGAATTGCCGGAATTCCGCCGAGGCGAGGCGCGGGCGACTCGAGAGCCGCGCGCGGAGGTCGCCGTGGATGCAGCGCGTGACTTCCGCACAGACCATCACGCTCGATCCGAGCGCCGCGAGCAGGTCGAAATGCGGCTGCATCGCCACGAGTTCCTCGTCGACGCTGCGCTCGAGCAGGCGCAGGCTGTACCAGCCGGATACCAGCGCGAGCCCGTGGGCTTCGAGGATCGGGCCGAGCACCGCCGGGTCGCGCGGGAACTTCCGCCCGAGTTCCACCCCGTCGTAGCCGACCGCGGCCGCCTCGGCGAGGCACACGTCGAGCGGGATGTCGTCGCCGAGCGCGGGCAGGTCGTCGTTCGTCCACGTCAGGGGGTTGATGCCGATTCGCACGTTCACGAGTCGAGCGCCTTGCGGTAGTCCGCATGAGCCCGGCGCACGGCTTCACGCTCCGAGACGGCCGCGACGGGAACGTCCCACCAGGCGCCGCCCGCGGCGGTCGACTTCGCCGGATCCGTGTCGATGACGATGACCGTGGTCCGGTCCGCCGCGCGCGCCCTGACTATCGCGCGCTCGAGTTCGCCGGTGTCGGTCACTTTCTGCGCACGCGCCCCGAGCGCCGCCGCGTGCGCGACGAAATCGATCGCGGGCGCGCCGGGTTCGCCTGCCAGCAGGTTGTTGAACGACTCGCCGCCGCAGGCCGCCTGCAGCCTCTCGATGCAGCCGAAGCCGCGATT
>DASUOE010000270.1:0-6006 GCA_036276805.1 Woeseiaceae bacterium | reverse complement strand
GCGCTTTTTTTCCCCCAGGTGGAAGCCGTGGTCCGAGACGAGCACCACCACCGTGTCTGCCGCCCTTCCGGATCGATCCAACGCATCGATGATACGGCCGACCATCGCGTCCGCGAAACTGATGCTCGCCAGGTAGCCCCGCACCGCTTCCTGCCAGAGGCCGTTCTCCACGACCCATTCGTGCTGCCCGGTGGGCGTGAGCGGGCCGTGGGGCATGTCCTGGAACGGGGCGGCGGCGGGCAGGTCGTCGATGTCGTCGTCCGGGACGTCGGGCACGACGATGCCGCCCGACGGGTGCAGGTCGAAATACGCCGGCGGAACGTACCACGGCAGGTGCGGGCGATAGATTCCCGCCGCGACGAATCGCGGCCCGGCGGTTTCGGCGAGGAGCTGCTCCTCGATCCAGGCCACGACCTGCCCGTCACCCATCGCGCGGTCGTCCACGATCACGGGGGACCAGTCGAAACCGGTGTGCAGCCAGTGCACATCGACCTCGCCGCCCTCCGTCGCCTCGACGACCAGCGGATTGCCGTTCGTCGGCGCGTCGTGCGGGCGCACCTCGTCGTTGAGCTGTCTCTCGAACGAGGGATAGAAGGCGTCCCACGCGTCCTCGTCCTGCTGCCCGGGGTAACCGGCGGCGCGATACGTGTGCGCATGGAAGATCTTGCCGGCGCCGACGGAAGTGTAGTCGGACTCGCGGAAGAACTGCGGGAGCGTAGCGACGCTGCGCAGCAGTTCGACGTCGCGCCAGTCGCCGCTTTGGTCGTATACGCCGCTGTTGAATGGGCTGATCCCGGTGAGCATTGCCGCCCGGGACGGCAGGCAGGAGGTGGCGACGGTGTGCGCGTTGGTGAAGACCATCCCCCGGGCCGCGAGCCTGTCGATGTTCGGCGTGCGGGCCTGCGGGTTGCCCCCGAGCACGCCGACCCAGTCGTTCAGGTCGTCGAGCACGATGAACAACACGTCCGGCGGCGGGTCGCTCGCCTCTGCGGGCGCCTGGCATGTCAGGAACAGGGCGAAAGCGAGAACGACTGCGGCAGGCCGGGGCCTGCTCGCGGCGCCTGGAGCGGCTTTTCGATCGGGTTTCATTCTGGAATCACCGGGAGCGTGATCGATGAAGGGTGTTCGCCGTCCGCGTACACCGAGATGCGCGTCGCGAGGCCCGACTCGTCACGCAGGCGTTCGCGCGGGTCGGCCCCCGTGATGGTCACCTGCACGCGGTGGCCGCGGCGGAACACCCACGACGTCGGCAGCAGGTCGAAGCTGAGCAGCACGGGCTCGCCGGGCAGCAACGGCGCTGCATCCTCGGCGAAGGCCCGGTGCCACGGAATGTTGCCCGGCATTGCCCACGGCGCCTCGTGGGTCGCGCGCAGAGACGCCTTGAGCCGGCCCTCGGTAACGGGCGTGATCGTGCCATCCGGAGCGACGTCTTCGAGGTAGGCAAACACGTGCGCATCCGCGGCGTCCGCCGAAACCCAGAGGTTCGCGACCGGGTGTCCGGTGACTTCCGTGTCCTCCACGAGCGCCGGCTGCGAAAAGCTCAAGCCTGCACCGGGAACAAAGCACGGTTGCGTGAACGGTCCGCTTGCGGCCGGTCCGCGACCCGGAGGCGGGCACTCGACGTCGTACCTGACACGAAAATCCTGGGGGGCGGTGTCGGCGCGCGCGGCCGTGGCTGCAAGCGCCCGCCCCGCCGCCAGGTAGAGCGTCTCGGAACGTGTGCCCGTCAATGGCCACTCGTCGGCAGCGCGCCATGTCCCGTCCGCCGTGCCGTTCATGCGGAAATAGTGTACTCGCGGCCGGCCGGCGGCGCCGTCTTCGAGCCCTTTCAAGTGTGTGTCGAAGAAGCGATGCGCCTCGTTCAGCAAGCTGAAATCGTCGTTCATGCAATGCTTCCACGGCCCGACGATGATCCGGGCGCCCGGCAGGTTGCCGAAGGCGATGAAACCCTGGTCGCGAAGTTCGTCGAACCACCCGCCCACGACGTAAACGGCAACGCCGGAGTCCCGGATCTGCTCGCGGTAATTGGCGCTGCTGCCTTCCTGCCAGAACGGGCTCGCGACGAGCGGCGACCAGCTGTCGCGGTACGGCATGCTCTGCCAGAGTTCGAGCAGGGATGGTGCCCGCTGGTGTTCTTCGGCCGCCTGTCTCAGCATGCGCTTCTCTTCGTCACTGTCGACCGGCTCCTGTTGCAGGTCCTGCTCGATCGTGCGCATCGGCCCCGTGCCCCACTGCGCGTAGATGCCGCCGCGGCGGAACGGGTCGTATTTGTGCCAGGAGAAACAGCCGGCGAACACGGCCTTGAGCGCAGGGGGCCGCACCGTGGCCGCGTGCATCGCCGCATCGCCGGTGTTCGAGCAGCCGTAGATGCCGACATTACCATCGGACCACGATTGCCGGGCGAGCCACCGGGTGATCTCCCATGCGTCCTCGGCTTCGTTGCGATCGTGATAGCCGCGCATCGTGCCGAAGGACTGGCCGCTGCCGCGGCGGGCGACCTGGACGACGACGTAACCGTGCCGGGTGAGCGTCCACAGGTCCCGAAAGCCGGGCGCGCCGCCGCCGGCCGCGCCGCCGCCGGCCGCGCCGCGATCGACGGTGATCGACAGTGCGTGCTGCCAGATGATTGGGAAGCGGCCCGTCGCCGCCTCACCGTCGACGGCCGGCCGGTCCACGCGAACGGCGACCTTAACGCCGTCACGAAGCTCGAGATAGAAACTCGACGTGACGAAATCGTCGTAGCGGGGCGGCGGCGCATAGTCGCCGAAGCCCTCCGTAACTTGCGCGGCGTGCGCGCAAAAGCCGCAGAGGATGCCGACGACTCCCGCGATCCGACGCACGCCGAAGAATGTCGTCACTTTGAGTTCCCCATTTGCCCCGGCCAATGCAGCTGCCCCGCGTCATTGTTGACAATATCGTCGACAATTTCAAACGCGCCCTGCCGGCCGGCCCGCTGTCAGGTGGTCCTTCCGGAGACGGCGCAGCCCTTCCCGACGAGTTGCCGGAACCCCGGCTCCTCGCGCAGCGGCGCCAGGTTCGGCATGACGTTCGCGTACACCATCATGAAGTCGTTTGCCCGGCAGGCTTTCGTGAGCCACTCGAGAGCCGCCGCCGTTTCGCCTGCCTGTGCATACAGTTCCGCGAACTCGAACGGCAGGAAACCTTCCGTGCGCGATTCCGCGAATTCCTGGTCGAGGCGGGCGCGCCAGTACGCCTCTGCGTCGGTCGCCGCCATTGCGGCCTCGAGGGCCGGCGTCAGGCCTGCATCGAGGCCGAGGATACGTCGGCGGGTCTGGCGCGCCTCGATCGCGGCACGGTAGTCGCTGCGCCGGTCGTGCGTGCGCTTGATGTGTTCCCAGGCTTCGGGGAATTGCGGGTCGAGCGCAACGACTTCCATCAGTGTCGCGAGGGCCTCGTCGTAGTGCCCGCCCATGTAGAGTATCTTCGCCTCCACGACGTTGACGATGAGTGACAGCGGGTCGTGCGCCAGCGCCACGCGGATCTCCGTGAGCGCCTCGTCGTGGCGGCCCATCGCCGCGAGGTATTCGGCGTACCACTGCCGGCCGGTGACGTAGCCCGGGTTCAGCGCCAGCGCATTGCGGTACTCGGATTCCGCGGCCGCGAAGTCCCATTCGTAGAACTGCCGCAGGTACGCCAGCGACACGTGTGCCTCGGCCAGCGTCGGCTCGCGTTCGAGCGCCGCCGTGATCGCATCCTTCACGAGCGGGTAGGTTTCCGCGGCGGCAAGCTGGTGGTATTCGGTGAGCAGGCTGTAGGTATCGGCGAGGCCGAGATACGCCAGAGCGAAGGCCGGGTCGCGGTCGATCGCCTGCCGGAAGTGCGCCACGCCGGCATTGAACGCCGCGGGCGTGCGCTTGTTCCAGAAGAAGCGGCCGCGCAGGTAGGCCTCGTACGCCTGCGCATTCGCGGTGTAGGTCGCGTAGGCGAGCGCGGCGTTGACCGGCGCCTGCGGGTCGCCGGCCCTGGCGAGCGGCAGGCTGGCAGCGATCTGCCGCGCGAGCTCGCCCTGCAGGTCCTGCAGGTCGGCGCTGGCGCGCGTGTAGCGCTCGCCCCAGAGCTGCCGCGCCTCGTCCGCGTCGAGGAGCTCGGCCGTCACCGTGATGTCGCCGTCGCGCTCCGCGATGCGGCCGGTCAGCACGTACCGCACGCCGAGGTCGCGGCCGATGCGGGCCGGATCCTCCGTTGCATCGCGGTACCGGAACGCCGAGTCGCGGGCGATCACCCGGAGCTGTGGCAGGTGCGACAGGCGATAGATGATGTCCTCCGTGAGACCCTCGGACAGGTAGGCGAGGGCGCCGCCGCCGTCGGCGAACGGCAATACCACGAGGCCCGGCGGCTTCGCCGGCGGTGGCTTCGCCGCCGCCGCGGCGGCGGGCTCCGCATCGCGGGTCGAGTACCAGGCGGTGAGCGCGGCGGTGGCCACGACCGCCGCGAGCGCAACAGCGGCGATCGGGTGCACAACCGGCCGCCGCCGGCGCGGCCTGCGCCGCCCGATCGGCATCCGCGCGAGGAACCGCTCGAGGTCTGCGGCAAGCGCCGCCGCGCTCGGGTAGCGCTCGGCCGGGTCCTTCGCGAGCGCCGCCAGCACGATGGTGTCGAGGTCGCGCGCGACTCGCGGCGGCAGTGCGGCGGGCAGGCTCGTATCGTCCCCGTCGCCGCCGCGGCGCGTCGTCGGGGCCGCGGGCTCCGCTTCGCAAACCAGGCGCTCCACCTCGCGGGGCGATCGGCCGTCGAGCGGGTACGGGCTGTGCCCGGTCACCAGTTCGTACAGCAGGACGCCCAGTGAATACACGTCGCTTGCGGGCGTCACGGACTCGCCGCGCACCTGCTCCGGGCTGGCGTAACGCGGCGTCATCGCGTGCGCCACGAGCGTCGGTTCTCGCGTCGCGCCGCTGCCGGCCTCGACGTCGAACAGGCGGGCAATGCCGAAGTCGAGCAGCTTCGGCACGCCGGCGGCGGTAACGAGGATGTTGCCCGGCTTCAGGTCGCGATGCAGGACATGCTTGTCGTGGGCGTACTGCACCGCGTCGCACACTGCGCGGAACAGCCGCACGCGTGCCTCGAGGGTGAGCTGCTTCTCGCTGCAGTACGTGTCGATGGGCGTTCCTTCGACGTACTCCATGACGAAGTACGGCCGGCCGTCGTCCGCCGTGCCCCCGTCGAGCAGCATCACGATGTTCGGGTGCTCGAGGCTCGCGAGAATCTGCCGTTCGCGACGGAAGCGCTGCAGGATGCTTTCGATGTCCATGCCGTGCCGGACGAGCTTGATCGCCACCCGCTTGTCGTAGGCGTCGTCCGCCCGGGTCGCGAGGTATGCCGTGCCCATGCCGCCGTGGCCGATCTCGGCCTGTACCGCGTAGGCGCCGAGGCGGCCGCCGACCAGCGGGTCCGGCAGCGCGCCGCCGGAGAAAGCCGCAAGCGCGCCTGCGGTGGCGAGACAGGGCGTCTCGAAGCGCACTTCGGCCGCCGCCGCGGCGGCGACGAGGTCCAGCACCTCGGCGGCGAGCGCGGCATCGCCGTTGGCGCGCGCGGCGACGAACGCCTCCCGCTCCACGGGCGGCCGCTCGAGCGCATCGGCGGCGATCGCCTTCACGTCGAGCCAGCGCCGGCGGTCCACAGTGGTTTTCGCCAGGGGCCGGGAAGGATCAGGCGGACGGCCGCGCGTCCGGCGCAGCGAGTTCGCGGTGCAACCACCCCTTCACCACGGTCCAGTCGCGTTTCACCGTCGCGACCGAGCTGCCGAGCACGGCGGCCGTCTCGTCGAGCGTGAGCCCGCCGAAGAAGCGCAGCTCTACGATTCGCGCCGCGTCCGGGTCGAGTTTCTCGAGCTTGCCGAGCGCGCGGTCGAGATCGAGCGTGTCGACGGCGTCGAGGGGCGGCGGCTCGGCCGGAAGTGCGTCGTCGAGCGTGACGGCGAGCCCGCGGCCGCCACGCTTCAGCCTTTGCTCGTGGCGGGCATGGTCGACGAGGATGCGGCGCATCGCT
>DASUOE010000269.1:0-8214 GCA_036276805.1 Woeseiaceae bacterium | reverse complement strand
GACGATGCGCGCCGGACGCTGCGCAAGCAGTATCGCCAGTCCGTGCTGCCGCTCGTCACGCCGCTCGCAATCGACGAGGCGCACCCGTTCCCGTTCATTTCCAACCTGTCCGTCAACCTGCTGGTCGAAGTGCACGACCCGGTCGAAAAGGACCCGCACCTCGTGCGCATCAAGGCGCCGAGTTCGAGCCGCACGCCGCGGCTCGTCAGGATCGGTGACACGACGCGCTTCGTGCGGCTCGAGGAGCTGATCGCCGGGAACCTGGACCTTCTCCTGCCCGGCGCCGAAGTCCTGTCCGCCGGCGTCTTCCGCGTGACGAGGAACGCGATCGTCGAGCGCGACGAGGAACTCGCCAACGACCTGCTCGAGATGATCGAGGCGGAGCTGCGCGAGCGGCGCTTCGCGCCCGTCGTGCGGCTCGAGGTCGCGCCGAACCTGCGGCCCGAACTCCGCCGGCACCTGGTCCGCGAACTCAAGTTCAGCGGTCCGGAGGACATCTACGAGGTAACGGACATGCTCGGCACGCGCGACCTGATGCAGCTCGCCGCGCTGGACCGTCCCGAGCTCAAGTACCCGCCGCACGAGCCCGCCGACCACCCGCGGCTGTCGCGCGTGAAGTCAATTTTCGAGGAACTCGATACGAACGGGCCGCTGCTGCTGAAGTGCCCGTACCAGTCCTTCGACCGCTCGGTGACGCGCTTTTTGAAGGAAGCGGTGGCCGACCCGGACGTTCTCGCCATCAAGATCACGCTGTACCGTACTTCGGAAGAATCCGAGATCATCCCGCTGCTCATCCAGGCAGTGACGCAGGGCAAGCAGGTTGCGGTGGTCGTGGAGCTGCAGGCGCGTTTCGACGAAGCGGCCAACATCCGCTGGGCGAACCGGCTGGAAGAGGCGGGCATCCACGTCTCCTACGGCGTCGTCGGCTACAAGACGCACACGAAGGCGATGCTCGCGCTGCGCAAGATGCCCGGCGGCAAGCTGCGCCGCTACGTGCACTTCGGCACCGGCAACTACAACGCGGTCACCGCCCGCCAGTATTCGGACCTGGGGCTGATGTCGTCCGAGAAGGTCATCGCGAAGGACACGACCGAGCTGTTCAACCTGATGACGTCGGGGTCGCTCAGCGGCCGCCATTACGACGAGCTGCTCGTGGCGCCGCTCAAGATGAAGGCCGCGCTCATCGAGAAGATCCGCCGCGAGATCCGCCATCACGACGCCAACGGCAACGGGCTCATCCAGCTCAAGACGAACGCGCTCGAGGACCCGGACATCGTCCGCAGCCTGTACGAGGCGACGCGGACCGGCGTGGCGGTCGACCTGATCGTGCGCGATACCTGCCGGCTCAGGCCGGGCATTCCCGGCCTCTCGGAGACGGCCCGCGTCATCGGCATCGTCGGGCGTTTCCTCGAGCACTCGCGGATTTACTATTTCCACAACGGCGGCGAGGAGGAGTACTACATCGGCTCGGCCGACCTCATGACGCGCAACCTGGTCTCCCGCGTCGAGGCGCTCGCGCCCGTGCGCGACCTCGACCTGCAGGCGGAACTCCGGGAATTCCTCGACCTGCAGCTCACCGACACCTGCGGCGCCTGGGAAATGGACGCGGACGGCAATTACACGAAGCGCGTGCCCGAGGCGGGCGACCGGCCCTCGCAGCTCGTGATGATCGAGAAGTGCCGGTACACCGTCGCCGGCGACGCCACCGGCTCGTTTGCATCGCCGCTCACGATCTGGGAATAGTGGTGCTTCCCGATCGGACGGCCGTTCCACCGGCCATATCGATCCCCGACGAGAAGAGGTCAAGCATGGCAATCAAACGCAAAGGTTCGGCCGTCTGGCAGGGCGGCATCAAGGACGGCAAGGGCCGCGTGTCCACCGAGAGCGGCGCGCTGTCGGATCATCCGTATGGCTTCACGAGCCGCTTCGAGGGCGGCAAGGGCACGAATCCCGAGGAACTGCTGGGCGCCGCGCACGCCGGCTGTTTCAGCATGGCGCTGTCGAAGATCCTGGGCGAAGCCGGTTACGTCCCGGAAAAGCTCGAGACGACCGCGACCGTATCCCTCGAACAGGCCGACGGCGGCTTCAGCATCCCGGCCGTGAGGCTCACGCTCGCGGCGCGGATCCCGGACATCGGCGAGGACGAATTCCGGGAGCTCGCGGACAAGGCGAAGGCGGGCTGCCCGGTCTCGAAGCTGTTCCGCGCGGACATCACGCTGGACGCGACGCTCAAGGGCTAGACGCGCGCCTCGCCGCGGAGCCGCAGTTCCTCGCGGCTCCAGGATCTGTTCGCACCGGGTGACGTTGCGCAGGATGTGGGCCGCGCCTGCCGGTCGCTCGCGCAAAGGCCCGAAGTCGAGTTCTGCCCATACGTATTTTCCGCAATCCCGTGCGGGCGGACCCTATTGAGACCCCCTCCGGCCATGCATAGTCTGAACGCATGTCCAATTCTCCCGAATACGCCGGCACAGCCCGCCGCGCTCCCGCGATTGCGCGCATCCTCTGCGTCGTCGACCCGACGGTGGAGGCGCAGCCGGCACTCGCGCGCGCCGCCTGGTTCGCCGGGTGCGTGGGGGCGACCCTCGAACTGCTGGTCTGCTTCTACGACGAATACCTCGCCGGCACTCGCTTCGACGACGCCGAGTCACTGCGGCAGATGCGCGAGTCCGCCATGGCCGGCCTGCGGGAACGGCTAGAAGGCCATGCCGCGCCGCTCCGCGCCGACGGCCTCGACGTGCATACGGCCGTGACCTGGGACCACCCGCTGCACGACGGCATCGTCCGGCACGCCGCCCGGACCAACGCCGACCTCGTGTTCAAGGACACCCACCACCACGGCGCCCTGTCGCGCAGCATGTTCACGAACACCGACTGGAACCTGATCCGCAACTGTGCCTCGCCGCTCTGGCTCGTGAAGCCCGGCGGCCAGCCCCGCCAGCCGATTTTCCTGGCAGCGATCGACCCGCTGCATGCGAACGACAAGCCCGCCGCACTCGACGACAAGATCCTGCAGACGGCGGCGGCGCTCTCTGCCGCGACCGCCGGCAAGATGCACGCATTTCACGCCTACGACGCCCGCTTCGCCCTGACCTCGGTCGCGGAGAATGCCTATGTACCCGTGCCGCTGCTCGCCGACGAACTCCGCAAGGACATGCACCGCCGGCACGATGCGCGTTTCCGCGAACTCACGGAGTTTCACGGCATCGGGCCGGACAGGGCGCACCTGGTCGAGGGCCTGACGCACGAGGTGCTCCCGGAGCTCGCGCGCGAGCTCTCTGCAACGGTCGTCGTGATCGGCGCGGTGTCGCGCTCGCGCGTCGGCCGCCTGTTCATCGGCTCGACGGCCGAACGCACGCTCGAACACCTGCCCTGCGACCTCCTGATCGTGAAGCCCGACTGGCACAGCGTCCCGGCCGAGGTCATGCCGGAGTTGATCGCTTAGGAGCGTCGCGACGACGGTTCGACCGCCTCGGAGCATTCGCGGTGGCACAATGGGTGCGCCCGGGCGACGCCTCCGCGGCGGAGCAGTGACTTGACCGAGACGACCCCGAATCCCGACGACATCCCCCTCGGCGACGGCCTTTACCTGGCCATCGGCCCGGAGGGGTTCTACCGCCAGCTGGTCGAAGCCGCGCCGGACGCGATGGTCGTCGTCGACGGCGAGGGCCGGATCGTCGTCGTCAACGAGGAAGCCGAGAAAATGTTCGGCCGCTCGCGCGCCGGGATGCTGGGCAGGCCGGTGGAGATGCTGTTGCCCGAGCGCTTCCGCGAACGGCACCTGCACCACCGCACCGGCTACACGGACGCACCGAAGCTGCGCGGCATGGGGGCGGGCATGGAACTCGCCGGCCTGCGCGCCGACGGCTCGGAGTTTCCCGTGGAAGTCAGCTTGAGCCCGATCCGCGTGCCGTCGGGGACGTTCGTCGCGAGCGCCATACGCGACGTCACGGAGCGGAAACTTATCGAGCGGGAACTTCGTGAAGCGCGGACCATGGCGGAGCGTGCGCAGAAGGCAAACTCGGCGTTTCTTGCCGCCGCGAGCCACGACCTGCGCCAGCCCGTCCAGGCGCTGCGCCTACTGGCAGGCGCGCTCCGCCGCACGGTGAAGGAGCCGCTCGCGCTCGAGATGGTCGCGAACCAGCAGGAGTCGCTGGAGGGCATGACGAACCTGCTCAATTCGCTGCTCGACGTGAGCCGTCTCGACGCCGGTGCGCTGCAGCCGAACGTCCGGGAGTTTCCCCTGCAGGACCTGCTCGACCGCTTCGCTTCGGAGTGGACGCGCCAGGCGCGGCACAAGCAGCTCGCGCTCACCGTCGAGCCCTGTCCCGCGAGCGTCCGGAGCGACCCGGACCTGCTCGCCGAGATCCTGCAGAACTTCGTGTCCAACGCGGTGCGGTATACGCAGCAAGGCGCCGTCCGCATCGCGGCAGCGGAGACAGGCGACACGGTGGACATCAGCGTCATCGACACGGGTATCGGCATTGCGCCGGACCAGCTCGAGAACATCTTCAGGGAGTTCTACCAGGTGCGTACGCCGGCGCGGAAGCGGGAAGGGTTCGGGCTCGGCCTTGCTATCACGCACCGGCTCGCCGACCTCCTCGGCCATGGCGTCGCCGTGACCTCGGTGCCGGGTGAGGGTTCGACCTTTACGGTGCGCGTGCCCCGGTCCGGCAACGCGGTGCGGACGGGGCGCGGGCGCGAGCGCGCCGCCGCCTTGGCGCCCGCGGCGGCCGTCGTCCTGCTCATCGAGGACGATGCAACGGTGGCGGCCGGCTGGCAGCTGCTGCTCCGCGCGGCGGGCTATCGCACGGCGCTGGCGGACTCGGCGGCCGGCGCCGAAGCGGTGGCGGCGGGCCTCGACGAACCGCCGCGGCTGATCATCTCCGACTACCACCTGGCGGAGGGCTCGAACGGCGTCGATGCGGTGACGCGGGTGCGCAGCACGCTCGGCGTGGCGGTGCCGGCCTACGTCGTCACCGGCGATACGTCCAAGATCCTCGAGGCGGTGGCGGGCCTCGAGAACTCGCGGGTGATGAACAAGCCGGTGGAGCCGGAGGAACTGTTGCGGCTCGCCGGCGAGACGCTCGCAAGCGGCGTAGCCTGACGCGTCTGGCCGGCCGTACGCGCACGCCCGCTTGCGTGGCACGCATGTTGCATCTCTCGCCCCCGCACCCGGCATCCGCCGGCGTTACCCGGAAGAGGAGAAATACGATGCAACTTTCTGCGAGCACGATTATCGGCGACAGCGTCAGGAACGGCGCCGGCGAGGACCTCGGCAACATCGAGGACCTGATGATCAATGTCGAGAGCGGCGCGGTGGAATACGCGGTGCTGTCTTTCGGCGGGTTCTTAGGGATAGGCGACAAGCTGTTCGCCGTGCCGCTCGAGGCGATGCAGGTCGACACGGAGCATCACCAATTCGTCCTGAACGAGAGCCAGGACCGCCTGAAGAACGCGCCGGGCTTCGACAAGGACCACTGGCCGAACCACGCCGACCCGAAATGGCAGCAAACGGTGCGGGACTACTACAACCTCGACGCGCGGATGTAGCGTTGGCCCGGGCGGGCGCACCGGACGCCGGCGGCAGCCCCCGGCAGGCCGCACGGCAGGGCCGCGACATGCGCCGGGTACCGGCATGACCGACTGGATCCGCTCGCTGATGGAGGAGTGGGGCGCGGCCGGCGTCGGAGTACTCATGTTCCTCGAGAACGTGTTTCCGCCGATTCCATCAGAAGTGGTCCTGCCGCTCGCTGGCTACCAGGCATCCCAGGGGCACCTGTCGCTGCCGCTCGCGCTCGTGGCGGGCACCGCCGGCTCGCTCGCGGGCGTCACCCTCTGGTACGCCGCCGCACGCTGGCTCGGAACCCGGGGTCTCAAGCGCTTCGCCGAGCGGCACGGGCGGGCGTTGACCCTGACGCCGGGGGACATCGACGAGGTCAACGACTGGTTCGGTCGCCACGGCGGGAAAGCGGTGCTGTTCGGGCGCCTGGTGCCGGGCGTCCGCACCCTGATCTCGATCCCGGCCGGCATCTGCGGCATGTCGCCTCCCCGCTTCCTGCTGCTCTCGGCCGCCGGGACGGCCGCCTGGAGCACCCTGCTCATCGTCGCCGGGCATACCCTCGGCGACCGCTTCGACCAGGTGGGCCACTGGGTCTCACCGGTTGGCAACGTGGTGCTGGGCGGTTGCCTCGCCTTTTACCTCTACCGCGTGTTGACCTTTCGAATGCAGGAGCGGCGATAACGCCGCGAATTGACGGCGGCCGGATGCCACTCCGATAACGCCATGGCCGGAAGGCGCGAACCATTCGCGGCCTTACGGCCGCTCCTACGGGCGCCTCGAATGCAGGAGCGGATGCTACGGGGCGCAGTCGGTGTCGGCGAGTTCGTAGCGGGTCGCGTCGCGTTCGTCGATGAGTATGCACGCGTCGCCATTCGTCACGAGGCGGAAGCGGAACGGGGCTTCCATGACGCGGCCCTGGGCGGACTGGCCGTCGATGCTTCTTGGAATGTTCCGCTCGATCACGAGTGTGCTGGCATCGGTCAGCGCATCGTCGGCGAGCAGCACGTTCGTGTTGAGCGCGTCGTTCACGGCCTGCTGCAGCGCGGCACGGCTCGCGTCCGTGGGCGCCACGATGCGCGCCGGCACGTCGTCCGCCACGGCGGTCGCCTGGCAGCCTGCGAGCGCCGCGAACACAACGCCCGCCCCGGCCAGGAACCTCACTTCGGCCACCGTGTCAGGATCCGGTTGGTGAGATGCGGGGGCTTCGGCACGATGCCGTCCGTCAGCGACTCGGGCACGCCCGTCTTGCTGAAGCCCGGCGGCGCGGCGCCGCTGGCGGCCGGACACAGCCCGGTGTCGCGGTACGCGAGCGCCGCGGCCAGGCGCGCCTCGTTCGGGTTGCCGAGCAGGTGGTCGAAGTCGTCGCCGACCGAGCAACCGGGCACCACGGTGCCGGGGCTCGCCTGGTTCTGGGCGGAGAAGCCGTCGGTGTAGTCGCCGAAGCCGATCTCGTTCACGCCGCGGAACTGGATCGTGAAGTAAGTCGTCCCGCAGTTCTCTTCCGGGTAGAACCCGTAGGGCTTGCCGCAGGTCGTCGAACCGATCTGGATCACCTCGACGCCGATGCCGCGCAAGCCGTTCATGATCGCCTCGCTCGCCGAGCAGGTGCCGGGACCGGTCAGCACGAACACGCGCGACAGGCCGAGGCTCGGCAACGCCTGGTTCGTGGTCGTCACGTTGTAGAACGGCGTCGGCTCGAGGGGTTCGCCGGTGACCGGGTTGGTCACGGGGTGCTTGTCGTTGAACTCCATCTCTTCGAACACGCGGCCGGCCGTCTGCGCGTTGCCGGCGATCATGTAGGAGAGCTGGCTCGCGATGAACAGGTAGCCGCCGCCGTTGTACCGGATGTCGAGCACGAGATCGTCGATTCCCTGGCCGCTCGCCAGCGTATCGACGGCATCCACGAGCGCGTTCTCGGCGGTGAGGATATGGTCGTTGAACACGAGGTAGCCGACGCGGCCGGTCGGCGTGTCCAGCACCTGCACGTCCTGCACCGGGTCCGCAGTCACGTTCGCCGCGGTCATCTCGATCGTCCGCACCGTGCCGTTCAGGTCCTGCACCGTGAAACTGTGCGTGTCACCTACGTCGGGAGAGAACAGGCCCTCGTTCAGCGTGGCGATGCCGGCGTCGGTATTGTCGTCGATGTCGACACCGTCGACGGCGAGCACGGTCGCGCCGCGCTCGAGATTGACGGCCGAGGCCGGTGAATTCGGCTCCGTGTACGCAACGCGCGTCTCGCGCGGCGGCACGGGGGAGAGGAGCGCCCATTGCACGCCGTAGCCGGCGGAAACGCCGCTCTGCGAGAGCTGGTACCACTCGTCGGTGTCGTAGGTGAAGTGAAACTTGTCTTTTGGTTGGCCCGATGTCGTAACCGCATCGGTTCTCAGCTCATCGAAATAATCGAGCGGGTCGACCACGCTAGCGGGATCGAGGTCCGGAACTTCGTTGTACCAAAGGTAGATCTCATTGGTCCAAGAACGCAGAAAATGATTCTGCGTTGTCGTTGAAGCGCATTGGTTGGCAAACGTAGAGGAGGGCTGAAATACGCCGGGGACATAGCTGTTGCCTGGCGGAGGATTGTTTCCCCCGATGGGTCCACCAGCCGTAGGTCCACCGCCACCCCCGCCGCAGGCGCTCAACAGCGCCCACGCTAT
>DASUOE010000268.1:0-14996 GCA_036276805.1 Woeseiaceae bacterium | reverse complement strand
TGTTTCAGGGAACGGAGAACCGCGAAGGGGAGTACTTCGCGCCGTTCACCGACGCCGGCGCGACGGGCATGAACGGCACCACGTCGGAGGATCGCACTAACTACTACGCGACCGTGCCGACCGGCGCGCTCGACATGGCCCTGTGGATGGAGAGCGACCGCATGCGCTACCTTCCCGGCGCGATGACCCCGGAAGTCCTGGACGAGCAGCGCGGCGTCGTAAAGAACGAGAAGCGGCAGGCGGAGACCCGCCCTTATGCGGAAATGCCCGACAGGATCCGCGAGGGCATCTATCCCGTGGGTCACCCGTACCGGCACCCGGTCATAGGTACGATGGAAGACCTGGACGCGGCCTCGCTCGAGAACGTGCGGGAGTGGTTCGGCCGCTATTACGGGGCGTCGAACGCCGTGCTCGTGCTGGTCGGCGACGTGAGCCTCGCGGCCGCGAAGGAAAAGGTGAGCCACTATTTCGCCGCGGTGCCGCCGGGCGAGCCGCTCGCGACGCCCGAGAAGTGGATCCCCGAGCTCGGCGGCGACCGCCTCGAGCGCATGTACGACGAGGTGGGCCAGGCCCGGATTGCCCGGGTCTGGGCGATGCCTGGCCTGAACGAGCGGGACGCCGCGCTGCTGTACCTGGCGAACGAGACGCTCGTCGGCCGGAAGAACGCGCCGCTGCAGAAGCTGCTCGTCGACGATCTCGAGCTCGCCACTGCCGCATTCGCCGCGCCTGTTGCGAAACTCCTGAGTGGCGAATACCAGCTCTACATCGACCTGAAGCCCGGCGTGGCACCGGAGGAGATCCTGCCTCATGTCGACCGCGTGCTGGCCCGGTTCCTCGCCGACGGGCCGGACGAGCAGTTGCTGGAGAACGCGAAACTCGCTCTCAACACGGCGATCATGGGCGGCCTCGAGCGCTCCTCCGCCATCGGCACCGTGCTCGCCGAGGGCTGGCTCTACTCCGCGGATCCGCTGCACATCAACACCGAGCTCGCGTGGCTCAACGAGGCGACCGCGGCGGACGTGCAGGCCGCGGCGCGCCGGTGGCTCGAGCGCGCCTATTACCAGCTCACGGTCCTGCCGTTTCCCGATTACTCGGCCGGACCCGATCCCGCGGACCGCAGCGAGATTCCCGCAACGTCCGACGTCGCCGCCGGTATCAGTTTTCCGCCGATCCGCGCGGCGACGCTGCCGAACGGCCTGGACCTTGTCGTGGCACGGCGCGGCAGCGTCCCGATCGTCGACGTCTCGATCCGCATCGGCGCCGGCCAGACGGCGGCGCCTGAGGACGCGCACACGCTCGCCGACTTCGTGTTCATGCTCGCGGACAAGGGCACCCGCGGCCTCGATGCGAACGAACTGGCGGCCATGCGCGACCGCATCGCGATGAGCGGCCGGCTTTCTGCGGGCCTCGAGGACAGTACCTACAACTACCGCATCCTGCGTTCGAACCTGCGCGAATCGCTCGAGATCGCGCTCGAGATCCTGCGCCATCCCACGTTTCCGGAGGACGAGCTCGCGAAGCTCAAGGTCCGGATAGCGGGCTATCTCGCGACGCTCGAGCGCGCGCCCGCGAACGCCGCGGAGAGCCTGTACGAGCGGGCGGTGTTCGGCCCGGGCAACCCGATGGCGGGCGTCTGGACGCCGGAAAGTCTCGAATCCGCCGGGCGCGACATGCTGGTCGCCTGGCACGAGGCCGAAGTGGCGCCGGATGCAATCACCATCTACATGATCGGTGACATCGACTTCGCGACGGCCGAAGCCGCCGTCGCGGCAACCTTCGGCAAGTGGCGGGGCGAGGCACGGAGCGGCCGGAGGCCGGTCGGCGATGCCGGCGCCCCTGCGCCGCGGGTAATCCTGGTCGACCAGCCCGGGGCCGCTTCCAGCACGATCGTCGCCGGGCACGCACTCCCGCCGTGGAATGCCGAAGCCGCGGCCGTCCAGGTCGTGATGAACCGGATCTTCGGCGGCAGCTTCGAGTCGCGCCTCAACATGAACCTGCGGGAAGACAAGTCGTGGTCCTACGGGTACGGCTCGAGCATTGCTGCGACGCAGACCGGCGACCAGCTGTTCGTAATGTCCGGCCAGGTCCAGGCGGACCGCACGGCGCTCGCGATGGCCGAGATCGAAAGCGAGTTCGCTGCATTCGCAGCGACGAAGCCGCCGACGGAAACCGAGGTAGAGAGGGCCGTGGCGAATCGCATCCTCGCTTTACCCGGTGAGTTCGAAACGAACCGCGGTTTCCTGGCCGCCATCGTCGCAGCCGACGCCTACGGCCTCCCGTACGACTACGCCGCCGGCCGGGCCGATCGTTACGCCGCCGTCACGCACGCCGCCGTCGTCGCTGCTGCCCGCGAACTGTTCCGGCCCGGCGAACTCGTGTGGGTGGTCGCCGGCGATCTCGCGCTCATCGAGGACGACATTCTCGGCCAGGACTTCGGCCCTGTCGAAGTGTGGGATGCCTTCGGCCGGCGGGTACGCTGACGGGCAAAATCGCGTAGACTGCCGGCGAGGCTCTTCGGAGTCTCCCTGCGACTCGAGAAGAGGAGAACAAGAATGAACCTCGACTGGAAGTGGATCGTCATCGGCCTGCTCATCATGTTCGGCTTGAGCATCGTTGCCGGACTCATCTTAAGCGTGGTGATCGGCTCGCAGCTCGGCGAGGTGACGAACCCGGCGGAGATCAATCTCACGACCGGGCAGATGGCACTCGCGGCCGCGCTCAACTTCCTGGCCTTCGTAATCGGCGGCTACCTCGTCGGCCGGAAGTCCGCCGGGCGGACGATCTTCGAGCCGGCCATCGCCGCGGCGATCGCCGTCGCAATCGGCCTCGCGGTCTCGGGCGTCTTCACGCTGCCGAACCTGCTGGCCGGCGGCCTCGTGCCCTTTCTCGCGGGCCTGCTCGGCGGCTGGCTGGGCGAAAAACACCAGGCCGGGAAGCTGCCGCCCCCGGCCTGACGACCGCCTGGCAGCCGGCGATGCCGGCCGTCAAGTCCGCCTCGAACTCGAAGCTGCCGCGACCGCGTGCGTGCCGAACAGGGTGCGGTTGTACCAGCGTCACGGCGTTCCACCTCGAAACGCGTACGATCCTCGCTGAGTGAGCGGACGCGGATGCTCATGCCGAGGAACGGCGGGTCGCGTCGTGCGGAGCGTGCGAAGCAGGACGCCGCGCGGGCTTTAGCGTGGAGAGACACCCCCGGTAACGCACCCGTGGCTTCGGCTGGCGACGACACCCGTGTCGCATTCGTTGCGCCGAATTCGCGGCGTTACCGCCGCTTCCCAGCTCATGGAATTCCGACCGCCTTCAATTCGCGGCGTTACCGCCGCTCCTACGGGACGAAGATCGTTGCCGGGTGCTCCAGCATGTCCTTGATGTCCTGCACCATGGCAGCAGCGTCGTAGCCGTCGACGAAGCGGTGGTCGAAGGACGTGGACAGGTTCATCATCAGCCGCACGGCGATCTGGCCGTTGTACACCGCGGGCCGTTCTACGGCGCGGTTCACGCCGATGATGCCGACTTCCGGCATGTTTATGACGGGCGTCGAGGCGATGCCGCCGAGCTTGCCGAGGCTCGTAATCGTGATCGTCGAGCCTGTGAGTTCGTCCTTTTTCGCGCTGTTGTCGCGCGCCGCTTCGGCGACGCGGCGCATCTCCGCGGCGAGTTCCGTGATGTTGCGGCGTTCCGCGTGCCTTACGACCGGCACCTTGAGGCCGTCCGGCGTCTGCGTCGCGACGCCAAGGTGCACGGCGTCGTGCCTGACGATGACGTTGCGCTCCTTGTCGTAGGTCGCGTTGCACTGCGGAAAGCGCCGGAGTGCGCGGATGAGCGCGAGCCCGAGAAAGGGCAGCAGCGTGAGGCGCGTCTCCCCGGCCGCCGCCCGCTCGTTCATGTGCACGCGCAGAGCCTCGAGTTCGGTGATATCGATCTCCTCGACATACGAGAAGTGCGGGATCTCGCGCTTCGACGCCGACATCCGTTCCGCGATGATGCGCCGGAGGCCGATGACCTTGATCTCGCGGGTGCCGCCGGAGACTTTCGGCGTCGCAGGCTCTGCGACGGTCGCCAGGAAGGCATCGAAGTCCTGCCGCAGGATGCGTCCGTTCGGACCGCTGCCCTCCAGCCGGTTGAGATCGACGCCGTGTTCCTTCGCGCGCCGCCGGATGGCCGGCGAGGTGATCACCCGGCCGCCCGCTTCGCCGCCGTCCGCGGCGCCCGGGCCGGCGGCCCCTGCACCCTGCCCGGGCGCGGCGGACGGTTCGTCGGCCGGGCCCCGGTCGGCGGGTGTTACGTCGCCGCCGTTCGCTGGTCGGGCCGCCGCGCCGTCGTCATCCGCGGCCGCCGTGTCGGCGGCCGGTGCGTCCGTTTCGAAGACCACGAGCGGAGCGCCCACCGCGACGATGTCGCCCGGTTCGCCGGCGAGCCTGACTATCCTGCCGCTGACGGGTGACGACACTTCGACGGCCGCCTTGTCGGTCATCATGGTGCCGACGATGGTTTCCTCCTCGATGAGATCCCCGACTTTGACGAACCATTCGCCGATTTCCGATTCGACGGTACCTTCGCCGAGGTCCGGCAGTTTGAAGACGTACTGGGTCATGCCGTTGCCTCCATCACCTTCCGGATGCCGGCCGCGAGCCGCTTCTTGCCCGGGAAGTACTGCCATTCGAATGCGTGCGGGTAGGGCGTATCCCAGCCCGCGACCCGGCCGATCGGCGCCTCCAGGTGATAGAAGCACTCCTTCTGGATGATGGCCGCGAGCTCCGCCCCGAAGCCGCCGAAGCGGGTCGCCTCGTGGGCGATGAGGCAGCGGCCGGTCTTTTTGACGGACGCCGTCATCGCCGGCAGGTCGACCGGCGAGAGCGACCGGAGGTCTACGATCTCGGCGTCGACGCCGGTCGCCTCCGCCGCGGCTTTCGCGACGTGCACCAGGGTTCCGTAGGTGACGATCGTGATTTCCGACCCCGCGCGCACGATCTCGGCTTCGCCGAGCGCCACGGTGTAGTGGCCTTCCGGAACGTCGCCCTTCGGGTGCGCATTCCAAGACACGGCCGGCTTGTCCGGGTCGCCGTCGAAAGGCCCGTTGTATATGCGCTTCGGCTCGAAGAAGATGACCGGATCGTCGGATTCGATCGACGCGATCAGGAGTCCCTTCGCATCGTAAGGGTTTGACGGCATCACCGTCTTGATGCCGCTCACGTGCGTGAAGATGCCCTCGGGCGACTGCGAATGCGTCTGCCCGCCGCGGATGCCGCCGCCGCAGGGCGTGCGGATGGTCACGGGCGAGAAGAACTCGCCGCAGGTGCGGTATCGCAGCCGCGCGAGCTCGGAGACGACCTGGTCGAAGCCGGGATAGATGTAGTCGGCGAACTGGATCTCCGCAATCGGCCTGAGGCCGTTTACGCCCATGCCGATCGCCGCGCCGATGATGCCGCCCTCGGCGATCGGCGCGTCGATGACGCGGTGCTCGCCGTACTTTCGCTGCAGGCCGTCCGTGCAGCGGAACACGCCGCCGAAGTAGCCGACGTCCTCGCCCAGGACCACGACGTTCGGGTCGCGATCCATCATGACGTCCATCGCCGAGCGGATGGCCTCGATCATGTTCATCTGTGCCATCAGCTTCCGCCTCTCGTGCCGACGGGCGACCCCAGGATGCGTATTCTCACAGGCCACCTCCGTTCTGCTCGATATCCAGCATTCTCTGCCGCTGGAATTCGAGGCGTTCCGGGGGGTCGGCGTACACGTCGTCGAACATCGTAGCCGGGTCGAGGAACGGGCCTTCGGTCATCGTGCCAAAGGCCTGCGCTTCCTTCCACGCAGCCTGCACCTCCGCCTTCAGGTCCGCGACGAGTTTCTCGTGTTTCGCCTCGCTCCAGCGGCCTTCCACGATGAGATGCTGCTTCAGGCGCTCGATCGGGTCCCCGAGCGGGAAGGCTTTCCATTCGTCCTTAGGTCGGTACTTCGACGGGTCGTCGCTCGTGGAATGTGCGCCGCCGCGGTAGGTCACGAGTTCGATCAGCGTCGGCCCGCCGCCCCGGCGCGCGCGGTCGGCGGCCCAGACCGTCACGGCGTAGACGGCGAGCAGGTCGTTGCCGTCCACACGGATCCCGGGGATGCCGACGCCGAGGCCGCGGCCGGCGAAGGAGCGCCGCTCGCCGCCCGCCGTGCCCTGGAACGTCGAGATGGCCCACTGGTTGTTGACGACGTTCAGGATGACGGGCGCCTGGTATACGGCAGCAAACGTCAGCGCGTGATGGAAATCCGCCTCCGCCGTGCTGCCGTCGCCGAGCCACGCGGCGGCGATATGGTCTTCGCCCTTGATGGCGGATGCCATCGCCCAGCCCACCGCGTGTGGATACTGTGTCGCGAGGTTGCCCGAGATCGAGAAGACGTTGCCCTTCTTCGAGTGATACATGATCGGGAGCTGGCGCCCCTTGCACATGTCGCGGGTGTTCGACAGGCACTGGCACATCATGTCGACGAGCTTGACGCCGCGATACATGAACAGGCCCTGGTTGCGGTACGACGGGAAGCACATGTCGCCGTGCCTGAGCGCCATGCCGGCGGCGATGGACACCGCTTCCTCGCCGAGTGCCTGGATGTAGAAGGAGATGCGGCCCTGCCGCTGGATCTGCCACATGCGCTCGTCGAATACGCGATTCAGCACCATCCAGCGCAGCGCGACCTGCAGCTTCTCCGGGTCGAGGTCGGGGTTCCACGGCCCCTGAGCACGGTGTTCATCGTCCAGCACCCGTACGAGCCCGGAACTCAGGTTTTCGATGTCGCGGACGCGCGCGCCGACCGAGGGTTTGTCGACGGCGCCGGCGGGACTCAAGTCCAGGTAGCTGAAGTCCGGCTCGTCGCCGGGCCGCGCCGTGGGCCGCGGTATGTGCAATCGGGATTTTTTCGCCATGCGGTCCTCGTTTGGTCCGTTCAGGACGCCGTTCGTGCACCGGCTACGATCCGCCGGGCGAGGTCGTCGGCAATGCGGTTCGTGGGCCGCCCGGTGGCGGCGGCTTCGCGGAAGATTTCCGTGAGCCGCTCCGGGATGCGTTCCACTTCGCGCCGGACTTCCTCGCCGGAACTCTGCCCCAGGTACTCGCGCGCCACGCTGATGATTCCGCCCGCGTTGATTACGTAGTCCGGGGCGTAAAGGATGTTGCGCCCGGCAAGCCGTTCGCCGTCGCGTTCCGTCGCGAGCTGGTTGTTCGCGGCGCCGGCGACGATCGTGGCCTTGAGGCGCGGGATCAATTCGGAATTGAGAATGTTGCCGAGCGCGCAGGGGGCCAGTATATCGACATCGGCATAGAGGATGTCGCGCGGCGGCAATGCCTGCACGCCGTCGAGCCCCGTGGCGCGGCGCAGGTTTTCGCGGTTGACGTCCGCCACGATCACTTGCGCACCCGCCTCGACCAGGAGCCGGCACAGGTGCAGGCCGACGCTGCCGACACCCTGCACGGCCACCCTCAGGCCGTCGAGTTTCTCCCTGTCGAGCCGCTCCCGGGCGGCCGCCGCAATGCCCAGGAACACGCCGCGGGCCGTCCACGGCGACGGGTCGCCGCCCGCCGTGCCGGACGCCTGGGGCAGGCCGGAAACGTAAGGAGTCTCCTCGCGGACCGCGCGCATGTCGTCGACCCCGATCCCGACGTCTTCAGCCGTGATGTAGGCCCCGCCCAGGGAGTGCACGGCGCGCCCGAAGGCGCGGAAGAGCGCCGCGGACTTCGGTGCGGCGTCTGCGGCGAGGATGACCGCCTTGCCGCCGCCGAAAGGCAGCCCGGCAACCGCGTTCTTGTAGGTCATGCCGCGCGAGAGCCTGAGCACGTCGGTGATGGCGTCGCGGTCGGAGGCGTAGGACCAGCGGCGGCAGCCGCCCGCACCCGGGCCGAGCGCCGTCGAATGCACGGCGATGATCGCCTTCAAGCCGGAAGCCGGCTCGTCGAAGAAGTGTATTGCCTCGTGCTGGTCGAACTCGGGATGATCGAAAACGCTCATCGTGCCCCCAGGCGCCGTCGGATCCGCGCCAAATATACTCCCCGCGCCGGGAAATGTGCTGGCGTTTTTCTTTGCGAGCCGGGCGGGATGCGCATATGCTTTGTGCAGAAGTGGCACTCAGCGCATACGTTATGCAAAAGCTCGCAATCGACCGAATAGACCGGCGAATTCTCGAACTTCTCCAGAAGGAACCCGGCATCAACGCGACGGCGATCGGCGAGCGCATTGGCCTGTCCCAGTCCGCCTGCTGGCGGCGCATACAGCGCATGCGCACCGAGGGAATCATCCTCGACCAGCCGGTGCGGATCGATCGCGAGAAGGTGGGCCTCGATACGATGGTGTTCGCGCACGTGAAGCTCACCTCCCACGGGCGCAGCAACCTCGCGGCGTTCGCCGACGCGGTGGCCGGCTTTCCGGAGGTCCTCGACTGCTACGTGCTGCTCGGGAACGTCGACTTCCTGCTGCGCATCGTCACCGAAGACATCAAGGCCTACGAGCGCTTCTTCTTCGAGAAGCTCTCACAGCTCCCGGGCATCCAGGAGGTCAATTCGAGCATCGTGATGTCCGACGTCAAGCACACGACCGCGCTGCCGGTGTGACGCTCGCCCGGACGTCGCAGCACGCCTGACCCGCAGGCTTCGGGCCGAAGGCTGCGGCTCAGCGGGACTTCAGGGCGTCGCGGATCTCGGTGAGCAGGACGACTTCCTGCGATGCCTTCGGCTCCTCGGCCGGCTTGGCCTCGGCTTCGCGCTTCATCGAATTGATGCCCTTGACGAGAAGGAAGACGGCGAAGGCGACGATCAGGAAGCTGATCACGTTGTTCAGGAACAGGCCGTAGTTGATCGTCGCGGCTCCCGCGGCCTGCGCCTCGGCAAGGCTCGCGTATTCGCCGCCCGACAGGTTGATGAACAAGCTGCTGAAGTCGATGCCGCCGATGGCGAGGCCGATGGGCGGCATGAGGACGTCGTCGACCAGCGATTTGACGATCGACCCGAACGCCGCGCCGATGATGATGCCGACCGCCATGTCGACGACATTGCCGCGGATCGCGAACTCTTTGAATTCCTTTAGCATTTTTTCTCCGGTCGGTTGCGGACCGCGGTCAGCCCCGCGCCCCCGTAATTATTTTAGTGACTGGAAAACATCGTGCCCGGTCCGGTGGAGGGAGCGGGCAGAGCGAGCCCAAGTAAACCATTTTTCCGATTCGTGCATCCAGCAATGATGAGGGACGCGGGAGCGGCGCCTTAAGCCGTCGCGGATGAAACCTTTGTAACCGGGCGGGTCTATGATTGACAGGGGGATGGCCCGCCGGCCAGGGGTCAACGGGGAGATCGATGAAACAAAAAGTACTGTGGATCGGCGCCGGCCTCCTGGTTTCGGCGGCGGCCGTCGCTGCCGTCGTCATGGGCAACGGGCGCGACGAGCTGACGGAGGTCGAGACCGCGAAAGTCCGGCTCGAAACAATTGTCCAGACCGTGGACGCCACCGGGCGGATCCAGCCGAACACCCAGGTCAACATCAGCGCCGACGTGAGCGCGAAGGTCATTGCCTTGCACGTCGAGGAAGGACAGTGGGTGGAGAAAGACACGCTCCTGGTCGAGCTCGACAGCGAACGCTATGCGGCGGCCGTCGAACGCGCCGAGGCAAACGTCCGCTCCGTGCAAGCGAACGCGAAGCTCGTCGCAGAGAATATGAACAAGGCGGAAAAGGACTACGACCGCGCGCGCGACCTGGTTGCGCGCAACCTTGAGTCGCAATCCGTACTCGACACGACGAATGCGGCGTACCTGGTCGAGGTCGCGCGCTACGAAGCGGCCCTCGATGAAGTCAACCAGGTGCGCGCAGGGCTGAAACAGGCCCAGGACGACCTGTCCAAAACGCGCATCTACGCGCCCATGTCCGGAACCATCAGCGACCTGAACAAGGAAGTCGGCGAGATCGCCATCGGGTCGCAGTTCCAGGAAGACGTGATCATGGTCGTTTCGGATATGAACGCCATGGAAGCGCTGGTGAACGTCGACGAAAACGACATCGTCAACGTGCAGATCGGCCAGACGGCGGAAATCGAAGTCGATGCGCTGTTCGGCGAAGTTCTTACCGGAACGGTGTACGAGATTGCGAACACGGCGACGGAAGTCGAGCCCGGCACGCAAAACCAGAAGACCGAGTTCGAGGTCAGGATCGCGATCGACAGCGACATCGAACGGTTGCGGCCCGGAATGACCGCGAGCGCCGAGATCTCGACGCAAACCCGTGCCGACGTGGTCGGCGTTCCCCTGCAGAGCGTGGCGGTACGGACCGTCGATCAACTGGCGATGGACGGGGAGTCCGTCGAGGACGCGGGCAAGCGCTTCACCGCGGACGCCGACGGCTTCGTCGAGATCGTGTTCTGCATCGAGGACGGCAAGGCGGTCGCACGCCAGGTCGAGACCGGCATCCAGAGCGACGACATGATCGAGATCCGGTCAGGCGTTTCCGCGGATGACACGGTCGTCACCGGCAGCTATCGGGCGATTTCCACGGACCTGGTGAACGGCGCGGCGGTGAGCGTCGTCGATCCCTCCAGCGCGCCGGAAGACGCCTGATGGCAGCCGCCGCGCTCGACACGGGCGCCGGCCGCGGAGACGGCGTCCTCGAGCTCAGGGACGTCGTAAAGACGTACGTCATGGGCAGCGAAACGATCCAGGCGCTTTCGGGAGTCAGCCTGACGATCGCGAGGAACGAGTACGTCGCGATCATGGGCCCGTCCGGTTCGGGCAAGTCGACGCTCATGAATATTATCGGTTGCCTGGACGTGCCGACGAGCGGTCACTATTCGCTCGGTGGCGAGGCCGTGGCCGCCAAGCGCGAGGCCGAGCTGGCCGATATCCGTAACCGGCTGATCGGCTTCGTTTTCCAGACGTTCAATCTGATTCCGCGGGCCGACATCCTGCACAATGTCGAACTGCCGCTGATCTACGGGGGCCTGGGCAAGGCCGAGCGGCGGCGGCTGGCAAAGCAAGCGCTGGAGCGTGTGGGCCTCGCGAACCGCATGACGCATCGCCCGAACGAACTGTCGGGCGGGCAGAGGCAGCGCGTAGCCATAGCCCGCGCGCTGGTTTTCAACCCGTCGATAATCCTGGCGGACGAACCGACCGGCAACCTCGACTCCCGCACCGGCGACGAGATCATGCAGATGCTGGATGAACTGCACGCCGACGGCCAGACGATCATTGTCGTTACGCACGAGGACGACGTTGCAGCGCACGCCGGCCGCACGATCCTGCTGCGCGATGGCCGCATCGAGAGCGACCTGGCGAACGAGGTGCCGGCCCGCAACCTCGTGCGCGCAGCGACATAGGTCGTGCGCCTCGCCCTCGACGTCCAGGAGTCCCTGCGAATCGCCCTGTCGGCTATCGCGGCGAACAAGGCCCGCGGCGTGCTGACGACGTTGGGCATCGTGATCGGAATCGTCGCCGTGACCACCACGATGACGGCGTTCAACGGCATGCAGGCGGCGTTCCGAGAAGGAGCTTCCGCGGTCGGCGCCGACGTGGTGTACGTATCGCGCATGCCCTGGATCGTCATGGGCGACTGGTTCCTGTACCGCAACCGGCCGAACCTGAGCCTCGAAGAAGCCGAGGCGCTGGAGGCGGCCTTCGAGGGCAGCGCCATCGTCAACCCGACGATGAGCCAGAATCGCGACGTGAAGTACCGGGCCAACGTGATGGAGGACGTGGTCGTCATAGGCACGACCGAAAAGCTGCCGATCGTGACCAGCCGCATGCCCGAGTCCGGGCGCTTTCTCCTGCCCTACGACGTCATGTACCGCAAGAACGTCGTCGTGCTCGGCACGACGGTCGCGGAGGGGATGTTCGGCAGCGCCGGCGCGATCAACAAGGAGATACTCATCGGTCCCGTGAAATTCCGCGTCGTCGGCGTGCTGGAGAAGCAGGGCGGAAACACGTTCGGCGGGCCGGACTTCGACCGGCAGGTCTTCGTGCCGGTATCCACGTTCGTCAAGCAATTTGGCGGCAGGCGGTTCGGTGACGTGGACATCGCCGTCAAGGCGCCGGCGCCGGAGGCCGTGCCCGACCTGGAATACGACGTCATCGGCGAAATGCGCAGGATCCGCAAGCTGCGTCCGAGCGAGGAGGAGAACTTCTCGATCAACAAGCTCGATTCGCTGATGGGAGCGTTCAACAGCGTCGTCGGCGTCGTCCTGCTGGTCGGGCTGCTGGTGACCAGCATCGCACTGTTCGTCGGGGGCATCGGCGTCATGAACGTCATGTTCGTGTCGGTTACCGAGCGCACGCGCGAGATCGGTATTCGCAAGGCGATTGGAGCGAAGCGGCACAGCATACTCCTGCAGTTCCTGCTGGAGTCGGCCATCATCTGCCTCATCGGTGGCCTGATAGGCATCGGCCTCGCCAGCCTCGTCACGTATGCGATCAACGCCTCCGGGATCATGCCCGCCAGCATCTCCGCGGGCATCCTGATTGCCGCGGTGCTCATTTCGATGATCGTCGGCATCTTCGCGGGTTTCGTGCCGGCCTGGAAGGGTGCGCGGCTCGATCCGATCGAAGCCCTGCGCTACGAGTGACCCGCTCATGAGAGGACTCGACACATTCGTCATGGCCCTGCAGGCGATACGCAGCAACAAGCTGCGGTCGTCGCTGACCCTGTTCGGCATCGTACTCGGGGTGGCGTCGATCATTGCCGTGATGACGGCGATATCGGTGATCCAGGGCACCATGGAGAAGGAAATGAGCGTGCTGGGCGCGCAGACGTTCCAGGTGCAGAAATGGCCCTCGGGATTCACGAGCGAGGCGCAGCGCCGGGAGGCCATGCGCTGGCCGCCGGTCACGCTCGCGGAGGCGGACGCCCTGCGCAAGCACGTGCACAGCGCCGACATCGTCGGCGCGGAACTCTGGCACTTCGGCCTCAAGGTGGAATACCGCGACAGGGAGATCGAATCGACGGTGATGTGCGGCGGTACGCCCGAATACCCGCAGAACAACACGCACTTCGTCGGCTACGGCAGGAACCTGACGCAGATGGACGTGCGCGCTGGCCGCAAGGTAGCCGTCATCGGTTACGAACTGGCCAGCCAGCTCTTTCCGTTCGTGGACCCGATCGGCCGCGAGCTGCGCATCGACGGCCGGGAATACGAGGTGATCGGCGTCTTCGACGAGAAGAAGTCCGCGTTCGGCTCGCAATACGACAATTACGTCCTGATCCCGGTGTCGACGTTCGTCAACACCTACGGGATGCGGGACGTCGAAGGGTGGGAACGGTCGGTCAACGTGACCGTGCATGCCCGCACGCCGGAACTCGTCGACGATGCCATCGAGGAAACCCGCCAGGTCCTGCGCCGGATGCGCGGCGTGCCCCGCGGCGAGGCGGACAACTTCACGATATTCAACAGCGAGAGTTCGATCGCCGATTTCAATCGCATCACGCGCGGCGTGAAAATCGGCGCGTTCGTCATCGGCACCATCGCGCTGATCGTCGCGGGCATCGGCATCATGAATATCATGCTCGTGTCGGTCACCGAGCGCACCAAGGAAATCGGCATCCGCAAGTCCATCGGTGCGCGGCCCCGCGACGTCCTGCGCCAGTTCCTGCTGGAAGCCGTGGTGCTTTGCAATATCGGCGGCCTCATTGGCGTCGTGCTCGGGTTCGGAATGGGCAATGCCCTGGTCAAGGGCATGATGTCGCCGTCATTCGAAGCATCGGTGCCGGTGCAGTGGGCCGTCATCGGCCTCCTGTTCTGTACCGCGGTCGGGGTGGGCTTCGGCATGCTGCCCGCGATCAAGGCCGCCCGGCTGAATCCCATCGACGCGCTGCGTTACGAATAGCGGCGCGGCACGGCGAGTTACCGCCGGCGCGACCGCTGGTTTATTCTTCACGGCCTTCAGTCGATATCCCGGCAGGCGACCAGCATGAGCAACACGGTCCCGGACGGCTCTCCGGATGCAGCGCTTGCGGAAATCCGCCGACTGCTCGGGTCTGACGCCGCGCTCGCGTCCGTGCGAGCGACAGAGCTGCTCAGGTCGGTGCCGGGCCATCCGCTCGCGACGCTGTACCTCGGTATGGGCAGGCGCCTGGCCGGAGACCCGACCGGCGCGATCGAGGCGCTCGAGCCGCTGGCCCGGGCCCGCCCGGAATGGGCAGTGGCGCATTACGAACTGGGCCGGGCGCTCGGGGCCGCCGGTCGCGGCGGGCAGGCGATCGCCGCGCTGCGCCGCGCAACGGCACTGGAGCCCGCGCTGCCGGGCGCCTGGTGCTCGCTCGCCGCCGAATTGCGTGCCGCGGGCGACGCGACCGGGGCCGATGCCGTCGTCGACGACCGCATCCGGGTGTCGGCCGGGGATCCGCGACTGGGCGCGGCGAGCGCCGCCGTGCGCGAGAATCGACTCGCCGAAGCCAATACCCTGCTGCGCCGGCACCTGGACGCGGACCCGACCGACGTGGTCGCGATGCGGATGCTCGCGGAAGTGGGCTCGCGCCTTGGCCAGCACGCCGATGCCGCCATGCTGCTGGCGCGCTGCCTGGAACTCGCCCCGGGCTATGCCGCCGCCCGTCACCTTTACGCGATCACTCTCAATCAGCAGATGCGGTTCAGAGAAGCGCTGCGGGAAATCTCGCTCGCGCTGGATGCGGACCCCGGGAACGCGAATTACCGCACCGTAAAGGCGGCTCTGCTCGTGCGCACGGGCGATTTCGACCGTGCGATCGACGAGTACGCCGACGTGCTGGCCGAGTACGAACAGCAGCCGCGGATCTGGATGAGCTACGGCGATGCGCTCAAGGCGGCCGGACGCCAGGCGGACAGCATTGCAGCGTATCGCCGGAGCATCGCGATCTCCCCGGAACTCGGCGAGGCGTGGTGGGGACTCGCCGATCTCAAGACCTGGACGTTCGCGGCCGACGACATCGCCGGCATGCGCCGGCAGATCAGGCGTTCCGACCTGTCTGCGGACGACCGGCTGCATTTCGAATTCGCTCTCGGCAAAGCGCTCGAAGAT
>DASUOE010000267.1:0-21655 GCA_036276805.1 Woeseiaceae bacterium | reverse complement strand
AGCTGGCGTTTCGGCACGCGCGCGTACAAGAGCGCGCCGGCCAGTCCCAGTGCGGCGTAGACGACGAACATCACCCGGATGGCCGACAGTCGGTCGAGCCCGAGCGGCGTCAGCGCATCGGGCACCGCGGCGGCCAAAGCGCCCGACGCGGCCGCCAGTGCACCGACCAGGCTGTAGCGGGCGAAGAGCCGGGTCCGGCCGAGAGCGTTGACCTCGCGGGTCAGCGCCGCATGCTCGAGCGGCACGAACACGCTGACGCTGCCGGCCGACGGATTCACCGTCCCCAAGAACGCGATCACCAGCAACAGCGTGTAGTCGTGGACCGCCGCGAACGCCACGCCGGTCGCCACCATCAGGCACGCACAGGCCAGCAGCACCCGGGCCGGATCGTAGCGGGAACCGAGCAAGCCGGCGACGACGGTGAGCAGTGCCGAGCCGAACAACGATACGGTGGCGACAACGCCGACTTCGAGCGGCGAAAGCCCGAGTTCGAGCAGGTAGGCCGGCAGCAATACGGCGACGAAGCCATCGCCAAAATCGCGCAGCGAGCGTGCGGCCAGAAGGGAGGCCGCCGGCCCGGGCCAGGGCCGGCACGGACGACCGGCGGCCCGGGTCGCGCTCATGCCGGCAGTATCGCCGCTCACACCAGCATGTACCAGGCCATGCCCAGGACGGCGCTGACGAAGATGACAGGGATCATGCCGACATGGAAGCGGAGCATGGCGACCAGGGCCCCGACGGCCAGGACCAGGCTCGCGACGTCTACGGTCGCGAGCACCGGCACGTGCAGCTTCAGGCCGACGGCATGCACGGTTGAGACGTCGCCGAACACGACGTGGAGCGCAAACCAGATCGCGAGATTCAGTATTACGCCGACCACGGCCGCCGTGACGGCCGACAGGGCCGCGCTGAGCGCCTGGTTGTCCCGAAGCGACTCGACGTAAGGGGCGCCGACGAAGATCCACAGGAAGCAGGGTACGAAGGTCACCCAGGTCGCGAGCACCGAGGCAAGCAGGCCCGCCATATACGGATCGAGTCCGCCGGCCTCGCGGAAGGCGCCAAGGAACGCGACGAACTGGACGACCTGGATCAGCGGTCCGGGCGTGGTTTCGGCCATTCCGAGGCCGTCGAGCATCTCGCCCGGCGCCAGCCACCCGTAGTTCTCGACAGCCTCCTGCGCCATGTACGCCAGCACCGAGTAGGCACCGCCAAACGTCACGACGGCGAGCTTGGAGAAGAACAGGCCGATCTGCGTAAAAACGTTCTCGCCGCCGAGCACGAGGGCCAGCGCGGTCAGCGGCACGAGCCACAGGGCCAGCCAGGTCGCCGCCGTGCGCAGGGATCGAGCCCGGCTCGGACGAAAGTGGTCGGGTACACTGTTGCCAAGCATGGCATCCACGACCGGATCGGCGACGCCGTCCTGGGTCGTATGGCCCTTGATGACTACGAAACTTTCCGGGTCGATACGGCTGCCGACAAAGCCCACCAGCGCTGCCGTTGCGATGATGAGCGGGAACGGCAGGTCGAGAAAGAAGATCGCGACGAAGGCGGCGGCCGCAATTACGTACATGTAGGAATTCTTCAGTGCGCGCCTGCCGATTCGCAGCACCGCCTCGACCACGACGGCGAGCACCGCGGCCTTGATGCCGAAGAAGATCGCCTCGACGAGCACGACGTCCTGGAATCCTGCGTAGAGAAAGCTAAGCAGCAGGATGCAGAGGAAACCCGGCAGCACGAACAGCGTGCCGGCCGCGAGCCCCCCGGCGGTGCGATGCAGAAGCCAGCCGATGTAGGTCACAAGTTGCTGCGCTTCCGGCCCTGGCAGCAGCATGCAGTAGTTGAGCGCATGCAGGAAGCGGCTCTCGCTGATCCACCTCTTCTCCTCGACCAGGATGCGGTGCATCACCGCGATCTGTCCGGCAGGTCCGCCGAAACTCAAAAGCGCGATGCGCAACCAGACGATCAGGGCCTCGCGAAAGGAAACCGAATGCCCGTAGTCGTTGGCGGCTGTCACAGGCCGACTATGCTACAGAAGGGCGCCGTACCGGGCATCCGGCCCGACCGGCAGAGGCTCCATGACGACTTGCACCAAACCGGGCCGGGATCTGCATCGACACCATCGCCGCCGTGGACCGCGCGGGCGATGGCAGGTATCATCCGCGCCGTCATTGGGGAGTAGCCGCTCTTCGGTACCGAAGAGGTCTGCGTCAACACGCTTGGCCCGCATGGCCATGGCGCAGGCAGTTCCCGGACCCGGCAAGACCTTTGACCACTGTGCCTCCGATCGTGGCCGGAGAGGCGCCGTGGTCAATCGTCGGCAGCCGGCCCGGGCAACACGAAATGGAATCTCTCCTCGTCTCCACCGGAGCCGTCGCTCTCGCCGAGATCGGCGATAAGACGCAACTCCTGGCGTTTCTTCTCGCAGCCCGGTTCCGGAAGCCACTGCCGATCGTCTCCGGCATTCTCGTCGCGACGGTCGTAAACCACGGCTTTGCCGGAGCGCTGGGAGCCTGGATCATCCATGTCGTGCCACCGGAGGTCCTGCGCTGGGCGCTTGGCCTGTCGTTCACCGGCATGGCCGCCTGGACGCTCGTCCCCGACCGGATCGAGGAGGAGCTGGCCGGCGTGGCACCCCGTCTCGGCATCTTCGGCGCAACGTTGATCGCCTTCTTCCTGGCTGAGATGGGCGACAAGACGCAGGTGGCAACCGTAGCCCTCGCGGTACATTACGCTGCCCCGGTCACGATCGTCTTCGGCACCACTCTGGGCATGCTGATCGCGGACGTGCCGGCCGTATTCGTTGGCAGGAAGCTCGCAGACCGAATCCCGATGCGGCTGGTCCACGGCGTGGCGGCGGCCGTCTTCGCCAGCCTGGGGCTCGCGACCCTGCTCGGCTTCGACCCGGGCACAGGTCCGTGAACGCCGGCCAAAGCGCCCGCGATCGCCGACCGCGGACGCTCCGTTGCCGTTACATCCGTGCGTCGCGAACCGGCGCCGCCGGCTTTACAGGTCCTTCAGCGTGATGACGGAATTCACTTCCATGCCGCGCTCGGTGAAGTGCACGACCGTCGTCATCCGGTCGTAGATGTCACCGAGGCCCTTCATGACGTCCTGCATGGGCTCGACCATCTCCGGCGGCATCGGTTCCTCGTCGCCTTCCGGCTCGGCCGCCATGGCGGCGGCGATGAATTCGTAGTAAGTCGCGGCGTCGAGACTCAAGGCCGCCATCGGCGGCGGTGCCTTCGATTCCGCTTCGAGTACGGTCGTCACGCGCGTCTCGGCGGCAGGCCCGACGGCGATGGAGAGCGCGTTCTCGAGCATCGCGGCGTATGCCGTGATCGCCATCGCCTCGAGCTCCGGCAGCGCGAGCTCTACAGCCTCGCCGTTCGGCTGCAGGTTGAGGGCGGCGAGTTCGGGGCTGAACATCATACCCATCGCGACCAGCGACGCCGCATCCTGCATTGCGACGACCACCGTAGCCTCGACGGAACCCGGCTCCGGCGGCTGGCCGCCGAGGAGCGACTGCGTGTCGAATTTATCGAGCACGGCGTTGAAACCGCGAATCCCGTACACGACCGGCGCCAGCGACTGGTTGAGCGCTTCGCGTGCCTTTGGCACGCCCGCCTGGATGTCTGCGAAGTACTCGCACTCGAACGGGTCCTTTTCCATTGCGTCGAGCCGCGCGGCGTAAAACTCACGAAATGCCGCCATGTTCAGGCTGGCGCCGATTTCCAGGACGCCGCCCTGGTCCTTGCCTAGGCCGGGCACGGCAGCCGACAAGCCCTGCATGCCGGTCGCGAGATCCTCCCGCAGCTCGACGACGAAGCTGCTGCCGATCCGCTCGAGCGAGATCTCGTCGTAGCCGATCACGGCGCGCGGCGCGATGCCCGCCACTTCGCGGATTTCCGCCTCGCACACGGGAGAGACCGTGGCGGGATCGAACTCGGCGGCTGCGAGCAGCGCCGCGTCGAGACTTGCCGGCTCGTCGAGGATCGAATCGACGAGCCGCAGCGAGTCGACGTACCCGACGTAGTGCCTGGAGAAGCCGTACTGCTCCACGATCTCCTGGAGCACCGTCGTGCCGGCGAGGCTTTTTGCCGGCGGCTCGAAGCCGAGCAGCTCGCGCACGAGCGTGTCGTCGAAGCCGGTCGCCGGCATCGCCGTGACGACCGCAGTGCCGTCGAACAGGCCGATGATCACGCGGACCTTCTCGTCTTCGATGTAGCGATACGCATTGCCGTCCAGCTCGGCGGTCGGCAGCTCGTCGCCCGCGGCGCCCTCGATACCCGCGATAGTCTTTTCGAACGCTTCGGCGTCGCGCACTTCGAACCGGAGTACCGGCAGGAGACCGTTCCCGTAGAAAACGAACTCCGCGTCGCGTTCGATGCCGGCCTTCTCCAGGCCGTCGATGGTGAACAGCGGCGAGAGTTGTGCAAACAGCTCGCTCATCGCCTCAGTGCCGGGCGTGCCGTCGTCCGCTTCCGCCGACGCCGCAGCCTCGAAGAGTTCGCGATAGCTCGCGAGGAGCTCATCGATATGCGGCTGCAGCGCATCCAGGAACTCGTCGTCCAGCGGTTCGCCGCTGGCAAACACGTACGGGGTGTCCGCGGGCACGTAGCGAAGCAGGCTGTTGTCGCCGGCTGCGTCGGGCTCGCCCGAACACGCCGAGAATACGAGCAGCGCGAGGCCGCCGGCCAGCGCTTTGCAGCCGTCTGCGCGATAGGTCTTTCTTGCTGTCATGGAGTTGGTTTCCTTACGGGTCAGGCCCGCCAAATCACAACACAAATTTCCCCGGCCGGCGCGCCTGGCGCCGGCCACCTTGGCGAGTCTCGTGCGCTGTTCCCGACAGTCGCGTAAAACGGTCTGGTTGGCCGGTCCCCGATTTGCGGTCCCGGCTCGCGGCGTCGTCGCCGCCTAGCCCTGCGCGGTTGCACCGCACCGGGTTGCCGTTTGCGCGGATTATACGCGAATCGCCGCCCTGCCGGTGCGGCGACCCGGAGACTTCGCCGCACCGCCGGTTGCGGCCGCTCTCCCTTCCTCTACACTGCGGCAATGTCTTACAGCATACGCAATGTGCGGGATTCGGAAATTGATGCAGTTCTCGAACTGAACGAGGCTGTCGTCCCCGCCGTGAACAGCCTGAGCCGCGAGGAGATGGTGTGGTTCCTGCGTAACGCTGCATGGTTCCGGGTCGCTGCGGACGCCGCGGGACCTGCGGCGTTTCTCGTCGGGCTGCGTGCGGGGAGCGAGTACGGCAGTCCGAACTACCGCTGGTTTTGCGCCCGCTACGCCGACTTCGCCTACGTCGACCGGGTTGCCGTTGCGGCGCGCGCGCGCCGGCAGGGGCTGGCGTCACGCCTGTATGACGACTTCGCCGCGGCGATGCGTGAGGAAGTCGACGTGATGACCTGCGAGGTAAACCTGCGCCCCGCAAACCCGGACTCCATGCGCTTCCACGAGCAGCGTGGCTTCCGGCAGGTCGGCTCCCAGGAGACCGAAGGTGGCGCAAAGGAAGTAGCGTTGCTGGAGCTCAGGTTGTGAAGCCCGCGGAGCACGCCGACGGCCGCGAGTTCGACGTCGTCGTATTCGGGGCGACCGGTTTCACGGGCAGCCTCGTGGCGGAGTACCTGCTCGAGCGCTACGGTACGGACGGTGCACTGCGCTGGGCTCTCGCTGCCCGTGACCGGAACCGGCTCGACGCGCTCAGAAACCGTCTGGGCAAGCCGGAATTGCCCCTCCTCGTTGCGGACAGTCACGACCGCGCGAGCCTCACCGCCCTCGCCTCCCGGACGCGCGTCGTAGCCGCCACTGTCGGTCCTTACGCGAAGCACGGCGACGACCTGGTCGCTGCCTGCGTCGCCCGCGGGACGCACTACTGCGACCTCGCCGGCGAAGTGCAATGGATCCGGCGGATGATCGATACGCACCAGGCTGCCGCGGCAGCGTCGGGCGCCCGTATCGTGCATAGTTGCGGGTTCGACTCGATCCCCATGGACCTCGGCGTGTGGAACCTGCAGCAGTCGGCATTCGAGCGGCACGGCACATACTGCGCCGCCATCACGACCTATGTCCGCGCCATGCGCGGCGGCGGCAGCGGCGGCACGTTCGCGAGCATGCTGAACCTCATCGACGAAAGCCGCCGCGACCGCTCGATCGCACGGCTGCTCGCCGACCCATATGCACTCAATCCCGCGGGCCAGCGGGACGGGCCCGATGGCCGCGACCAGCGCGACGTCCGGTTCGACCCTGCGGCCGGCGGCTGGACTGCGCCGTTCGTGATGGCGGGCATCAACACGCGCGTGGTCAGGCGCAGCCATGCACTCCTCGGCTTTCCGTGGGGGCGCGACTTTCGATATCGCGAGGTGCTGCTGACCGGCCGGGGCCTGCGTGGCCGGCTGCGTGCCACGGGTATGGCGGCCGCGCTCGGCGGGCTCGTGTTCGCCGCGAGCCACGCGCTCACGCGGCGGCTGCTCGAGAAGCTGATTCTGCCGGCGCCGGGCGACGGCCCGGATGCCGAGGCCCGCGAGAACGGCTGCTTCGTGCTGCATCAGCGCGGCGTGCTGGCCGACGGCTCCGTCGTGCAAGGCCGGGTCAGCAGCGACCGCGACCCCGGGTACGGGTCGACAAGCCGCATGCTCGGCGAGGCTGCCGCCTGCCTCGCGAAGGACCCGCTGTCCGCGGGCGGCGGCATCTGGACGCCGGCAGCGGCGATGGGAGCACCGCTTCGCCAGCGGCTGGTCGCCAATGCGGGCATTCGCTTCGATATCGTCCCCGCGCCGGCCGCTCAATGAACGAGGGATCGCGCGCTGCCCTTGCATTCCAGAGCCTCGAACCCGGCGATATCGTCGATGCGCTCGAAAGGCTCGGTTATCGCTGCAGCGGCCGGTTCCTGGCGCTGAACAGCTACGAAAACCGGGTGTACCGCATCGGGCTCGAGGACGGGGCCGACATCGTGGTCAAGTTCTACCGTCCCGGCCGCTGGAGCGACGCGGCCATACTCGAGGAACACGCGTTCGCTTTCGAGCTTGCCGCCGCGGAGGTCCCGGTCGTCGCGCCGCTCAGATCCGGCGGGGAATCGCTGTTCAAGACCGGCCCCTTCCGGCTCGCGGTTTTCGAGTGCCGGGGAGGCCGGGCGCCGGAACTGGACAACACGGCGCAACTGCAGCAGCTCGGTCGCTTCGTCGCGCGGATCCACAACATCGGGGCGACCGCCGCCTTCCGTGCACGGCCGGGCATCGATATCGAAACCTACGGTTCGGACTCGGCCGACTACCTGCTCCGGCACGACTTCATCCCTGCCGAGATGTGCGAGGTGTACGAGGGCAATGCCGAAGCTGTGCTCGCCGGCGTCGGGGACGCGTTCGACCGGGCGGGCGATGTGGCAGAACTCCGGCTGCACGGCGATTTCCATCCCGGCAACGTACTCGTCGCCGGCGACGCGTTCCATATCGTCGATCTCGACGACACCCGCACCGGCCCCGCAGCGCAGGACTTGTGGATGTTCCTGTCCGGCGACCGGAACGAAATGACGCCGCAGCTGACGGCGCTGCTTGCGGGCTACCAGGAATTTCGCCGCTTCGACCCGCGCGAACTGCATCTCGTCGAAGCCCTGCGGAGCTTGCGGATCATGCACTACGCGGCCTGGCTCGCCCGCCGCTGGGAGGACCCGGCGTTCAAACGGGCGTTTCCCTGGTTCGCCACCCGCCGTTACTGGGACGAGCATGTGCTGGCGCTGCGGGAGCAGGTCGCGCTCATGCTGGAGCCGCCGCTCGAATGGCGCGACTGGTGAACGCGAGCGGCGCCTGCACGACGTCCTAGCGGGACGGCAGCGCCCGCCGCCGGGTCCCGCCGAGTTCGAACCGGTCGATCCAGCGGCCGAAAGTCTCCCGGCTCAGCGCCATCAGGTCGTCGATGTACTGCGGCACCTCCGCGCGGATACGCTCCGGCGCCACGCACGCCCGCTCCCGCTCGAGAAGCGGCCGGTTCGCCGGTACCGTCAGCCAGCGGTCGATGAGGCCGCCATCGACCTCGAGATGGAACTGCAGGCCGTAGGCGTGCTCGCCGTGCCGGAAGGCCTGGACCGGGCTCGCATCCGACGACGCGAGGTGCGCACACCCTGGCGGCAGCTCGATGCCGTCCTCGTGCCACTGGAACACGCGCTGGCGCGCCGCGAAGGCGGACAGGACCGGGTCCGCGATACCCTCAGACGTCAGGTGCACGTCGTGCCAGCCAATCTCCGTCACGGCATTGCGGCGGACCGTGCCACCGATTGCCTTGGCGAGAAGCTGCGCGCCGAGGCAGATCCCGAGCACCGACATGTCGCGCGTGACCGCCTCGCGCAGGATGTCGACCTCCGTCCGCAGGTTGGGAAAGGTGTCGAAATCGTCCGCGTTCATGGGCCCGCCGAGGACGATGATCGCGGCGTACTTGTCAAGGCTCGGCCGCAGCGTCGCGTCGCGGCCGAAGTTCACGTAACGCAGGCGAAAACCGGCGGCCTTGAGCAATGGATCGAGTGTGCCGAGCGGTTCGTAAGGAACGTGTTGAAATACAAGTACTTTCGGTCTTGCCATATCCTGCCGGAGGTCGGCTTGTGGAAACCGTTGCTACGGCTCATCGTTATACCTGCCACGGCCACCTTATTGAACCCCGGACCTTGTTGCACTGGCGCCTTGCCGGCACTACAGTCAAACCACTACCAGGACGGTGTGAGGCGGAACTCTGCGACGCGATTTCACTCTGACAAAGGGATAGCAACCCGTCAGCGCCGGCGGACACGCGGGAACGACATTCATTGAAATCAAAGCTGCGCAAGGTTTTGCCCGGGCTGGCCGCCGGCCTGCTCGTCGCGGGCTGCGGCTCGAACGTACGCCTCGATCCGCCGACCATTCCCGCGCCCCTGGTCAACTCGATGCCCTTGCATGTCGTCGTGCGCATCCCCGACCAGTTGCAGCATTTCACGCACACCGAAAGCGTCATCGGCAACGATGAGTGGACGATCGACCTCGGCCGTTCGAACGCCGTCTTTTTCGAACAGTTGTTCGGCTACATGTTCGACAAGGTCACGGTCGTCGGGCCGGAAGACGACGCGTCGCTCGTGGAATTCGACGCGCTGATCGAACCCAGCATAGACGCATTTGAATTCTCGGTCCCGGCCCAGACGAAATCCGAGGCTTTCGCGGTTTGGATACGGTACCGGATCCAGCTGTACGACCCGCAGGGCCAGCTGGTCGGCAACTACCCGGTCAGTGCCTACGGCAAGAGCCTCACCACGCTCATGGGCGGCGACGAAGCCCTGCAACGCGCTGCCGTGCTCGCGATGCGCGACGCGGCGGCATTGATGATCATCCGTTTCGACCCCGACGAGTTCCTGCGCGTCCTCTCGCGCGGGGCGCAAGCGAACGGTGTCGGGACGGACGAGAGCGCCGCTGCAGCGACGGCAACGGCCAACGACGGAGGCAGCGATGAATAAGATTGTAGGCGCGCGCGTCGCGAGGGCACTGACGGCGGCTGCAAGTCTCGGCCTGCTGCAGGCTTGCGTCACGTCGCGCGTCGAAAACTCCCGCGAAAGCGTCACCGGCATCGGTGCGGACGAGGCGGTCGTGATCATGGCGAAAAGCTATCACCTCGGCAACGAAACCGAAGCCAACTACATCGACTGTATCGAGGACTCGCTCTCCGGCGGGAAGCGCGGACTGAACGTCATCCCGCACAAGGAGTTCGTGGATTCGCTGTTCCCGTGGTTCGAACCCCGGACGGCGCCCGCCGAGACCAAGGGACTGACCGCCCTGATGGAGCGACCCGGCGTCGCGGCCAGGATTCGCGAGCAGGGCGTGCGCTATATCGTCTGGCTCGACGGCGACACCGACAAGGTGGCGGGCGGCGGCAGCCTCTCCTGCGCCGCAGGCCCGGGCGGCGGCGGCTGCTTCGGGTTCGCCTGGTGGCAGAAGAACGCCGACTACAACGCGTCGGTCTGGGACCTGCAGGAACTCGAGTCGGTCGGGTCCGTGTCCGCGGACGTCAGCGGCACCTCCTTCCTACCCGCGCTCGTGATACCGATCCCGCTGATCGCGCGGACGCAGGCCGCGGCGTGCAAAGGGCTCGCGCGGCAGCTGCGCATCTTCATCGTCCAGGAAGAAGACGCGGACGAACAGGCGACCTGACGGCACATTCACCAGGGAGACGCTCCCTGAGGCGGCCGTCCCGCGCGCAGCAGCGCCGTTGCATAGTAGCCGGAAGCCAGCGATTCGACGGTGACCGTACGTCCCGTCGAAGGCGCGTGCACGAACCGGCCACTCCCCAGGTACATTCCGACGTGCTGCATCTTCCCGGCAATCGAGAAAAACAGCAGGTCGCCCGGGCGGAGCTCCGTGCGCGACACGGTGTCGCTGTGCGACCACAGCGCGCCTGTCGTTCGCGGCAGCGCGAGGCCCGCGCGCCGGTACGCGTACTGGACGAGACCGCTGCAGTCGAAGCCACCGGGAGCGGCGCCGCCGTAGCGGTACGGCTGCCCCACCTGTGCGAGTGCAACCTCGGCCGCCAGCGTACCGGCGTCATGGTGCGCACCCGACATGGCCGAATCCATTCCCGCCGCGTCGTGCGTCCCGGGCCGCGACCCGGAAGCGGGCGGCGCCGCCGCACAGGCGGACAGTACGAGTGCCGCGAAGAGCGCGGCCGCCGGCAACAGGCTCACCCGGTTTTCGGTCATGCCTGAAGCCTATGACGTTGGGCCTGAATCCGGAATGAACCGCGTCTCAGACGGCGCGGGCGCGGCATCGAGGCGCGCCGGCATGCGGCCGCGCACCGAATTGAAGAGCGCGATACCGTCGGCGGTCGCCAGCTCCTCGATCCGGATCTCGCGCTCGCGGAGATCCGTATGCGCGAGCAGCCATTGCCGACAGGTTCCCGGGAGCAGCCCGCTCGCAACCGGCGGCGTAAAATCCTGCCCGCCGAGGCGCACGACCAGGTTCGCCCGCGTCGTCTCGGTGACGCACCCGCTCGCATTCCACAACACAACGTCGTCACAGTCGCCGGCTTCCGCCAGCGCCGATTCGTAGACCGCTCGATTCGTGGTCTTGTGGTAGAGGAACGGATCCTGGTCGTCGACCGGGCGCATCGCAAGCCGCAGGCGTACCGGCAGGGCCTGCGGCACCAGGGGGCTTGCTTCGACGCGCACGCCGCCGTCGCGGGTGACGAGCAGGCGCACTCGCATGGTCGCCGACCCGAAGCCGGCAGTCGCCTCCGCCAGCGCTGCGGTGACGGCCGCCTCGTCGAGCGGGATGTCGAAATAACGCGCCGAGCCGGCCAGCCGCTGACGGTGCAGGTCCTCTAAGTACCAGCCCTCTTCCGTCGACCAGCGCAGCGTTTCGAGGAGCGCGAAATCGGCGGCCGGGGCCGGTGCGGCCGCGAGCAGCCGCGCCTTTGCCAGGCATTCCCTGTACTCCGCATCGGCGTCCGAATCCCACACAATGCCGCCGCCGATGCCGTAGGTCGCCGACCCGTCGCGACGGTCGACAAGCGCCGTGCGAATGGCGACGCTGAACACGGCGCGGCGGTGCGGTTCGATCCGCCCGATGGCGCCGGTGTACACCTCGCGCGGCAATTGCTCGAGCCGGCTGATGAGCCGCATCGCCGCCGCCTTCGGCGCGCCGGTGATCGAGGCGCAGGGAAACAGTGCGGCGAGAACGGCATCGACCGGTGCCTCGGTCACCGCCTCGACCGTCGACGTCAACTGCCACACCGTCGGGTACTTCTCGAGGGTGTACAGGGACGTGGCGCGCACCGACCCGGGACGCGCGATCCGGCCGAGATCGTTGCGCACCATGTCCGCGATCATCACGTTCTCGGCCCGGTCTTTCGCGGACGCAATGAGGGCCGATGCCGCTTCGTCGTCCGCCGCCGAGGTGAGGCCTCGCCGCGCCGTTCCCTTCATCGGGCGGCACACGATGCGCGTACCGTGTAGCGCGAAGAACAGCTCCGGAGACGCCGAGACGATCGCGAAATCCGCGAACTCGAGATACGCACCGTACGGCGCGTCCCGGCCGATCGCGAGAAACAGCAACCAGGGATCCGCTACGCCGTCCGTCTCCTTGCGGATCGTGTAGTTCACCTGGTAGCAATTTCCGAGCGCGATCTCGCCACGGATGCACTCGATGGCGTCGGCATAGCGCAGGCGGTCGGTGGTGACGCGCCACGCGGCGGCGGTCACCTGCGGCGCGGCCGGCAGCGATTCCAGGCGATGCGCCCGGCGAAAGAGCCCGAACGCGGCGAGCGGCCAGCGGAATCCCTGGCGCACCGCGAGCGAGGCATCGAAGGCCGGCGCAGCCTCGTAGGCGAGGTAACCCACGGCCGTGACGCCTTCCTCGTCCACGCGCCGGCGCACGCCCTGGAGCAACGGCACGAGGTCTTCGGGTGTGCTCGCTGCAAGTTCCGCGACCGGTTCGTCGTACGACAACCAGTCGCCGGTCTCCGCATCGCGCATGACGACGCGCTTCAGGTTTGCGGTGTGAGTCATAAGGGCCAATCGGATGCTTTCCGTGGCGATGGCTGGGCTATCATACCGCCCTGCGGCCCGCCGCCGACCCCAGGAATCCCGCGACTTGATCATGAGCGTATTCGACCCGCTGCCTCGAAAACCGGCCCGCAAACACCGCAAACCGCGCTTTCTCGGAGCGGCCGTCGCTTGTGTGATTTCGACTTTAGGCGCATTCGCGGCTGCCGCCGCGGGCCCGCCGAGTTACGGAGTCGGCTTCACGTTGACCCCCGATCCCGACACCGGCACGTTTCGCGTGCGCCTTGCTCTCGAGCAGGACCGCTCGCTGCTCCGCGAACTGCGCTTCTCCGGCGCGCGCGTCACCGATGTCGAGGGCGACGGCACCCTGAGCCGCGACGGCGACGATTACGTATGGCAGCCGCCGGCGACCGGCGGCACGCTCGAGTGGCGCGCCAACGCCCGGCACAAGCGCAGCAGCGGCGGGCACGATGCCTGGCTCGACGGCGACTTCGGCCTGTTGCGCATGGAGGACGTGATTCCACGCGCCGCCACACGGCACATGAAGGGCTCCGTGAGTGACACGTGGCTGCGCTTCCGCCTGCCGGACGGCTGGTCCGTGGTCACCGAATACAAGGACGAAGGCGGCCGAATGGCCGTAACGTCACGCGACCGCAGCCTGACGCTGCCGACCGGCTGGATGGTCATGGGTGAGCTCGGCGTGCGCCGCGAACTGATCGCGGGCACCCGGGTCGCGGTGGCGGGACCCGTCGGCCATGACGTCCGCCGCATGGACATCGTCGCGTTTCTCAACTGGACGCTGCCGCAACTCGCGCGAGTGTTGCCCGAACCGCCAGCGCGCATCACTGTGGTCAGCGCCGGCGGGCCCATGTGGCGCGGCGGCCTCTCGGCGCCGCAGTCGCTGTACCTGCACGCCGACCGGCCGCTGCTCAGCGAAAACGCTACGAGCACGCTGCTGCACGAGGTGATGCACGTCGCCATGGGGGCGAGCGCCGAACGCGGCTATGACTGGATCGTCGAGGGGTTCGCAGAATTCTACTCCCTGGAGATCCTGCGCAGGAGCGGGGGCATCACCTTGCCGCGTTACCGCGCTGCGCTCGCCGACCTCGCCGAATGGGGCGAGTCGGCGGACGTGCTCTGCGATCGCTCGTCGACGGGCTCGGAGACGGCGCTCGCGGTCACCGTGCTCGAGCGACTCGACGGTGAAATCCGCTCCAAGACCGGCGGCGAACACAGCCTGGACGACGTGCTGCACGCCGTCCTCGAAGCGGACCGAAAGTTCTCGCTCGAAAGACTTCGCGATACCGTCCGCGACCTCATCGATACCGTCCCGGATTCGCTGCAGGATCGCAACCTGCCCGGCTGCGCCGACGCGGGCTGAGCACCCTTAAGCGCCATGGACCAGCGTCACGACCTCGGGCTCATCCTGCGTTCGGGCACGCCCATCGTCATCCTCGAAACGGAAGACGAGCCGCGCATGCTCGGCATGCTGCAAGAGATAGTAGCCGGCGTTTCCGGCAAGGATGACTACCAACCGCTGTTCCGCTGGACGGTCACCGACGGACTGCAGCGGCTCGACATCGACCTCGAGCCGCAGAAGCTGAATTCGGAGCCCACCGATATCCTGCGCCACATTCGCGCGGTGGCCAAACCCGGGATCTACGTGCTGCTCGATTTCCATCCTTTCCTGGACGACCCTGTGCACGTGCGGCTGCTCAAGGACATCTGCATTCAACACCGCGACGTGCGTCGCCAGATCGTGATGATCAGCCATCGCGTCGACCTGCCCGACGAACTGGAGCCCTGGGCGGCGCGGGTCGAACTGGCACTGCCGGACGAACAAGAGCGCAGGAAAATCATCCAGCAAGTGGCCGACGAATGGTCCCGCGACAACGAAGGCTCGAAAGTACAGGCGGATTCCCGGGCGTACGCGATGCTCGTCCGCAACCTGGCGGGCCTGACCTATCGGGATACAGAGCGGCTCGCTCAGAACGCCATCCGTCTCGACGGGGCTATTACGCGCAGCGACATCCCCGCCGTCATGAAAGCCAAGTACGAGCTCTTGAACCGAGGCGGCGTCCTGCAGTTCGAATACGACACCGCCCGCTTCAGCCAGATCGGCGGGCTCGCCCGCCTGAAACGATGGCTCGACCAGCGCCGGGCGCCGTTCCGCGGGGACGAGGATGCGCAACACCTTGACGCGCCCAAAGGACTGCTGCTGATCGGCGTGCAGGGTTGCGGCAAGAGCCTGGCGGCGAAAGCTGCCGCCGGCGCCTTCGGCGTACCGTTGCTGCGCCTCGATCTCGGCGCCGTCTATGACAAGTACCACGGCGAGACGGAGCGCAAACTGCGCGAGTCGCTGAAAACCGCCGATATCATGGCGCCGTGTGTCCTGTGGCTCGACGAAATCGAGAAGGGCATTGCCGGACGCGGCGGCGAGACCGGCACGACGCAGCGCGTCCTCGGTTCCCTGCTTACCTGGATGGCCGAAAAGAGGTCCGCGGTGTTCGTCGTCGCCACGGCAAACGACATCAGTGCACTGCCGCCGGAGCTCGTGCGCAAGGGTCGGTTCGACGAGATTTTCTTTGTCGACCTGCCGGGCGAGGCCGTGCGCCGCGAAATCTTCGGCATACACCTCGCGAGTCGCGGGCAGGACGCCGAAGGGTTCGAGCTCGATGCGCTGGCCGGAGCGAGCGCGGGGTTTTCAGGCGCCGAGATCGAACAGGCGATCGTCGCAGCACTCTATGCCGCCCATGCGCGCAAGCAGCCGCTCAACAGCATGCACATAAGTGACGAGCTTGCGCAGACGCAGCCGCTCTCCGTGGTCATGGCCGAGCAAGTCGACGGGCTGCGGAGCTGGGCGAACGGCCGCACCGTGCCCTGCGACTGACCCGCTTACCCTCGCGGGTACCGCGACGGACCGGGACGCGGTACTTCGCCCGGCAAGGGACGCTTGTCCCGGCCACGACATCCCGCTAGTATCCATGACGGACTAATGACAACAAGAAGATCAATGAGTTAGTCGTGAACGAAGACGCTGCCATGGCGGAACTGGAGACCCTGACGGTACGCCATTTCCGCGCCTCCGCCGGCTTGAATGCAGCCGTGCCCGTACTGGAATCCGACGAGACCACGTTCGATATCGACGAGGGCGGCCTCGACGGCGGCGCGCCCGCGCGGCGCGCAGCGCCCGGGCCTCGCGACCGCACTGAGCTGGTCGAGCGCCTGCGTTTCGACTTCGAGCAGGTTCGGTCCAAGTGGCTGGGCGTCCAGGCCGAACTTCGTTCGCGCGAGCAGCTGACCGGCAGGCTCGACATCGAACTGCGGACGGTGCAGGACGCACTCTGTCAGGCTAACGTGCTGATCCGGCAACGCGATGAAGCCATCGCCGGACTGGCGTCGCGCATCGAGGCACGAGACCGCGAACGGGCGCGCCTTGATGCCGTCATCGACGATCTGCGTTCCGCCGGACTGCGGACGGCGGAACGCGCACTCACCACGGACCTCCCGGAGGGTTCGTTTGCCGAGCAGATCGCACGCTACGAGGGCGCCGTCGCCGGGCTCAAATCGGAATGCGATGCCTTGCGCGAACAGTATCGCCGCACGGAAGCTTACGCCGACGACCTCCGCCGGCAGCTTGCCGACCTGCGCGAGGAGTCACGCGCAGCCGTCGACGAACGTGACAGCCTTCGCGCGACCTTCGCCGGGGCCAGGATTACGATTGCCGCACTCGAAGCACGGCTTGCCGAGGCCCGGCTTGCGGCCGGCACGGCGGAAGGCGCCCTTGCGGCGGTGCGCGACGCGCACGAACAGGAAATGCGACTCCTTCGTTATGAACTCGCCGAGGCACAGGCGACGCTGGCCGAGCAATCGGAGGTCAGCGAGCTGCTTGCATCCGGCCTCACCGAGAACCGCGGCCAACGAATCGAACTCGAGCGGCAGCTGACAGACCACGAACAGCACAGCCGGGACCGGGTCGAAACGCTCGAAAAGCAGGTGGCTTATCTCGAAAAGGCGCTTGCCGAAAACGAGCGCAGGCTCGAGACGAAGAGCGACGCAATCTCGGCGCTCATGGCGGAACTGTCGCGGGAAAGCACGTCGCCCGCAGCCGAGCACGTCGACGACGCGGTGATTCTCGGTACCGCGCCGGTGGGCCGTCCGGCGGAGCGCGCGCCCGGCGGAGAGCGAACGACGCGGCTGCTCGTCGGCGCCATCGACGGCCAGGAGGTGCGTTTCCCGCTGTTCAAGGATCGCGTGACCATCGGCCGCACGCCGAGAAACGACATCCACCTTGCGGCTGAATTCGTCAGCCGGCGGCATGCAATGATGCTGAGCGACGGTAACGCGACGCGGATCGTCGACCGAGACAGCAAGAACGGAGTTTATGTCAATTCGAGGCGCGTCACCGAGCACACGCTCACGGCCGGGGACCGCGTGCTGATCGGCTCCGTCGAGTTTCGGTACGAGGAGCTGCCGCGCCGCGACAACGGCTGACCGGCCGGATTGTTTCTGTGAGAGTCATCACGGCGGGGTTCGCCGGACTGCGCTAGAGTCTTTCAGCAGACGAAGTGCGCGGGACCAGGGACGATGCTGAGCAGTACCGCAGGGAAGCGGGCGACGCTGACGGACACGCAGCAGGTTTCCCATGCAACCGGCGCTCTCGCGACGCGCAAGGTCTGGCTGCCGAAATTTGTGTACGACGGCCTTCCCTGGTTCTACCTCGCTGCCGGCATCGCCGCGTTTCTCACAACGCTCTACATCAGCGAGTGGTTCTGGGTCCTCCCCCACTACCTGCTCTTCTCCGCTGCCTGCATCCATTTCGGGGTGGTCGTGCTGCATCGCCGGCGCAGGCGCCCGGACGACGAGAGCTGCTGAGCCTCGTTCGGCTTGACCCCGGTTCGGAGCTACGCAAGGATACCGGCCTTTCCGTTCCGGCTGTCCACGCATGCCCGCTCCCCGAAACCCGACGCGCCGAGCACTCGTCCGCGAGGTCGTCTTCGACCTCGCCCTGGTGCTGGCCGGCATCCTGCTCCTGCCCGTGGCCATCTACCTGGTCGGCGGCGCCATATTCGGCACCTACGCCGGCGACGGATTCGGCGCGTTTTTCGGCGCCCTGGCGAAGCGCCTCGGGAACGGTAACCCATCGGCATGGCTCCTGGTCCTCGCACCCCTGTTGTCGGTCCTCTTGATACGCGCAGCCGCCTGGGCCTGGCGTACGTTCGCCGTCGCTCCCGAGTAAGTACTGCGGGGGACATTCTGTGAGCCCGGTCACGGCGTTTTTCCGGGAAATCGGCTAAGTAGAGAGTTGGGTCGGGCTGTCGCCCGAGACCGACATTGCCGGCGACGGCACCTGGGCGCGTGCACGGCCGGCCGGAGTGGAAACGGATTGCAATGTTTGATCGATTGAAAAAGTGGCTGGGCTTCGAGGAAGACGACGAGGACGTGCCGCCGGCGCGTGCCTCGGCGCTCAACCGTTCCGGCGCATTCGCCCGCCCGGCGACCCCTGGCCGGGCCCCGCAGCGGCCGGTGCTGCCGCGACCGGCCCCGCAGGGTTCGTCGTCCGTAACGGCACCCGGCACCGCTCGGCCCGAAGCCGTTCGGCCCGAAGCCGTTCGGCCCGAAGCCAGTGAGGCGGAGACGGATGCCATGCAGGCTGACGCCGGCAGTGAGATCGCAGATCTCGGACCCGGCAAGAACGTGCTGGTTCGCAACAAGTTCAGGCGCGAAGACACCGGCACCCACGAGACGTTGACCATCGTCGACGATTCGGCCGTGCAGACCGGCGAAGAGACTGGCATCGATCCCTACAATACGGGTAAGTTCGACCGTTCGAGGAACTGGGACAAGCGCTTTCGCTGAACGATGAGCCTCCGGGTCACTTTCGAACTCGACGAATCCGACCTCGAGCACTTCCGCCTGATAATGCGGGCGGCGCGGCAGACGGCCGCGCGCCTGGCGCCCGAAGAGGTCGTCGCCGCGGCGAGCGCGCGCCTCCTGCACCTGGGCGAGCGGCAACCCCCGGCTTTTGTCGCGGAACGGCTCGAGAAGCTCCGGCTGCTGATCGCCATGCTCACCGATATCGACTGGCGGCTGCCGCACCGGGACGCACGGCGGGTGCTGAGCGCCCTCACCTACTTCAACGAAACCAACGACCTCATTCCGGATCACGTCCCGGGGCTAGGCTTTCTCGACGACGCGATCATGATCGAACTCGTGGCGCGGGAATTGCGGCACGAGCTCGACGCCTACCGGGATTTTCGCGACTTCCGTCGTGAAAAATCGTCGGAGTTGCAATCGCGCCCGCTCACGCGGCGCAACAAGTGGCTCGAGGCGCGCCGCAGCGAACTTCTCGAGCGCATGCGCCGCCGCCGGCAGGCCGACGACGAGGAAAACCGGCCGCAGCCCGGCCTGTTCCGCTGACCCTCGGGCACGCGCGGCCTGCGAGGCCCGGCCTGCGAGGCGCGGCCTGCGAGGCCCGACCTGCGAGGCCCGACCTGCGTTCGCGCTCAGGGCCAGTAGTACCAGCCCGTGGCGACGAGCCCGGCCAGCAGTAACGCCTGGGCCGGCAAGCGCCAGGGGCGGCCGGTGACGAGCGCGAAGAAACTCGCGGCGGAAATGGCTGTCATACCGATGAAGATCAACAGGCTATATGTGAGCGGCGCCATCTCGTCAGAAATGCGCGGCTCGCCCGTCCCGATCACCAGGTACACGACGAGCACCATGGCAAGGGACAGCGCAATGGACAGGCAGGAGCCCAGCAGGAAGCCGTTTATGACTGTCAGCGGACGCATGGGGCAGGTTCCGGAACCAATTTTCGGCGCGTGGTGTCAGACACGTTTTTGCGGATTCTGCCCTTGATCGGCAGACGCGGGGCATCTAGCCTAGCCTACTGTACTGGCGAAAGCGGTGCCAAACCCGACAGGGAGTGAATGCATTGACCAGGATTGAAACCCGACGTACACCGCGGATTCTCGTGGCGTCGTTATTGCTGGCCGCGGCACCCGCTTTTGCCGCCTCCGACTCCGCCCCGTCGACCGGCGGCCTGGCGCCGGAGCCGCGCCACGAGAACATCGGCGAGACCGTGACGCACTTCGTCCAGAGATCCCATTACAACCACACCGCCGTGGACGACGAGCTGTCCTCGCAGGTTCTCGACCGCTACATCGAATCGCTCGACGGCAACCGGATGTACCTCCTCGCCGGCGACGTCGAGTACTTCGACAAGTATCGGTACAAGCTAGACGATTTCGTAAAGACCGAACCTCTGGACCCGGTCTTCGAAATGTTCGATATCTATCGTACGCGCGTACGCGAGCGATACGAATATGCACTCGAAGCGCTGCAGAAAGAGCCTGACTTCGCCGTCGAGGAAGACTTCCAGTTCGATCGCAGCGAGTCCCCCTGGGCAACCACGGAAGGCGAGCTCGACGAGATCTGGCGCAAGCGCGTCAAGAACGACGCCTTGCGGCACATCCTGAACGACAAGACCTGGGACGAGACCCGCGAGATCCTGACGAAGCGTTACCAGCGCCTGATTCGCCGGATGGACCAGGTGAATTCCGACGACGTGTTCGAGGGCTTCATGAACGCGTTCGCGCATACGCTGGACCCGCATTCGAGTTACCTGTCGCCGCGCAATTCCGAGGAATACCGGATCCAGATGAGCCTGAGCTACTTCGGCATCGGTGCATCGCTCCAGCCGGACGACGATTACGTAAAGGTCGTGAACATCATTCCGGGCGGCCCTGCCGCAGTCGACGGCACGCTGAAGGCGAACGATCTCATCACCGGCGTAGCCGAGGGCGAGGACGGCACCATGGTCGATGTCATCGGCTGGCGCCTGGAAGACGTCGTCGATCTGATCCGCGGGCCCGCCGACACCACCGTGCGCCTGCAGGTTCTGTCGGGCGACGCCCTGCCGGGGAGTCCCGAGAAGATCATCCCGCTGACCCGCGGCCAGGTGAAGCTGGAGGAGCAGGCGGCGAAGAGCAACGTCATTGCCATTCCCTGGGAAGGCCGCGAGTGGCGCATCGGCGTGATCGAAGTGCCGTCGTTCTATCGCGACTACCGCGCGCTTTCGAACGGCGACAAGGATTTCACCAGCACGACCCGCGACGTCAAGCGGCTGATCGCCGAACTCGAGGAGCAGGGTGTCGACGGCCTGATCATGGATCTCCGCGGCAACGGCGGCGGCCACCTGACCGAAGCAACGGCCCTGTCCGGCCTGTTCATCGACAATGGGCCGGTGGTGCAGCTGCGCAATGCAAGCGGCCGCATATCGCGCCTCGACGATCCGAACCCCATGGCGCAGGTCGCGTACGACGGGCCGCTCGCCGTGCTGGTCGATCGCTTCAGCGCATCGGCGTCCGAGATCTTCGCCGCCGCCATCCAGGACTACGAGAGGGGCGTGATCATCGGCCAGCAGACATTCGGCAAGGGCACGGTGCAGAACCTGTACTCGCTCGACCAGTACATGAAGCCGGATCGCGACAGCGCCGACGGATTCGGTCAGCTCACCCTGACGATCGGCAAGTATTACCGGGTAACCGGGGAAAGTACCCAGCATCGCGGCGTGAACCCCGACATCGTGCTGCCATCGGCAATCGATGCCGAGGAAATCGGCGAGTCGGTGCGCGACAGTGCCCTGCCCTGGGACACCATCCGCTCCACGCGCTTCGCCGCGGGCTCGCCACTCGACACGACGATCCAGTCGCTGGCCGTGAACCAGGAGAACCGCGCCAAGGCGGATCCGAATTTCCGCTGGCTTCTGGACGGTATCCAGGAATACGAGGAGATTCGCGCCAAGGACACGGTTTCGCTGAATCTCGACGTTCGGCGCGAGGAACGGGAGCTGGAGCTCGAGCGCCGGCTTCAGCGCGAGAACGAGCGCCGGCAGGCCCTGAACCTCGAACCGCTCGCCAGCATCGAGGAAATGGACGAAGAGGACGTCCCGGACGTCCTGCTGCGCCAGGCCGCCGACATCGTCAGGGACATGGCGGAGCTAAGGGCCGTCGACCGTCCGCCCGCACAAACTGCTCAGGTGGGCAAGGACGGCTGATACCGGCCAGGACGACGCCGCGGGCCGGCGCTGAACGGGCGGCCGGGCCCGTACGGCGCGGGCGCCGGGCACACCTCGAAACCGCGCGG
>DASUOE010000266.1:0-4536 GCA_036276805.1 Woeseiaceae bacterium | reverse complement strand
GAAGGACCAGCTCGACCAGAAACAGATCCAGAGCCTGCACCAGGGCTCTGCGCTCGGCCAGATTCTGGCCGCGGGCCTCATTAACCGCGACCGCCAGCGCGAGGTAATGAAGGAAAGCATCGAGGACACCGGCAGGCACGTCGTCCACGAACTGGAGCGTTATCTCGAGACGCTCGGCACCATTGCCGCGATCTCGCCGCTCCTCGGCCTGCTGGGGACGGTGATCGGCATGGTCAAGGTGTTTTCCGCCATCACGACACACGGCGTCGGCAACCCCCTGGTGCTGGCCGGGGGCATCGCGGAGGCGCTGATCACGACGGCTGCAGGCCTCACGGTGGCGATCCCGGCGCTCATCGGCTACCGCTACTTCCGCAACCGCATCGACACGCTGGTCGTGTCGATGGAAAAGGAGGCGATCAAGCTCGTCGAGGCTTTGCATCGCCGCCAGGAACGCGACGACATATGAAACTCAGCCAGCGCAGCAGGCCGCAACCCGAGGTGAACCTGACGTCCCTGATCGACGTCGTCCTGCTCCTGCTCATCTTCTTCATGGTGTCGACCAGCTTCGTCAAGCAGTCGCAGATCGAGATCCGGCTGCCGGAAACCGACGCGGCGGAGCAGGTCGAGGAATCGCCGGAGCGCATCGACATCATGATCACGGAAACCGGCACCGTGTTCATGAACGGCCGCGAGCTCATCAACAACCGCCCCGAGACGATCCGCAACGCGTTGCGCAAGGTCTCGGGCGGCGACAACAGCCTGCCGCTTACGATCAGTGCCGATGCGAACGCGAAACACCAGTACGTCGTGACGTCGATGGACGTCGCCGGCCGACTCGGCTTCACGCAGATCAACATCGCGACCGTCAACGACCCGACGGACGACGACTAGCACCGGCGGCGGCGACATGGCAAGGCAGGCCGACTCCCGCATCCGCGTCGTCTACGGGCGCCTGTGGCGATACGTTGCGCCCCACAGGCTGGTCGGTCTCATCGCCGCGCTCGCCATGGCCGCGACCGCAGCGGTCGAGGGCGGACTCGTCTGGCTGCTCGAACCGCTGCTCGACCAGGGGCTGGGCGCCGAGGGGCTGCCCGCGGCGACCTGGATTCCGCTCGCCTTCGTCGCCCTGTTCATCCTGCGCGGCCTGACGGGTTTCGCAACCGAACTGTCGCTCGGCTACATCGGCCGCTCCGTGATCAGCGACCTGCGCAGGGAGGTGTTCGTCAAGTACCTGACGCTGCCGGCGCGCTTCTTCGACTCGCATGCGGCCGGGCCGCTGCTGTCGCGCATGACGTACAACGTGGAGATGGTGGCCGAATCGGTGACGAACGTCGTCACGATCGCGATCCGGGACGTGCTCACGGTGATCGCCGCCATCGTCGTCATGCTGTACCAGAGCGTAATGCTGTCGTTGTTCGTCGCCTTCCTGTTTCCCGTCGTTGCGGTACTCGTCCGCATCCTTGGCATCGCGTTCCGGCGGTACTCGAACCGCATCCAGGATACGGTGGGAGAGGTGACGCAGGTTACGGACGAGGTCGTGCGCGGCAACTGGGTCGTCAAGTCGTTCCTGGGCTACGACTACGAAAAGACCCGCTTCGAGACCGTGGACCGGCAAAACCGGCGCCAGAACCTCAAGCTCATCCGTGTGCGGTCACTGGGCGTCGCCGTGACGCAGGTCGTCTTCGGCATCGGGGTCGCCGCCGTCATCTACGCCGCAAGCTACCAGTCGGAACAGGAGGCGCTCACGAACGGGGAATTTATCTCGTTCTTCAGCGCCATGATGCTGATGCTGCAGCCGGTGCGCCGGCTGACCAACATCAGTGCGACACTGCAGCGCGGCATCGCGGGCGCGGACAGCCTGTTCCGGGTGCTCGACGAGGACGACGAACTCGACACGGGGACTATCGACGCCGGTCGCCTCCGCGGGGACGTGGAGTTTCGCGACGTCCACTTCACCTACGGCACCGATGGCAAGCCGGTTCTCGCCGGGATATCGCTGTCGGTCCGCGCCGGTGAAACGCTCGCGATCGTCGGCCACTCCGGCAGCGGCAAGAGCACGCTCGCGAGCCTGCTGCCACGGTTCTACGATCCCGATGCCGGCGATATCCTCATCGACGGCGTCAACATTCGCGACCTGACGCTCGCGAGCCTGCGCAACAATATCAGCGTCGTCAGCCAGGACGTCGTCCTGTTCAACGATACGATAGCGAACAATCTTGCCTACGGGCAGCTCAAGGACCGGTCGCCCGACGAGGTACGGCGCGCGGCGGATGCCGCGTACGTGAGCGATTTCGCCGACGAGATGCCCAGGGGGCTCGAGACGGCAGTCGGCGACCGCGGAGTGCTGCTGTCCGGCGGTCAACGACAGCGCATCGCGATCGGCCGTGCACTCCTCAAAAACGCGCCGATACTGATACTCGACGAGGCCACGTCGTCGCTCGATACGAAGTCCGAGCGCCGCATCCAGGATGCCCTGAACGTGCTGATGAAAGACCGGACGACGCTCGTCATTGCCCACCGGCTTTCGACGGTGGAACGTGCGGACCAGATCGTCGTGCTCGATGCCGGTCGCATCGTCGAGGCAGGTCGGCACGCGGAGCTGCTCGCCGCGGACAGTCACTACGCAGCGCTCTACCGCATGCAGTTCAGCGACGAATAGATGATGCGTGCATGGCTCGAACGATGGTTGCAGGAGGTCTGGTACGGGCCGGGCATCGGCAAGTGGCTGTTGCTGCCTCTCTCGGTGGTCTACGGCCTCGCCGTTGCCGTGCGCCGCTGGTTGTACTCCGGCGGCGTCCTGAAGCAGGCACACCTGCCGGTGCCGGTGGTCGTCGTCGGCAACCTCACCGCGGGCGGCACCGGCAAGACACCGGTGACGATCTGGCTCGCGTGTGCCCTGCGAGATCGCGGTTTTGCACCCGGCATCGTCAGCCGTGGCTACGGCGGCAGCCGCTCCGATGCGCCGATGCGCGTGGACGCCATGAGCGACCCCGCGGTAGTCGGCGACGAACCGGTCCTGCTCGCGCGGCGTACCGGGCTGCCTGTGTGTGTCGATCGCAATCGCGTGCGCGCCGCGGAGATGCTCGTCGAGGACGGCGTCGATCTGGTCATCGCGGACGACGGGCTGCAGCACCTGCGTCTCGGGCGCAGCTACGAGATCTGTGTCGTCGACGGCAGCCGGGGCTTCGGCAATCACCTGCCATTGCCGGCGGGCCCGATGCGCGACACGCTGAAGCGCCTGTGTGAAGTCGACCAGGTGCTGGTGAACGGACCGGTCACGGCGCCGTGCCCGACGGCGGCGGAGCAGAATGCCATGGCGTTCGAACTGCGCGCGACGGAGGCGCGACGGCTTAACGGCTCGCTCGTACGGCCCCTCGCGGCGTTCGCCGGGCGCACGGTACACGCGGTTGCCGCCATCGGCAACCCGGCGCGTTTTTTCCGGCAGCTCCGTACGGCGGACATCCAGGTGATCGAGCACGCGCTGCCCGATCACGCCCCGCTGACGCCGGCCGACGTGGATTTCGCCGATGCCTTCGACGTACTGATGACGGAGAAGGATGCCGTGAAACTCGGCAATCGGCTCGGCGACCGTTACTGGTATGTGCCTGTCGAAGTGATCGCCGACCCTGCGCACGCAGCGCCATGGCTGGACCAGATGGTGTCCAGGCTGCGCGGGGCAACGATCAGTCCCGCAGTTGAACGCCGGGCGGAGTCGCCCGGGTGAGCGGATTCGTCGTCGTCATACCGGCCCGCTACGCGTCGGTCAGGCTGCCGGGAAAGCCGCTCAGGACCATCGGCGGGCGGCCGATGATCGAGCACGTATGGCGGCGGGGCAGGGAAAGCGCGGCGCTGGACGTGGTCATCGCTACCGATGACGCCCGGATCGTCGACGCCGCGAAGAACTTCGGCGCGAGCGTGTGCCTGACCGGAGCGCAGCATCGCTCGGGCACGGAGCGTCTTGCTGAGGTCGCCGAACAACGCGGGTGGCCGGACGAGCGCATCGTCGTCAACCTGCAGGGCGACGAACCGGCCATGCCCCCGGGGCTGATCGACCAGGCGGCCGGGCTGCTCGCCGACTCCGACGCGGACATTGCCACGCTCGCGTCGCCGCTGCTTTCCCAGGCGGACTTCGAAGACCCGAACGTCGTGAAGGTCGTACGCGACGACGCCGGCAATGCCCTCTACTTCAGCCGCGCCGCAATACCCTGCGCGCGGGATGCGGCGAACCGCGACATCGCGCGGGAATCCGCACTGCATCACCACGGCATCTATGCCTATCGCTGCGGCGTGCTCCGGCAGCTCGTCGCGAGCCCGCCGTCGCGCCTCGAACTCGTCGAACAGCTCGAGCAGCTGCGCGCGCTGTCGCTCGGCATGACGATCCGTGTCGGCATTCCCGCCGTCCGGCCCGGGCGCGGTGTCGATACGGAGGCAGACCTCGCCGCGGCCGCGGCGGAACTGGCGAGCCGCACGCCCTGCGGCTGACGGCAATCACTCGGGGGCATCGGTCAGCCCGGGTCGAGCAAGCAGGGCGGGCGC